>DALYFE010000115.1:0-5857 GCA_031972195.1 Chlamydiales bacterium | reverse complement strand
AATTCTACGGACCGGCGCAGACACCATTTCTTTCTCTACTTCCGCCGCCAGCCCTTCCAGATTAAATCCAAGCCTGGCTGCAGCAATGGCCATGGTCGTTAACATGCAAGAAGCAACGCTGACCCCCAGAAGATCCGTAGGAGAAAAAGCAGCCCCCTTCCCTCCAACATCTTTTGGAGCATCCGTTTCAATCCGGATCCCGGAGTCCAAGTGGGTGCATACTGTGCGCAAATCGCCGGTGTATTGAATCTTCACTTTTGTCATAAAGACGCTCCTGTTTTGCCCTTGATGGAGTGCACCAGTTTAGCATTGCCTGCCGCACAAGTAAACTTAAAAATATGTATGGGAGCCCATATTCTGTCCATTTTTAGGTTCTTTTGAGCCCGTTGACAAGATTTGAAAGAAAGCATATCTTAGGGCGCATGATTTTCTTCAAAAAGAAAAAGAATCCGGAGACCCCGGAGCCTCAGCCTCAAAAAAAGAGCTCTTCTCCTCAAAAAGCGCCGCAATCCTTTCAGCATATCGTGCATGAAAGAGTTTTGACTGCTGAGGGATGGCGTAGACAGGTAGAAATAAAGCCTTCTAAGCTAAAGAAGTAGAAAGCACTCTTTGATCCATCATTTCTTCAGCAAGCATCCGGTAGTCTTTCGCTCCATTGCAGTTGGGAGCATAGACGGTGATTGGTTTTAAGTGGAGCGGCGCTTCCGCCAGACGAATATTTTCTCGAATCATCGATTTGCAAATTTTTCCTTCAAATCGAACTTTAAGCTGAGCTACCACCTCTTGAGAATGCTTGGTTCTTTGATCGACCCGGCATGGCAAAATCCCGCTAATTTCCAGATCGGGGTTCAACCTTTGCTTTACTAAATTGATTGTTTTCAAAAGCTGAACGAGTCCATGCAGGGCCATCACGTGCGCTTCCACAGGAATCAAGACCTCGTCCGCTAAAGTCAGGGCGTTCAAAGAGAGAATTCCAAGGGTTGGAGGACAATCAATCAACAGGTAGTCCCAAGGGCGGTCGGGCAGTATCGCCACTTTATTGCGCAAAATACTTTCCGCTCCAGCCTCTGACGCCAAAGCCTTTTCTACGCCGGCAAGAATCGGAGAAGAAGGGACAATATGAAGACATTCAATATTTGTTTTTTCAATCGCATCTTCAAGCTTTCCGTCTTCAGTCAGGACCTCGTAAAGGGCTCTTCCCCGCTCTTTAAACCCATACCACAAAGAAGCGGAGGCTTGCGGATCCAAATCAATCAGCAGCACTTTCTTTCCAAACTCTGCAAGGGCTGCGGCTAAATTCACCGCGGTGGTCGTTTTTCCGGACCCCCCTTTTTGATTTACAATTGCGATACTTCGCATGAAATGCCCCGTTAAAATTCCCAAACTCCGGTTATAAAAAATTTTTACACCCACATTCAAGCAAAAAATAGATATTCCTTTTTTTTGTTTTGAACTTCCTCTCTTTTTTTGATAAGCTCAAGCCCGCAAAAATTCGAGGAACTATGCTAGGAATCGACTTAAGAGGAAAAAAAGTTTTTATAGCCGGAATCGGCGATGACCATGGTTTTGGCTGGGCCATTGCAAAGGCTCTTGCGGAAGCCGGCGCCGAAATTCTTGTCGGCACTTGGGCCCCCATTCTGAAAATCTTCAAAACTTCTCTAGCGAATGGAAAATTCGATGCATCCAGGAAACTCAGCAACGGCAAAATGCTTGAGTTTGCAAAAATCTACCCTATTGATGCCGTATTCGACCAAATGGACGATGTCCCGCAGGAAATCCGAGAAAACAAACGCTACGCAGACCTTAGCGGCTATACAATCGCTGACGTTGTCAAACAAGTCGAAGCGGACTTTGGACAAATCGACCTTCTCGTCCACAGCCTTGCCAATGCCCCCGAAGTGACAAAATCGCTGCTTGATACATCCCGCAAAGGGTATCTCGCCGCAATGAGCTCCTCCTCGTACTCATTCATCAGTCTGCTTGCACACTTTGGCCCCATCATGAAATCGGGAGGCGCTGCGCTCTCTCTTACCTACATCGCCTCGGAGAGGGTGATTCCGGGATATGGCGGCGGCATGAGCTCTGCAAAAGCCGCTCTTGAAAGCGATACGCGCACTCTTGCCTGGGAAGCCGGCCGCAAGTGGAATATCCGGGTCAACGCCATCTCGGCAGGCCCTTATCGAAGCAGGGCGGCAAAAGCCATCGGCATGATCGACGACATGATCACCTATTTTAAAGCCAATGCCCCGCTTGCAAAAGAGTTGGAAAGCGATGAAGTAGGAGCTGCCTCGGCTTTTCTTCTCTCCCCTTTAGCATCTGCAATCACAGGAGAGATTCTCTATGTGGATAATGGGATGCACGCCATGGGCCTTGCCGTTGACAGCGCAGCTTTGCAACAAAACACCACTTATTCCACTGCTGCAGCAACTCCTGCAATCACTTCATAATTTCGGAAAGAATACCGGGCGCTTAAGAAAGCTGTGCTAGAACCATTACCTGGTTTTAGTACAGCTTTCAAGCAGCATTCTGAAGAACGGCGGAGCGTCCGGATTCCAATCTGCCAATCGAACACTTCATACCGCAAATCCCCTTTCGCCGCCGTCTGGGCCGGCCGGTTCGCTCGGGAAATGTGCCCGATAAAATCCCCTTCTCCCTCAACCAGATGAAACTGCACTTCAAAGATCTTGGCCCCTGCTATAATTTGGATCCGATCCCCAAGACGGAAAATAGTTCCCTGAACCCCTTCAATCAAGACATTCGTCTCCGGAGATAGGTTGCAAAAGAGAGCCGCCTCAACAAGCGCTCCCTTGCCGCAGTCGGCAGGACCCGAAAGGACAAACTGTAGTTCATCGCCGCAAAGATGGGCATTAGGAACGCTTAAGGTATGAATCTGTTCTCCTTTCCATAACCAACGAACTCCTTGAGGAGCTGAAATCACAGAATAGGAATAAGGAGATGTGAGGGAAGTATGCTCAAAAGGAAACAGCGCAGATGCCCGGACCATCGCTGCACAATCCCGCAATAAACGTTTGGAAAATCCATCGCTTTCCGCAAGCGCCCATTCGATCGGCCAAACGGCCGGCTCTCCTTTTTCCTGAAATTCCATCCCGCCCAAAAATACCTGCAACGTCCGATCATAGGGAACTTCGCCAATATCCTCTTCAAGCAATTGCTTGCTAACAATCCATTCAAACCATTCTTCCTGAGAGCTGGGAGAAAAGTGAGAAGATTGGTTGCGCAATGCTTGATACCGGTGTTTCCACACAGGGGCCCATTCCTTATCTGCGGCAAATTGAACGGCCAGTTCAATAGACCTAGCCATTTTTTCTTTCAATTCAACTCCCAGCAAAGAACCAAAACGGCGCATGATTTGCACAAGGAGCGGAGCTACTTTAAGAGACATAGACAAATCTCGGCACTTGGGAAATTCGTGAAGGTATGCCGGAAAGTTTCCATCCTCTGTCTGAAAAGCTAAGAGCCGTTCTAAAAGCACTCTTCCTTCCAATACCGACTCGGAAGTTTTTTGACGAAATAGCGAAAGGGCAAAACAAATATTTTCGTAAATGGGGATTGTATCTACAGCGCGCTCGTCTCCCGGAAAACAATGGACAAATCCAGTTCTCGGGCTTTGTCTTTTTCGTCCCGCTGCAAGAGCTAGCATAGTTACATTCGAAGCATGTGTTTTAGGAGATATAGCCAGATCAATCATTAGCCCTGCCTTCCCTGTTTTATGGCCTTTTGCAATGCCTCAATGATCCCATTTTGCCCCGTGGGCGGAGCAATCAAATCAGCCATGCTCTTCAAAGCATCCGGAGCATGCGGCATTGCGATTTTAATATCTGCCGCCCGCAAAAGACTGATATCATTTTCCTCATCCCCTGCCGCAATCACCAAATGGCCTCGGTCCAGCCTGCGCAAAGCCTCTCTCAGAGAAAGCCCTTTGGATGCATGAACATCTGTAATGAGCAAAATAGCTCTTTGCGGATCCAAAGGACTTACAAGCAAAGAAACCTGAAAACGCTCGGTTGCAATCAAACGCGCAGCGATCTTTTGCATCAAAGGAAATGGACCAAAACATTTCACCAAGGAAAACTCAGGAATTAAATCGGATGTAAAACGATCTACCGCCTTCCACTCTTCTTTTTGCCTCTCTTGCCAGGCATGCAATTCAGAAAAATCATTGCTTGAGAATTGATCCGGGCGGAAATAGCAAAGATCTCCCCTCTCAAACCCCATATATACAATAAAACTGGTGCCGGTCCCTTCAAATGCCTGCTCAATGAGAGCCATTGCATCCCAAGGAAGGAACCTCTTAAAAAGAACCGTTTTTTCAGGCATTTGCAAAGCAGCAGACCCATTTTGAGGCAAGAAGAGATAGGGAAAATCAAAACCTGATAGGGCCATCTGAGCAAAACGAAATGGCCGCCCCGTTGCCATGGCGATCTGCCATCCTTCGCTTTGCAATGAGCGCAAATAGGCAATCACTTCGTCCGGCACGCTATACACATCCAGAGTGATCGTACCGTCAATATCTAAAGCAATCCAGCCTTTGCATTCCATTCAACCTATCTCGCTATTTTATAGAGCCATTTTAATGGGCCCCTCGATACTCAGCAAGTAGATTGTCTGGTGTAAAATTATTTTTTAAAACAAAAACCACAACTGCGCGCGCAGCAATAATTTCGGGATAACATCTCAAGATAACCACTAAAAAAACCACAAAAAAACAATTATTTGTTGTATAATTATTATTTAAATTAATTAAAAACGGCTGTTTATGACGATGTTATTATCCCGATTTCCGGATCAAAAGGTAACGACTCGCGAAGCGTTTTATGAAGCTATAAGGGATAAGACGGAAGAAAGCGTGATCGAATTCGTCAAGTCTCACCATTTAACCTTTATGCAGCCCGAAGAAGCGATCAAGATCCGAAAAATGGAAAAACGTCATCCGCTAAAGGAAAGAGGAATAGACCGGTCGACGAGTCTTGCCCGATCGCTACTTATCTTTGCCGACGGAACGATTGTTCCCACCGGAAGAAATCGGATCTCTTGCAAAAGTATTCCCGGAGGAAGATCCGCCCAATTTTTAGGCGCCGGGAGCGATAAGTCTGCCTATAAGGTAAAAAGCTTAAGCGCAGGAACCGATGTCGCTATTGGAGTCGGACATCGTTCAGTCGAAGACTTGAGGAACGAATGTCAGATGTCTCAAATCGTCGACTCGCCCTATATTCATGCGAGTCGCTTTTTCTCCAGAGAATCGACGCAATCAAACAAAAAACGAAATCGAATAAAAGCCTATGCGGTTTCTAAAATATGCAAAGGTTCTTTGGATCGCATGATTCGTCTCGATCCTAAGTATCTCCTGAAGCATCCCGAGCATTTGACGCAAATCGAAAAAGCTCTGGAAGCCTGCTATCATGCAGGAGTGCTCCATAATGATTTACATGGGAATAACATCTTCGTTACCGAAGAGGAAATCGCGATTCTTTCTGATTTTGGACAAGCTGTTTTAATTGAAAATTTATCAGGAAGCGAAAAAAGACAATTGGAAAACAAGCAAATAACAAATCTCACAGATCTTCGACGACGATATACAGGAACCCAAATGAATTGCGCGATGTCTATCGAGTTACAAAAGGTTTCGAGCGCATACACTCTCTTAAGTACAGCAACGCTCATTCTCATAGTTTTAATGATTACTTCAAACCTGTTTACTCGATAGACATCCTGCGTAACCCATCCCATTATCCATTAAGAAAAAAAAGATAAGGATTTTTCTCTTTTCTCTACCCAAGAGACAATCTCTGAATTAAATTTCAGTCGATTCGGCCAAAATAATCCAAAAACTCGACGA
>DALYFE010000114.1:5669-5967 GCA_031972195.1 Chlamydiales bacterium | reverse complement strand
CTTTTTTTAGGAATCGGAATCGTTTTCTTTCCGCTTAAGTAAGCGCCTGTGAGCGAGTTTGGATTTTTTAGGATTTCTTTATAGGTGCCGCTTGCGCAGATCCTGCCTCCCTCTTTCCCTGCTTTCGGGCCAAAATCGAAGATGGCATCGGCAATCTGAATCGTCATAGGATCGTGTTCGACGAGGATCAACGTATTGCCGAGTTTGCAAAGATCTTTGAGAGCGCGGTTCAACAGTTCATTGTTGTGAGGATGCAGCCCGATAGTGGGTTCATCGAGGATATAAAGACAGGAGGTAA
>DALYFE010000114.1:0-5649 GCA_031972195.1 Chlamydiales bacterium | reverse complement strand
GGCGAATCCTTTGCAATTCTCCGCCGCTTAAAGTGGGGGCCGATCTTCCAAGGGATAAATAGCCCAGCCCGATGGAGAGTAAAAACTCGAGATATTTGCAAATTTGGGCATGGGTCTCTCGTAAAAAGGGAACGCTTTCTAGTGAGAGTTCCTGGATGAACAGATAGGCTTTTTCGAGTTCAAGATCGCAAAATTGGGCAATCGAGAGATTGTTGATTTTTACATTTCTTGCCAACGGGTTCAAGCGGCTTCCCTCGCAGCTGCCGCAGGTAGATGTACTCATCCAGGGGAGGAGCGCCTCGCGGATTGCGCTATTGCCCATGCGGACGGCCGAGGCGAAAAAGGGATGCAGGCCTACCCAGCGGAAAACGCCTGATTTTTTAATCGCTTTTTCAGGGCCTCCATTGAAGATGACGTTGAGATCCTTTGGAGAGAGGTTTTTTAGAGATTCTTCGCAATCAATGCCGCAGGCATTGAAGTATTGTTCGATTTGCCCGAATGCCTTATCAGTCCCTTTTTCTTTAAACAGTCTTTGGCAAAGATCGAGAAGAGAGAGCCTGAGCACTTGTTTGTTGGCATTCAACTGAATGCCGTAGGTCATGCCAAGGCCCTGGCACTCCAGGCACATGCCGGCATCGTGGTTGAAGGAGAATGTTTGCGGAGTGAGCGGAGGATATGATTTTCCTGTTTTTTCGACGGCAAAAGCGAGATTGAAAAATAAATCCTCGTTAGGTCTTCCAATGAGAACGATGCCATCTGACCACTGCGTTGCTTTTTCAATGGCCTCGAAAATTCTTTTTTCGTTTTTGGCATCGACGGCCAGCCTATCGATGACTAAGTAGAGCTCATTTTTTTTGTGAGAATCCCAAGGCACTGCATCATCGAGTTCATAAATGGTCCCGTTGAGCCGAATTCTTAAGAATCCTAAGCGATTGATCCGTTCGAACAGCTGTTCTGCAGTTTCTTTTTTTAATGGGACCAAAGGAGAGAGAATGTGGATTTTTTCATTCGGCGGAAGCGATAGGATTTTTGAGACAATGAACTCCTTGCTGATCTGGCGGATTGGATCGCCTGTTTCCGGACAATAAGCTGTTCCCAAATGGGCGTAGAGAACACGGAGCAAATCGTAGATTTCGGTGATTGTGCCAATCGTGCTTCGCGGATTGAGCCCGCCGGTTTTTTGTTCCAGCGCAATAGAAGGGGAGAGCCCTTCGATCCGATCGACTTTTGGTTTGGGAAGTTGCTTGATCATCGAGCGGGCATAGGCGGGCAGAGTTTCCGTGTAGCGGCGCTGTCCTTCGGCATAGAGCGTTTCAAAAGCCATGGACGATTTGCCCGAACCGGAAGGGCCGGTAAATACGGAGATTTGATTGCGGGGAATCTCTAGAGAGACTGATTTCAGGTTGTTTTGCGAGCAATGCTCCACGCGTAGCGTGTTTGTATGGGCAATCGAGGATTTTGAAACGACTGGTTTTTGGGGAGCTTTTTTCTTGAGGCTGTTTCCCGTTGGAGTGTCGAGTTTTGCAATTTGTTCAGGAGGGCCTTCTCCCGTTAAATTGCCTCCGTATTTTCCGGCTCCCGGACCCAAATCGATGATCCAGTCGGCTGTTTGGATGAGATCGAGGTTATGTTCAATGACGAGCACTGAATTTCCCAGATCCACTAACGTTTGTAAAATCTGAATGAATTTTTGGATGTCGTGGCTATGCAGTCCGGTTGTCGGTTCATCAAAAATATAGAGCGTTTTTTTGGATCCGGGACGGACGAGTTCTTTAGCAAGTTTGATCCTTTGCGCCTCTCCTCCGGAGAGAGTGGTGGACGATTGTCCGAGAGTTAAATAATTCAGGCCTACCTGGCTGAGCATTTCCAGTTTGCGGCGGATCGATGGAATCGCCTCAAAAAGGATCAGCGCATGTTCAACATCCAAATTCAGCACATCGGCAATGCTTTTCTCTTTAAAGCGGACTGCGAGAATATCCGGATCGAAACGGCGTCCTTTGCACTGCGGACATTCGACCCAAGCATCTTCCATGAAATCCATATCGATTCGGACGCTTCCCAATCCTTCGCAATAGGAGCAGGAGCCCTCTTTTACGTTGAAACTAAAATGTCCCGGGCCAAATCCGCGTGTTTTGCTTTCCGGAAGCTCTGCAAACAGGTCTCGAATCTCATCGAATAATTTGATGTAAGTGGCTGCATTCGACCTCGGCGTCCTTCCAATGGGCGATTGATCCACGGCAATGATTTTATCGAGATGCTCCAATCATTCGATCTTCAGATGTTCTCCAACAGAGAGCTTTCCGTGATGGAAATGGTTGGTAAGGGCAGGATAGACGATATCAGAGATCAGCGAGGACTTGCCTGAACCTGAGACGCCGGTGACGCACACGAGGGAATGCAAAGGGATCGAAACGGTTAGGTTTTTAAGATTGTGATGCTTGGCTCCATGCACTGTGAGCATTTCTTCGGATTTGCGCCGTTTTTTTGGAGGAGCGATGCGCAATCTTCCCGAAAGGTAGCCTCCGGTTAAAGAACGGGGTTCTTTTTTCACTGCATCGATGGTTCCGCAAACAAGGATTTCTCCTCCGTGCTGGCCTGCTCCCGGACCAACATCGACGATGAGATCTGCTGCAAGCATTGTATCTTCATCGTGTTCGACAACCAGGACGGTGTTGCCTAAATCGCGCAAGCGAAGGAGCGTTTTAATTAATTTGTGATGATCGGACGGATGCAAGCCGATCGACGGTTCATCGAGGACGTAAATGGTCCCGACAAGACCTGCTCCAATTTGAGAGGCCAGGCGGACCCTTTGCGATTCTCCGCCGCTTAATGTAGGAGAGGTTCTGTCCAAAGAAAGATAGCTTAGGCCCACATCAATGAGAAAAACGAGCCGTTCGCGGATTTCTTTTAACAGTTCTGCTGCAATTTCTTCTTCGAGGGAAGAGAGTTTGAGTTTTTGAAAAAATGCAAGCGCTTCATCCAAAGGCATCGCTGCCACTTCGCTGATGGTCTTGCCTCCAATTTGGGCCGCCGCAGGATAGGGCCGAATACGAGCGCCATTGCAAGATGGGCAAACGGTTTCGATCATCAGTTCGGAGAGTTTTTTTCGATAGACATCGCTTTTTGCTGCAGTCAGCCTTTCTTTGGCTTCATGCAAAACGCCTTGCCACCGAATTGGCTCATGCCACTTTGTCTTTTTTTCCGGATGGACGAATAACATGCGCGTCCATTTTTGTTCCGTGCCATACAAGAATGCATGTTTTGCTTTTTCGGAAAGGTCCTTCCAGGGAGTATGGATATTGAATTTGTAGATTCTTGCCAAGTTGTCGTAGATGTTCCCATAGCGGATGGTTTGATAGGAGCTGCCGATCGCGCAGCAATCCTCCGCAATGCTTAAATTGGGATCGATGATTTTGGAAAGATCAAATTGTGCGGCAATCCCAATGCCATGGCAGTTCGGACACATGCCTGCAGGGTGGTTAAAAGAAAAATCATGAGGAGCTAGAGGCCCATAGGAGAGACCTGACTTTTGTGAAAAAGCGGTTTGAGAAAACATCTTTTCTTCTTCTTGATCGGGAAGATAGACGCTGCAAAGCCCTTTGCCTAATTCCAAACCTAAGGAAACCGCTTCCGCAATGCGCGAGAACGACTCTTCTTCGACTTTGAGCCGATCGATCACCAGATCGATGTCATGCGCTACTTTGCCATCGAGCCGAATGGGTTCGGACAGTTCTGTCCACGCCCCATCGACTCGCAAACGGGTAAACCCTTTGCTAAGCAGTTCTGCGAACTCCTCTTCGAATTCTCCTTTTTTCCCCTTCGCATAAGGGGCCAGGATGATGATTTTTTCCCCTTTGGGGAGATTTTGGATTTGGGCGGTAATTTTTTCTTTGCTTTGCGCTGCGACGGGCTCATTGCTGACCGGACAGTGGGGAATGCCGATCCTGGCATACAGGACTCGTAGAAAATCGTAAATTCCGGTGAGCGTGCCGACAGTGGACCTGGGAGTTCTGACGGATAATTTTTGTTCGATTGCAATCGTGGGAGCAATTCCTGAAATGCTCTCAGCTTCAGGTTTGGGCAGCTCTGCCAGATGGCGGCGCGCTTGGTGGGAAAGGGATTCTATGTAGCGTCTTTGCCCCTCTACATAGATCGTATCGAAAGCAAGCGATGATTTCCCCGATCCGGACACGCCCGTAAAGACAACCAGCTTTCCGGTTTCAAGAGTGAGATCCACTCCTTTGAGATTATGCACGGTGACTTTTTTGAGTAGGATCGGCTGGCTGTCCATCCGGCCAGTTTATCACTGAGATGGGTACTCAGACAATGAGAAAAAGTGATTTCTTGGGATTATCCCCCTCCGGGAACTACGAATCGGTCTTCTTGGAATTTAGAGAGTTTTGAGAGAGATTCAGGAGAAATTTTAAAAAGGGATGCTAACACTTCATTTGAATAGGCTCCCAAGCATCCGGAAAGGCCGATATCGGATGGATGGTCGTGGCTGAAAAATACGGCCAGGCGCGATGGGGCATCCGAAGTATTTTCAATATGATGAAAATACCCGCGGGGAAGAAAACTGATGTCGCCGGGCTTCATGGAAAAAGTGTCGATTTTCCCTCCGGGAGACAGCAAAGTGATGTTGACAGAGCCGCAGATGAGATAATTCAACTCATGGGCATTCGGGTGCCAGTGAGGCTCTCGGATGCCATTTTTTTCCAAATACAGAGAGAACATTGCAATCCCTTGCATCGTAGGCAAAAGAGTTCCGTTGCTCATCTTGACCGTGCCGCCGGCTGTGGTGACTTGGGGCTGGATTGCCTCCAAACGCATTTTATATCGGTTGGTAGTCATTGGCAGGGTAGGGATTGCCGCCTTTGATTCTTCGCTGATAAAAATAGGCTCAATGGTTTTAGCGAATGTTTCGAAAAATTCTGCCTTGGCATTCAGCGTAGAGCCCAGAACGCGGTTGTTCATCGCACTGATCCCTGAAGAAATTTCGAGATCTTCCGGCGCTTCGTGATTGAAGGCAATCAGCATTTTCAACGAAGCTCCGCCTACATTTTCAATATGATGCATGAATCCTGCCGGAACAAAGGCGATGTCTCCGGGCTCTATTGAGAATGTATCATGGGTATTGCCCGGGCCAAAAATCGTCATCATCGCTTTGCCTTCAAGACAATAGCTCAGTTCGTCTGCATTGGGATGCCAGTGGGGCTCTCTAACCCCTTTGGGCTTCAAAGTTAAAATCGACAGGGAGAGGCCTGACAATGCGGGGAATATTGCCTTTTTGGCATCCACTCGATGCCCTCCTGAACGAATTTTTTGAGGGGTCGTGGCTCCCAAGTGAAAAAGATGAGATGGTTCCATAATTTTTTTATACTGGATTTTGCCATTTATATATAACGGATCTGACGGATGCAACGAGTTCTTTAAATAGATTTTGACACTAGCTTCCCGAATCAATCATACTGTGTCCAAAAGGAAAAATAAGGTGGTTTTATGCCGTTTACAGTGACAATGCCGAAGCTGTCTCCTACCATGGAAGAGGGGACGATTGCGAAATGGCATAAAAAAGTGGGAGATAAAGTAGGCGCCGGGGATTTGCTTGTTGAAGTGGCTACCGATAAAGCAACGATCGAGTACAACGCT
>DALYFE010000113.1:0-5984 GCA_031972195.1 Chlamydiales bacterium | reverse complement strand
CGGCTCAAAAGAACCTAAAAATCGACTGAAATTTAATTCAGAGATTGTCTCTAAGCTATACAGGTTGTTATGATTTGTTATCTTTTCACATCTTTTGTTTTGGCTGCACTGCCTATAGACATTCCCCAAATTGAATATTCCGAGGAAGACAATCTTCAAGAGCTTGCCATGGATGAGGTCTTGTTTGATGATGCATTCTTTTCGGATGTCGACCTCGATCTGCTCGAGCTGGATATTGATGATTAAAAGGGTGTTCTCAAAGACATCTTTTAAGCTCTGTCTCTTGATTAATAAATAGGGCTGGTTTAGTTGTTAATCAAATCTGCGGGGTGGGTATGGTTGGCGGACTTAGCTTCTGGATTTCGATGTGGACAAATCCTCGACCGACGATTCGGGCGATTGTCAACCTCAATCCAAAATTCGGAGTGTTTTATTTAGCAACGATTTACGCTCTTCAAAATAATTTGGTTTGTTCCAGTTATTGGTCTTTGGGTCTCTCTTTTCCATTTTATGCCATTCTGTTAGCAAGTGTTGTCTTATCTCCTTTTTTGGGAGTTATTTGGGTATATTTCACAGGATGGGTCCTTTATATCACAGGAAAGTGGTTCGGGGGGCAGGCGCCAATGTCTCATTTACGGACGGCTGCTGCGTGGTCTAAGATCCCTTCCTGCATTTCTTTGTTTATGTGGCTGATTTTGTTGATTAGCGATTCCGATATGACCTTTATTCACGCCGTATCCGGACCTGCGGCTTTGTTTATGAATTTTATTCTGCTTATTTTAGGTGTTTGGTCCTTTGTCCTTTTGATTCAATCGGTTCGGGAACTTCAGGATTTTTCAATCGGGAAATCTTTTTTAAATATTGTAGTTTCTGAATTGTTTTCTTTTGTTTTTATTATTTTCATTTTTTTTATCATAAGTTATCTTTACGCAGTTCTTTAGTTTCACTTGTTGTTAAATAATTAGTTTAAATCCTATAATCAGCTTGGGCGCTTGATAGAATAAGGAAGGCGTAGATGCGTACACAAAATCCATGGTTGTCAATTTGGACGAATCCTCGGGCAACAATATCTTCGATTGTTTCTGAGAATCCAAAAAAAGGAATCTGGCTTTTAGCCTGGATTTATGGGTTTTTGTCTCTATTGAACGCGTTTCAGTCATTGGCGTTGGGAAATACGATCTCATTGATCCCTATTGTGATTTTAGCCCTTATTATAGCACCTCTTTGGGGAATGGCGATTTTCGGAATTTGGGGCTGGGTTGTCTATGCGGTTGGAAAGCTGCTAAAGGGACAAGGAAGCTTTTCTACCGTTAGAGCTGCGTACGCTTGGTCTTGCGTACCTCTGGTTATAAGCATTGTCTTGTGGGTGTTTTTGCTTTATGCATTTGGATTGCCCCTATTTCAATCTGTTTCTACGGGCCAGCCAATTCATAATGCTCAGATTGCTCTACTGTTCGGCGTACTTATTGCGAAAGTGCTTCTTGCAATATGGTCTCTTGTTATTTTTATCAATGCATTGGCTGAGGTGCAGAAATTTTCTGTGATTCGGGCCATTTTGAATATCGTCCTTTCCTGGGTTGCTATTGCCGTTGTGATTGGAATCCTTTGGTGGGGTCTGAATTCCTTGCACTTAGCAAACTTATTTCAACTGGACTATGTCCATTTGTCGTCTCCGGTTGCCTGGTCCCTGTTGTCTTGCAGCGAATGTGTTTTGCCCGGCGGGTAGGTTAACAAGCCCACTTGTATGGAAGTCTGTTTGCTTCAAACTTAAAGTATGGGGCGATGGATCTTGATAAGTAGATAAAGTGTAGTTCAATTTTAGCAATTAGAAGCCTTAAGGATGTGGTTTATGGGTTGTGGAATAACAAAAAAAATTGGCGTTTTGCTCTTAGCAATGGGCCTGTTGGCGACACAGATTTTGTTCCGTTCTTCTGTTCACGCAGATGAGGGGAGCTCTTGGAAGCAGTTTCAGACCAAAAGCGGCGAGTGCCGGATTGCATTTCCAGAAAAGCCGACTCTTGTTCAGCAGTCTATGCAATTGTCCGATGGGCAGGGAAGACTTCAGTATGATATTTATTTAGCTCCTTTCGAAGACAAAGGGGTATTCATGCTTTTGGTTGCGACCTATCCTAAACCTTTGATGGGCGGGCATGAAGTGGCGGGATTGGAAGGGCTGTTGAAAGGGATTGTAAGCCATCATCCGGACAATGAGTTAATTTTTGCTAAATTACTTCAGTTTGCCCAGCATCCGGCTTTAAATTTTCTTGTGCAGAGCACCTCGAGTTATTTTCGAGGCCAAGCGCTTATGGTAGGGAATAAGCTTTATCTCGTTGCAATGGAAGGAAAGAAAGTTTCTATGGACGAGGCCACTTTTACAAAGTTTCTACAGTCGTTTCAGTTAGCAGATTAAGTGTAGAGGCTGCTCTCTGGTTTTAGTACAGCTTCTTAGAGGGTGTTGTAAAATTGCTTTCCCTCGAGAAACCAGAGGTTTTCGAGGAGATTTAAAATCGTCAACCTGAGTCTAATATCGGGACGAGCATATAGACGAGGGTGCGATTTTAAAGATTCCGAAAAAGTCTCGTTTCTCGAGAAGAAATGAATTTTACAACACCCTCTTAAACCAGAGGGCGGCCGCTTCTTGTGCTCTTTTCCCCAGGATTAGAATGCGTAATCAAGGTTGCCTCCCACATAGGGGGCTCCTTCCACGTCCGTGTAAAGGGCTTTGTGCCCTCCTTGATTCTTAATGTAGAATTTCCCGCCAAAGTTATATCCGGCATACGCTTCTATTTCAAAACGCATTGGGATTTCATAGTGGATGTTCAATTCAGTACCGACGCTTGAATAATTGAAAATGGAGCGGGGCTGCGGCTGCCCGGTGCCGGTTCGGAATCTCTCCTTAAGGGGGCGTCCCTTTATGGAAAAGCGCCAATTTGGGTCGAGCTTGTATTGAATAGAATAAGTAATTGGAAAGATCGCCTCGAAGGTCCAGCGCTTATTGGGAGAAAAATCAAGTCCGATGATCGGATAGACGATATCGCCTCTTAAGCCTACATAACCTGTTGCCCCAACGTGGTAGTGCCATTTTTTGTGTAATTCGTAAGCTCCCCAGATGAGGCCGGAAAATTGCCCATACATAGAGGGCATGGAAAAATGGTCAAGGTCAAGGCTGTATTCGGCGCGTAGGATCCAGCGCCATTTTTCCAGAGACGTTGAATAAAACATGAGTCCGAACTGGACATACTGGAATTCAGTTTCATTGAATTTGGGGTTTTTATTCCAATCAAGAACGAAGTGGTTCCAGTCGATTCTTGGGAAAAAATAGGAAGTTGCGCTGATGGGAACGAGCATGTTGAGGTAGATGTTTTGCTTTTGAAACACGAGGTGTCCTTGCTGGGGTGCATCGATGTCCGCTTTGCCAATGTAAATTAAGTTGCCGCCGACATGGATAGGGTGATAATCCCACAGAGACTGGGACGGCTCTTCATCTTCTGCCCGGCAATTCCCAATAATGCAGGCGAGAAGAAGCAGCGTTCTCGTAAAATAGGTGCAAAAACTACTTGAAAAATCGGTTTTTGACTTTTTTGGATGTCTATCAGATTTGTGGTGCATTCTTTGGCATCATAAGAAAGAGCATGAGATTTTTTCAATGCCCAATCATTCGGTTGTATTCAATCTCCAGATCTTTTTGAACCAGTTTTTTAATCGTTGTTGTCGCAATTCCGTTAGATTCTGTCTTATAGACTCCGAAATGGTGCATCGCCGCTTTTGCCACTTGGGCGAAATGAGTGACGCAGATCACTTGGCGTAAATGAGCTAGTTTTCTTAGCTTTTCTCCTAGGATTGCTGCAGTTTGTCCCCCGACATTGCTGTCGATTTCATCAAAAATAAGGCATTTGCAATTTTCTTTTTCTGAAAGCACAATTTTAATTGCAAGCAGTAGCCGGGAAAGCTCTCCTCCGCTTGCGCATTGTTCCAGAGGGATCGGAGAAAGTCCCGGATTTGCTGAAAACAGGAACCGAATCGCATCGATGCCGTTGGAAGAAATGGGCTGAGCATCGAGAGTAATTTCGAATTGCGCATAGGGAAGGTTAAGACTTTTTAGTTCTTCAAGGACTTGTTTGCTGAAAACATGCGCCGCAGCTTTTCTTCTTTCGGAAATTGTTTGCGCCGTATGCAAATGTTGTTTTTGGAGCCTGTCCAACTCCTCTTTTAATGTGTTGATTTGATCGTCCAGTGCATTGAGTTGTTCAATTTGACGGGAGCATTTGATTTTTTGTTTTTCCACTTCTTCCCAGCTGGCGCCAAATCGTCTTTTCAGTTGATCGATGGCAGCGATCCTCTGTTCGACTGCAGCCAGACGTTCCGGATCTGTCTCGCATTTTCCAAGATAGGATTGCAACTGTGCTTCGACTTCTTCGATTTCAAGGCTTGCAGATTTAAAGATTTCGGCTATGGGGACGAGTTGATGGTCGAATTTTAGCAAGGTGTCGAGAAGATGGGATAGGCGCTTGATTTGAGGAGAGGCGACTGCCAGCTCTTCGGTGAGCGTTCCGATTTTTTCAATCCGCTCTTGAGCATGTGTTAAAAGGTTGTGTTCTTCGGTTAATTGATTTTCCTCGTCTTGCTGCCAGTTTGTTTCTTCGATTCTTTGGATGCAGCTTTCAGCCCATTCAAGGTCTCGTTCTCGGTGCATATTGGCTTGGATTGCGGCATCGAGTTGTTTCTTGAGTTTTGTTTCTTCTTTAAAAGAGTTGGAGAAAACGATTAGCTCTTGTTCCAGACCTGCAAAGGCATCGAGCATGGTTTGCTGAGCCTCTTTTGAACAAAGCGTTTGAGAGCTGCTTTGATCGACGATTTCAATGCTCGATTGGATGATCTTTCGTAAAAAAGCGGCCGGAATCAAATGATCTTGGATAAAGCATCTGCTTTTTCCCGACCGGAGAATTTCGCGTCGGATTAAAAGCGGCTCGCCGGGTCTTGGACAATCGATTTCTTCAGGGAGCTGTGCAGAAAAATTAGACAGTTCCGCCTCGATGATCGCGCAAGAAGCGCCTTCTCTGATGAGATCCGCGCTGCTTTTTTCTCCGGTAATCAGGCGGATTGCTGTTAAAAGAACAGATTTTCCAGCACCGGTTTCCCCTGTGAGGATGTTCAATCCTTCCCCGAAAGGGATGGTTGTTTTGGAGATTAGGACCAAGTTTTCTATTTTAATCGATTGTAACATGGGCAGTTGTCTTAAAATGGGTTTTTGATACCTTATCTAAGACCTCGACGCCGAATTTGGCAACCAGTTTTTTTCCGGCTTCGATGACTTGAGCGGAAGCTCCCTTAGGCAAAGGCATTCCATATTCTTGGCTCAGAGTTTCCATTCCTTCGAGAAAACCGGCCCTTGCCAAGATCGATGCGGCCGCTACCACCAGGTCTTCTTCTCCATGTGTCCGCTGTTGTAGGCGAGCTTCGATTTTTTTTTGCTTGAGCGCACTTTCCATCAAATGTTTGTCGGCAAATTGATCCAAAATGGCTTCCCGGCAGTTTGTTTTTCGAACCATATCGCCAAGAGCTGCTGTGTGGGCCCACCCGAGAAGTCGATTGAGATTTTTGAACTTTTTGTATAATTCATTGTATTTGTGCGGAAAAAGCCGAACCACCGTATAGGAATAGGATGCCCGGATCTTGGCGGCGATTTTTAAAATGGATGCATCGCTTAGGCGCTTGCTGTCGCATGCTCCCAGTTCGGAAAGGAGGCGAATGCCGTCGCTGTCGGCATATATGGCTGCTACGCAAAGTGGGCCGAAAAAATCCCCTTTTCCGGCCTCGTCCATTCCAATTCGGGGAGTGAGGTCAAGATGAGCCGTTGGATGAGAGTGGCGGAATGTATTGAGTATTTCCGGTTCGAGATAGAACTCAATAAACGGACCCATTTCTTTTCCTTGCACAGTCAGGCTGCCTGATTCGTAGAGCGTGCAGGAGACTCCCTTTTTTTT
>DALYFE010000112.1:0-5995 GCA_031972195.1 Chlamydiales bacterium | reverse complement strand
AGCAGAAAGCTTTCCTTGAAATTTCCGATTCTTCAGCTCTTTTTTCACTAAATCCATTAAAAGAATTTGAGTGTCGATTTGAGAGACTTGGATATTTCCATGAGGATCTCTTTCCAAAAGCATCTGATTTTGAATTTTTTCGGGAAGCTTGAAAAACACATCTTTTTGCTGGGGATCTAATTTTTGAGGATCCGGTGTTTCCTGCTGATTGAATGAGGCAATCAGAGCTTGCATTTCAGGAATGAATTCGATCAATCCTTCCGGAATTAAAATAACGCCATATTCTTTTCCAATCGCCTGGCGGTCCATGATCAGGTTTGCGATCTCCTGGACGATCTTTTCCAAAGACTGTCTTTCCTCTCCAATAAAAACGAGGTTCGGATGGGTAGATAGAGCGCATTCTAATGCAATATGAGAGGCTGATCTTCCCATGAGTTTAATGAAATGGTAATACTTTTTGGCAGACAGAGCGTCCCTTGCAATATTTCCAATTATTTCAGAATATGTTTTGCAAGCTGTATCGAACCCAAAAGAAATCTCAATATCAGCGCTTCGCAAATCCCCATCAATGGTTTTGGGCACTCCTACAACACGAGTTTTGCATTCTTTACTGAGGAAATATTCTGCAAGAATGGCTGCATTTGTATTGGAATCATCTCCTCCGATAATGACCAAACCGTCCAACTGCAATGCCTGACAGGTTTTTAAAGATGCTTCCAGTTGCTCTTGGGTTTCGATTTTTGTGCGGCCGGATCCGATCAGATCAAATCCTCCCTGGTTCAAATATTGAAGGATTTCTGTTTTTTCAAGTTTTCTCGAATGGTTTTCAATGATTCCGGAAGGTCCATTTAAAAACCCAAAAACCTGTGAATTTGGATGAAATGACTTTGCGGCATGGAAAATGGCTCCAATGACATTATGTCCTCCGGATGCCTGGCCGCCTGAAAAAACAACTCCGATGTTCAAAGGACGCATTTCGGAGCTTCCCGCTTCCAAGCGATATGAAGGAGAATCGAATGTTTTTGGGAATAATTTACGAAGAGATGTATTTTTCGACGGATTTTGCTCGATTGGCTTTAGGCGAACCTGATGGATCTCTTGCAATAGATTGGGAATTACAGGTTCGTATGCGCGCCTTTTTTCTTGAAGCAAACTCATCTCATGTACTCCCCTTCTAACAAATCGGAGTTGCTACTGTCACTTGCAGAGCAAGTCCTCCTTCAGAAGTTTCTTTATACATGGTTTTCATATTTTGGCCAGTCTCTTTCATGGTCTGGATGACTGCGTCGAGAGAAACCCGATGCTGTCCATCCCCTCGCATTGCAAGCCTTGCCGCACTGATCGCTTTGACAGCCCCCATCACGTTGCGCTCAATGCAAGGAATCTGCACCAAACCACCAGGAGGATCGCAAGTCATCCCTAAATGATGTTCCATGGCAATTTCTGCGGCATTTTCTATCTGTTCGTTTGTTCCTCCCAAAACTGCGGCAAGACCTGCCGCTGCCATCGAAGACGAGACTCCAATTTCTCCCTGGCATCCCATTTCGGCTGCAGAAATGGAAGCGCCCAATTTATAAAGAGATGCGATCGCAGAGGCTGTTAAAAAAAAGCGAATTAAAGCCTCTTCATCGAAAGAAGGGATGAATTTTTTACAATAGTGGAGAACGGCAGGGATCACTCCTGCAGATCCATTGGTCGGAGCGGTCACTACCCGGCTTCCCGCTGCGTTTTCTTCATTGACCGCAAGGGCGTAAAGACCGACCCATTCCATGACAAGCGTTGGATCTTCGGCCAGTCGATTCTCGCTTCCTTGAAGAGCATCGTAAATCTCTGCTGCACGGCGGCGCACTCCAAGCCCTCCGGGAAGCTCTCCCCGCATACGAAGTCCTCGTTCCACGGATTGGCACATGACTCTCCAGATATTTAAAATGCCCGATCGAACATCTTTTTCAGAGTGCATGGCCAATTCATTGCTCAAAACGATTTCCCAAATTGCTTTTCTTTCTTGATTGCAAAAATCCATCAACTCTTGGGCTTTTTGAAACGGATAGGGAACGGAAGACTCTGCAATGGGCTGCTTTTCCTGCAGGGCTTCCTTATGGTCGATGATGAACCCTCCGCCGATCGAATAGTAGAGTTGGGTATAAATAATTTTTCCTGTCGTATCAAACGCTTTGATCCTCATGGCATTCGAATGGTAGCGAACTCTCTTTCCCCGCATAAAAAGCAGATCTGTTGCAGGATCGAAGGCAATCGGATAGCGTCCAAATAGTTTCAAGATTTTATGGTTTTGAATGGCAGCGATTCGGTGGGGCACGGCATCCGGATCGATTCCGTCGGGTGTTTCTCCTTCAAGCCCAAGCAGGATAGCCAGATCCGTGGCGTGTCCAATGCCGGTCATTGCAAGAGAGCCGTAAAGTTCTATTTTCAGCCGAACAACGTCTTCGAGAAATTCCCTCTCTCTAAGCTCTGTCAAAAAACGGCCTGCTGCCCGCATAGGGCCTACGGTATGAGAACTGGAAGGTCCGATTCCAATTGAAAATATTTCTAATACACTCGGCTGTTTCATGAATTCCTCGCAATTCGGGGGCTTCTTTTATCCCATCCCTCAGATTTTTTGATCAAGAAGTTTAGAAGCCGGCTGTAGAGGGATGTCCTGAAAAATCCTTGATGACTGCCTTTAAGTTCTTCCCGAACGCAGCTCAAGTGATTTGCCTAATATCAGCGGCAAAGGGTATGATTCTTCCTCATATGTCGGTCATTTGCATCATTCCTGCCCGTTACAATAGTTCTCGATTTCCAGGAAAACTTCTCGCCCAAGCGTGTGGAAAAACAGTTCTTCAGCGCACGTTTGAAAGCGCTGCAAGGTGCAAACGGTTGGAAGGCCTTTATGTCGCAACGGACGATGAGCGGATCTCCGATCATGTACAAAAAATTGGCGGAGAAGTGCTCTGGACCTCAAATGCTCCTCGAGACGGAACTGAGCGGATCATCGAGGCGATCAAGCGCCATAGCCAGTTAAATCAGGCAGATATTATTTTAAATTTGCAAGGAGACGCTCCTTGTACATCTCCCGAAACAATGAGCGCTGTCATTGAGGCCCTTAGATCAGATCCCCTCGCTGCAGTGTCCACTGCCGCAGCGCCTTTGCGCGATCAAAGCGAGTTTTTCTCTCCCCAAGCAGTGAAATGCGTATTGGACCGATCGGGAAATGCCTTGTATTTCAGTAGAGCCCCCATCCCCTATTCGACAGATGCCCCCTCAGCGCTCCTCCACATTGGACTTTACTGCTACCGAAAATCGTTTTTGGATGCATTGACCGCATTGCCTGTAACGCCGCTTCAGGAAGCGGAAAATTTAGAACAGCTGAAAATCCTCGAGTGGGGATATCGGATTAAAGTTGCTGTTGTTGAAGAAAAAACACCAAGCGTCGACATTCCGGATGACTTGGTAAAACTAGAAGAGTATTTATGTCGACAGAATCAGTGAAATATATTTTTGTGACCGGAGGCGTAGTATCGTCCCTTGGAAAAGGGCTTACTGCCGCATCAATTGGCTATTTGCTTGAAAGCCGGGGAATCAAGATAGCAATGCTCAAATTCGATCCCTATTTGAATGTGGATCCAGGTACAATGAACCCCTTTCAGCATGGAGAGGTCTACGTAACGGACGATGGAGCTGAAACCGATCTGGATTTAGGGCATTATTACCGCTATACAAAATCCCCTCTTTCCAAAGCATCCAATGCCACCTCGGGACAAATTTACGATGCGGTGATTAAGCGGGAGCGAAGAGGAGACTATCTCGGGAAAACCGTCCAGGTCATCCCTCATGTTACCGATGAAATCAAGTTGAGGATTTTAGCTTGCGCTGCGCAAGAAAAAGACGTTCGCGTCGTGATTGTCGAAATAGGAGGCACCGTTGGCGATATTGAGTCTTTGCCATTCCTTGAAGCAATTCGTCAATTCCGTTACGAAAGACCCAAAGATTGTATCAATATCCACCTCACCTATGTCCCCTTTTTAAAAGCAGCGGGAGAGGTAAAAACAAAGCCAACACAGCATTCTGTTCAAGATTTACGAGAAATCGGCATCATACCCGACCTCATTCTTTGCCGATGCGAGGCGCCTTTATCAAGCGAGATCAAGGCAAAAATCTCTTTATTCTGCAACGTACCTCAAGAAGCAGTCGTCGATGAAAAAGATGTCGCGCATAGCATTTATGAAGTGCCCTTGGAACTCCATAATCAGCGTTTGGATGCCATGATTTGCAAAATGCTCCACATCGAAAGCAAGCAGTCGGATCTTGCAGACTGGAAAGCGATGCTCCAAACAGTGCTGCATCCCAAGGAAAAGATCATCGTTGGAATTGTGGGCAAATATGTCGATCATCAAGACGCCTATAAATCGGTTTTTGAAGCACTGCATCATGGGGCGATTGCTTCAGGAGTTGGAATTGAGATTCGGTGTTTTGAATCGGATCGGATTATAGACAATGGATCTGTGGAAAAAGCAATCGCCGGCTGCGATGGGTATCTGATTCCCGGAGGATTTGGAGAGCGAGGCTGGGAGGGAAAGATTTTGACGGCCCGCCATTGCAGAGAATCTCAAATTCCTTACTTTGGCATTTGTTTGGGAATGCAAGTCATGATTGTAGAATTTGCAAGGAATGTTCTCGGCTTGGAGACTGCACATTCTACAGAAGTGAATCAAAATACTGCAGATCCTGTGATTTCTATGCTAAGCGAACAAAAACACATTGCAAATTTGGGCGGAACCATGCGTCTTGGCGCCTATCCTTGCTCTCTGAAACCAGACACTTTGGCTTATAGGGCTTATGGAAAGACGCTTATTTCTGAAAGGCACCGCCATCGCTATGAATTCAATAATGAATATAAAGGCGCTTTTGAACAGAAAGGAATGGTTTTTTCCGGAACCTTGGAAAAAGGTTCTCTTTGTGAAATTTCTGAAATAGCAAACCATCCCTGGATGCTAGGCGTTCAGTTCCACCCGGAGTTTAAATCAAAGCCGCTCAGTCCCCACCCGCTCTTTCGTGCATTTATTGAATCGATGATTTGTTCAAAACAAGGAATGTATGCCTCGAATCGCCGCAATTGATTTCGGTATGAAACGGATTGGAATCGCGCTTTCCGATGACCGGAAGAAGATCGCTCTCCCCTTTAAAGTTGTTGAAGGAGGAAAACGGGCTATTGAATCGATCGCTGCCGCTTTAAAACCGAAGCTCCCCGAAATCGAGCGGATTTTAGTGGGACTGCCTTTGCTGATGAGCGGAGAGAAAGGAGATATGGCAAAAGTCGTTGAAGAGTTCGCTAAACGGTTGGAAATTGCTTTAGGTATCCCTGTGGAACTCTGCGATGAGCGTTTGTCGAGCAAGCATGCAGAACAGAGCTTAAGAGAACTGTCGCTGAATCGAAAAAAGCGGGCAGAGCAACTGGATATGAGCGCAGCGGCCCTTCTGCTGCAAAGTTACCTTGATAAAAACGATTATAATTCGTAATAAGAGTCTTTATGAAGAATAACCCTTTGGAAGAGGGCGGACGCAGCTCTCGCAATATCGATCCTTGCGTTGTGGTCATTTTTGGAGCCACCGGAGATCTGACCGGAAGACGGTTGGCGCCGGCCTTATATAACTTGGGAAGGGAAGGACTTCTTCCTCCGAATTTTGCGGCTGTAGGATTTGCCAGAAGAGAGAAAACCCATCAGCAATTCCGCGATGAGATCAAGCAGGAAATTGCGACCTATTCGAGAGTAAAGCCAATCGATGAAGGCTTTTGGCAACATTTCCAGGAACAGGTTTTTTATCATCGTTCTGAATTCGATGACGATGAAGGATACCGAGCATTAGCCAATTTCCTGCAAGAAATTGACGGACGGTATGCGACCAGAGGAAACCGAGTCTTTTATCTCTCTGTGCAGCCTAAGTACTTCCCTTTAATCATTGAAAAACTGCGCAAACACGGCCTTGTTTATGACAG
>DALYFE010000111.1:3050-6024 GCA_031972195.1 Chlamydiales bacterium | reverse complement strand
AGGCTGTCGCGGTCGCAACGCCATGCTGGCCTGCTCCCGTTTCTGCAATAATTCTGGTTTTACCCATCTTTTTTGCAAGCAGGCACTGTCCAATGGAATTGTTGATTTTGTGAGCTCCTGTATGTAAAAGATCTTCTCTTTTCAAAAAAATCCGAGGGCCGTCAATCGCTTTTGCAAAATTGGACACCTCGGTGATTGCCGTTGGGCGTCCTGCATAATGATGAAGCAGCTCTAAGAGTTCTTCTTCTATAGAAACGGTTTTAAAGGCATGGGCTAATTCTTTGAGCGGCTGCACCAACAATTCCGGCACATACATTCCTCCAAAATCTCCAAAACGGCCCGGACGGGAGGCTTTGATGAAAGAAGAAATCTGATCGAGATCGCGAGCTCCCCGCGATGCATCGACTCCATGAGGCGCGAAGCAATCAATGGCTTCTTGAATATTGTCTGCATTGAGATTGCCAGCAATAAAAAATGGAAAATGTTTCGGATATTGGAAAGCTCTTTGCGCTTGACTTGAAGAATCGAGATTGTGTTGATCTGTCCGCTCAAAGAGGAGATAGTCTTTTTCCGGATCGAGCGATTCGGGAAGAGGATTTCCATCGCAGACATAAATTCTGCGAACCGGAAGATTATTGCAAAAACTTCTTGGGAGATCTCCATGGAGTTGTACGATTTTCAGATCGAGCGCTTCAATGATGGCAAGCATTTGTTCAAGCGTTTCATCAGCAAAGACCGCAACCGGTTCGCCTCCGGCTTTTCTAACTGCTGATACAATCGGTTTGGCACGCTCTATGCTAATTGCCCGCATCGATTTTTTCGAAAAGAGAAGGCCGATGAAATTCGCCCCTTTTTCTACAGCCAGACGCGCTGTATCGGGATCCATTAGTCCGCAGATTTTAATGAGCATAATTCCTCGCAAAGTTTTGGATTTCTAGTCAAAGCCTCTCCTACTAAAATGGCATCATAGCCCATCGAAAACATCTTGAATGCATCATCCAAATTACGCACTCCCGATTCGGCAATTTTGACGATGTGTTTTGGAATGAGGGAAATCAATGCATATACTTCCGGATGCATTGTGAAAGTGGTTAAATTCCTTTGATTGACGCCAATGATTTCAGCGCCGGCATCGATCGCTATTTGCAATTCCTCTTCATTGTGGATTTCCAAAATGGCCTCGCATCCCAGTGCATGCACGGCCGAGAGCATTTCTTTGGTCCGTTTCCCAAGATGCGCTACAATCAAAAGAAATACATCGGCATCGCTTTCTTTGAGTTGTTCTTCTTGGGTTAGAAAATCTTTTCGCAGGACGGGAATCGCCACGCTCTTTTTGACTGCTTCTAAGTCGGACAGGCTTCCATCAAATCGATCCGAGGTGAGTACCGAAATTGCTACGGCGCCGCTCGATGCATAGATTTGAGCCTGTTTTGCCGCATCGGGAATGCTTCCGATCTTCCCAAGAGACGGCGAGGCCCTTTTGATTTCGGCAATGACAGCCTTTGGTTTTTTTCGGATGGCCTCTTTAAGGCTTGCATGATTTTTCCGTTTGGCAATCTGAACGCCTTCCTCAATGGAATTGGCCAAGCCATATAAGAATAGGGCCACTGCCGTATTCAGGATCAGTGTGTTTTTAAGCCCTTCAGGAGGATTTTTTAGCAATTGCGCATTGTATTTTGCATCGCCTCCCAGCAAATCTTCCCTTTTGCAAAGGGCAAGTCCCAATTGTTCGGGATCAATGCAGAGAGAGCTGCATCCCTCGTCTGTAACGAGGAGAGCCTCCGTGGGCCCGATGCAGCTGAGTTCATCCATTCCATGTCCGCAGTAGACAATCGATCGTTTGGTCCCTAACTGAAATAATACGTTTGCAATGATGGGGACTAATTCTTCCTTGTAGACTCCAATCTGCAAGTGTTCTGTCCCTGCGGGATTTAGAAGAGGTCCGATGATGTTGAAAACGGTTGGAATTTTTAGCGCGTTGCGTATTGGGCGTATCTTTTGCATGATTGGATGGTAATCAGGGGCAAAACAAAAACCGAATCCTGTTTTTTCTATGCTTGTTTGGATCTCTTCCGGGCTTTGATGGATAGGATAGCCTAACGCTTCTAAAACATCTGCAGAGCCGCATAGAGAAGAGACGGAGCGGTTCCCGTGTTTTAAGATGGGCACTCCAAAGCGGGCGGCCATGAGTGCAGATCCTGTGGAAATATTCACAGTGCCTGCCAAATCGCCTCCCGTTCCTACGATGTCTAGTACCGGTCGGTCTAATCGCAACGGCCGCATTTGGGCTCTCATCGCTCGGACGAGTCCTAAAATTTCATCGACTGTCTCTCCTTTGGATTTTAGCAAGGCTAAAAACGCTCCCATTTGGATGGGGTCTTCGAGCATTGCATCGATTGCAGCCGTGCATTGCTCAGATGTCAGCGATTGTTTTTCGACAAGCAGTTGGAGAGTATTCATTGGCAGCGCCCCAAAAAATTTTGAATGATTCGCTTCCCTTCCGGAGTTAAAACCGATTCAGGATGGAATTGGAGGCCGTAGATCGGGTATTTGCGATGGTGGACTGCCATTACGATTCCATCGGGCGTCTGGGCATCGACGATCAGATCATCCGGCAATTGATCGACAATCAAGGAGTGATAGCGTCCTGCTTCAAAGGGGAGCGGCATGTTTTGAAAAAGCCCTGTCCGATTGTGGAAAATAAGGCTCTTTTTCCCATGCATGATCTGAGGACTTTGGCAAACATCTGCGCCAAAGCTGATTCCAATTGCCTGATGTCCCAGGCAAATGCCCAAAATGGGCACCTTGGGACCGAACTTTCGGATGACCTCGGTGCAGATGCCTGCAGATTCCGGTCTTCCGGGGCCCGGCGTAATGAAAATGCCCTTGGGGTTTAGGTTCTCGATTTCTTCCAATGTGATTTGATCATTATAGACCACTTTTACATTGGCGTACTCTGTAGCGATTGCCTGAT
>DALYFE010000111.1:477-3040 GCA_031972195.1 Chlamydiales bacterium | reverse complement strand
AGAGGTTGTAGGTGAAGCTATCGTAGTTATCGATGATGAGGATCATAAGTTTTTGCTCCCGAGCGCTGCGAATATGGTGTTTGCCTTGATTTGCGTTTCTTTTGCTTCTTTGATGGGATCTGAATCGAGTACGATGCCGGCGCCTGCTTTGACTGAGAGTTTCCCATCTTTTACAATCGCTGTTCGAATTGCAATGCAGCTTGTTAAATTCCCTTTTGCATCGATTGCAACGATCGCGCCTCCATAAAGCCCTCGTTTCGAATTTTCGATTGCTTCAATCAATTCCATCGCTCGAATTTTTGGCGCCCCCGTCAATGTGCCCGCGGGAAAAGAGGCTTTGAACGCATCGAGCGCGTCATATTTGGGATCGAGCGTTCCAACGATTTTCGAGATGATATGATTGACATGGGCAAACTGATGGACTGTTTTGAAATCAACAACCTGAACGCTTCCCGGAATCGAGACTTTGCCGACATCATTGCGAGCCAAATCGACGAGCATGATATGTTCGGCTACCTCTTTGGGATCATTTAATAAATCAGAGGGAGGGCAATCCTTTGGACTAGTCCCTGCAATAGGCATTGATTCAATGATCCGGTCTTGGATCGAGATGAGTTTTTCAGGAGAGGCGCCGGCAATTGCGAATCCTTCCAGATCAAAGAAAAATAAATAGGGGGAGGGGCTTCCCTGTCGGAGCAGGCGATAGACTGCAAGAGGATCTCCTTGGATCTCCGATTGAAAAGTGCGGGACAAGACGAGTTGGAATACGTCGCCTGCTTGTAAGTGCTCCTTGGCTTTTTTTGCAATCGCTGCATAGTCTCCATCGGATCGATCCGATATGATCTTGCCTAAGGTAAATTCTATTTCCGGAATGGGCCGGTTTTCCTGAAGTTTTTGGTAGAGCAGATCGAGCTCTTGTTTGTCTCCGAGGGTCGATAAAACCGCTTTGCCCAATTCATGGTCGAATGCAATAGCTGATCGATAGATCTGGAAAAAGTAGTCTTCGTCATAAGTGATATAACCAATGCATCCTCCCGTATACAAAGCAAGCGGATGATCTGCATCGATTGGATAAGAGCGTTTCAGTTCTCTTAATGCCTCTGCATAATCTCCATTTCCTGAAATGGAGGCAATTGGGTCGATGCCGATGAAAGAGTAGCGATCTTCATTCGGAGAGGATTCCAGGATGCAGGATCCTTTTCCACCCAGGGCATAGTACGCCGTAATGGGTGTGTACTGATCGAAGGGGATTTCCCTGAATAATGCTTTTTTCATATGTCTCCAATATTTTAGGAGACTGTTTCTAAAAGCCTCCTAAGTTTTTTACTAATCATCTTAAGGAAATTCGACCCTCGCGTGATTTTAGCGATGCTGACTTTCAGGTCTTTTGCCATTTCCCGCTGGGTTTTTTCCCCTTTCACGAGTTCTCGAATGATCAAGTACCTGGTAGCTAAATCCTTTTTTTCTTCCGCAGTTAAAAACAGCCAGAAAAGTTCATTGAGCTCTTCTTTGTTTTTTGCCTCGGAACAAAGACTTAAAAAGCCTCGCCAACCATCTTCTGCAAATTCTTGGGTCATGATATTCCTTATCTTGTATTCCTGTAATGGTACACCATTACATGTTATTTGTCAAACGATTGTTTGTATCTTGCTGATAAATAATGTATTGAGTTTCTAAAGAGAAGTGTTTTTATGCCCCCTAAAACTGGATTTAGGGGGCGGAGGGACTACCACTTACGTCCAATGCCAAAGCCGATTACCCAAGGATCGATGTCCACATGCACATTTCCGGTGACAGCTCCAGAAAGGCGCGCATGGGTATCCATCCAAATGTATTTGACGTCTGCATTGAAAAACCAGTCTTTATAGAAGAACATGTCCATTCCTGCCTGGACAGCGGGTCCCCAAGAGTGTTCTAAATCAATGGATGTTCCCGGCAAAGAGCAGTCTTCGCTGTAATAGAGAGAATAATTTACGCCCGCCCCAATATAAGGCTGGACGATATGTTTAGGGAGAAAACGCCATTGCAAGGTAAGCGTTGGAGGCAACACCCACGTTGTTGCAATTTTTGTCCCGGATAAAGACTTTTTACCCACGAGAGTATGTTTGCTGGTTGCTAAAATGAGTTCGCAGCCCAAATTTTTCGTGAACATATAGCCAATATCGAGTTCTCCTGTCCAGGCAGGGTGTACTCCTACCCCCGAATGGGGGATTGTGCTTACGGAACTGCTTGAGTCGTTCGGGAGAATGTAGAGCGCCCGCACTCGAGTAAACCAATCGCCGCCTTGCGTGTTGTGATAGGTTGTGTTTTGTGAGAGATCTTCTTCAGGGCAACAGTTGTCGGCAATCAGTCCCTGAAAAATCATTATGCATCCTAGAAAAAATAATCGATGTTTTAGTGTATTCACATTTCTCCTTTAATCTTAATGTATAAGTCCTAGCTTCATTAGAGTGTAAATAAAAAATTTAAGTCAAGCGTTTTAAGGGGATAGCCTTTCAGGGCGTTCAGGATATCGGGATAATTTATTCCGCATTCCAAAGCGGCTATTTTTTTGCCTAATCAG
>DALYFE010000111.1:0-467 GCA_031972195.1 Chlamydiales bacterium | reverse complement strand
AACATAGGTTTGAAATCGAAACAACTTGAAGAATCGGGAATTTGACAAGGAAGAGGCGTCAAATTTTTTGTCTTGAAGGCCTTGCTTGAGAACAGGGCGCAAGGAGAAAGACAAAAGATTCGCTGCAAAGCTGCACCATCAAAAACGGACTCTTCGGGTTGGTCCAGTCTGAGTGGAACAGAAAGAAGAAAAAAGATCAAGGCTCGGTAGGTTCCCCGTTCACATATCTTCAGTGAAGCTTGCGGACTTTTTAGGCACGAAGATCAAACTGCCAAGCAAATGAAGGCAAAGGCCGGTGAGGATCAGCATTGCGGCTCCGATTTTCCACCATTGGAGCTGCTCTCCTGCAATAATGGCTGAAGAAATGATTCCAACAACAGGCGCTAGCAAGGTAAAGGGGGCAAGCTTTGAAAGGGGATATTTTTGGAGCAAGTGGTTCCAAACCCCAAATCCAAACAGCGTCGAGC
>DALYFE010000110.1:0-6072 GCA_031972195.1 Chlamydiales bacterium | reverse complement strand
CTCTCAAACTGTTAAAACACTACCCATCCGAGCGGATCTTTTATTTTAAAGCCAACCAAAAGCCTCTGGAAGTGCTTCGCGACGTCCTAGTCAAACTGTCGGGACTTCTGTCTCAATAAATTTTTGCATCGAGTTGTTCACAGATATAAAAAAACCGCGCTTTTAAAGAGCGCGGTCCTTTTTCCTTCTCTAAAATGGTCGGGAAAGTTCGTTATTAAAACGAAAACCAGCCTCGGCTGTTAGCCACTACAGGCTCAGGAAGATCTGTAGCTTCTAGTTCAGGCAACAGCTCTTCGTCTGCTTTTTTAGATTCATCAGTTGCTTTCGTTTTGCTAAACAAGCTGCTGAAAAACCCGGACTTTTCCGCTTTTGGCGCTTGAGGGACCGTTAATTGAGGAAGATTGTTCTCATCCGGTCCGCCTAAGGAAAGAGGAATTCCTTGTTGTACTGCCGAATTAATTCCGTCTTCAACTTTAGCAACTTGTCCTCTCCAATGAACAATTCGTCCTTGCTCATGTTCGATATGCTTAGCATTGACCCGAATCTCTTTACGAAGAGCCGAAGCCTCCGATCTTGCTTCTTGCGAAGCTTTTGCGTGATCTGCCGGACAATCTTTAGAATTCAACGGGCAATCCTGAGACAAGGTCTCAATCAGACTCATTTGACGTGCAATAGACGCCTCTGTTGTCTGAATGCTTCGATCCAGATCGGCAGGTTTTGTGCGATCTGCGCTCACCGGCAAACCTAAACTGCGGGAAACTTCAATCATTGCACGCAATTCTTCGGCTCCAAGATCCTTAAGATCATCGCCTGCTTTCAATTTTAACAATGTCTTCAAAACACCTAAATCGTCGCGCAGCTTCTTCTGGGCGGCTGTCAGGCTCTTTAGTTGGTCGATATAGCTAGAGATGTCGACAGGCAGCTCAACAGTTTCAACAACTGCGCTTTCAGTCGCAACAGGATCCGATGTATCGGATACGCTGTCTTCTGTTCTGAATCCACCGAATTGAACAACGGAGGGCTTCTTCCCTGCAACATTATTGTCATTGCCTGCAGGAGCATTGTTATTGTTTGCAGCTGGGGCTACCGGTGTTTCCCGGGAAGCACGTTTTTCTGCAGTCATTTCAGGAAGCTTCGCTTCATCGGTAATCAAAACGCCGTGCTGTACATTATATACGAATTGGGAGAGATCTTCGTTTGGAAGCATTCCTGCGGATTTAAATGCTTTGCCCAATTCGAGAACGATCTCATCAGGATTCGTTTTGCCACCAAAAAATCCAACTGTTTTGTTTCTCTGTTCGACCTGGTGCATTGCAGTTCTGGCAACATTTTCCAATGCAGCGCTGAACCGAGGCTCTTCAACAGATAGCAACTCATGAGCGATCCCCTCTCTCAAGGCGCCAATGAACTGCTCATTTGCAATCTTTTGGTTTGGGTTGGAGTCTCTCTCTTCAATTGCTGACAAAACGAACTCTTCAACCAATCCATTTTCACGAGCAAATTTCAAAATTCCATCAACTAAATATTCTCTACGAGAAATAGAAGAAACGGAATTTCCATTTTGAATTGTATATTTATCTGTCGCCTTTACTTCTTCTGCAACAGCATTAACCAGAGATCTCTTGGCTTTAATAAAATCAGCTGTAGAGGATCCGGCATTTTCTTGAGCAAATTTGCAGCCTTCTGCATGGAAATAACGGTCTTCCTTGCCTTTGGCTTTCGAAATTTCATGTGCGCCTTTAGATAATGATTTTTCAGTATTGGTCAAAACGCGGTTCAAATTTTTAATTCTTGTAGAATCAGAAGAAAATCTTTGCTCTGAAATATTGAAAATTTTAGTTAACTGCTTTCTGTTCAAATCAGAATCAGAAATTCCAATTGCAATTTTTAAATCAGATAGTCCTTTTTTGAAGAAAGACTCCTGAGAATCGCGCCATCCGAGAGAGATTAAATTACCCAATGCATAACCAATCGTTTGGAATCCAACTGCAATCCCTTTTAGTATCGTCATTGGAACGGAAGAAGAACTTCTCACCCAAGTCCACTGCTTTGTGAACTGAGAATCAACCTTGCTCAAATCCCTAAATCCGGTCGGCTGGGACGCTACGGAGTTTTGTATATTACTCATATTATTTCTCCAAATTTGGATTATTTATATTTTGTTTATGTTCTATATTATTTTCAAATTAACCAACATTTTACATGTTTAACAATAATTAAATCAACAATAAACGGACGTAAATTAATAAATGACATTATTATAATTTATACTTAAATAATAAATTAAAATTACATTTTTAATATGAAATTAATAAGACATATTGTCTCGAAAAACAAAACAGTGATAGAATAAGAAACGTACTATACACAATAATAAACCAATGGAGTTTTCCATGGATTCTAATAATAATTACCACCAAATTGCTGTTTTAGAAAGTCGTATTGATTATCTCGAAACAGAGCTTTCCTACTTAAACAAAATTTTAATTGAATGCGGTTTTCCGGAAGGGATAGAAACGCTCAAATTAACCGCAGAAGAACTCATCGAAGAAAAACTACTCGAAGAAACTTCTTAACAGTTTCTTCCCGCTTCCATTTATTGGGACAAGAGGCTAAACTCAAAGGACTGTTAACCCCCTTGTCCCATATGCCAAAATTAATTTTTGAAGACAATCAAGAAGAATTCGAGATCCCGGAAGACGGCTCTATTATTGAGGCTTGCGAGCAAGCCGGAGTCCCTTTTGCATGTACTGAAGGAGTCTGCGGAACGTGTGTTATTGAAGTCACGGAAGGGATGGAGAATCTCTCTGATTTCAACCAGGCGGAAGCCGATTTTTTAGGAGAACTCGATCGCGAGCGGCTAGCTTGCCAATGCCGTATCAAGCGCGGCTGCGTAAAAGTAAAATTTTAAGGAGATGATTATGCAAGAGACCATTACCCGAGACATGACGATCGAAGACGTATTTAAGCGCTTTCCAGGCAAAAGTCAAAAACTGGCTCAAGAAATGAGTAATGCAGGCCTCCATTGCGTCGGCTGTTCCGCATCTACTTGGGAAACAATCGAAGCCGGCATGTATGGCCATGACATGACTGACGAACAGATCGAGAGCCTATTACAAAAACTTAATGCCATCATCTCCGAAAAAGAGGATCTTTCCACCATTACAATCACCGAACGGGCTGCAAAAAAATATTTAGAAATCCTCGAAGAAGAGGGCAAATCGGGATGGGGAATCCGTTTCGGTGAAAAAGCGGCCGGTTGCAGCGGATTCGAGTTTTTTCTTGATTTTTCAGAAAAACCAAAAACCGGAGATCTTGTCCTGGAATCCAGCGGCATTCAAATCCACGTCCATCACAAATCCGCAGATCGTTTAATGGGATCTGTTATTGACTATGTCGATGGCCTCCATGGCGCCGGATTCAAAATCTCCAATCCAAACGTGCAATCATCCTGCGGCTGCGGGAACTCCCACGGATATTAGAACATCAAAGCTGCCCAAACCAATCGTTCGCATTGGTTTGGGCTCTCACCTCTGACAAACTTTTCCTTATCAATTTATTTTTAGTATTGTATTTTCCATGCTATGGGCCCCTTTCGGAAAAAGCGCTCTGCGCTGGATCTTTTGCTTTTGATTATTTGCTCCCATGCTCTGCACAGCGAAGAGGTCAAAATTGTTTCTTTAGCAGATAATGGCATCGGTACTCTGCGCGATGCGATGTCAAATGCCGCTGATGGCGACTTTTTGATTTTCGATGCGACATTATCCGGCACAATCTCCTTGGAAAGCGATCTTCCTAATATTGTGGCCAGCTACTCAATTCAAGGACCTACCCAAGGCTCGGTGAGCATCGACGGAGCCTCGCTCTATCAAATTTTCATGCTCGATAGCGGCAATGCTTCAATCTCCAATTTATCGCTGAGGAATCCAAATTCAGTAGATGGAGGCGCCTGCTATCTCAAACCAGACGCTTCCCTTCATTTAGATAATATCTCCATCGCCCGGCCGAATTCAGGAAATATGAAACTGATTGAAATGGATCTAAGATCTACTCTTTTTGTAAAAGATCTAACCGTTTCCAATTTTTCCCGCAGCGGCACGATCAAAGATTTGCTGGGATCTCCCGATAGCATGGTAACTTTCAACATAGATCCGTCCATGACAACAGATCTTGTTTTTGAAGGGATGTCTACTTTAGTAAAGGAAGGGAAAGGTCTTTTTAATTTATTTACAGAAAATACGGAAGATTTAACGGTCACAATCAATGAAGGATCGCTTATTTTCAATGGATCCACATCAGACATGATCATTGTGGGACGAAGCGGTTTTTTAGGGGGCGTCTGTTCATGTTCTGCTCTAATAAACGATGGAACAATAAGACCGGGAAACTCGATTGGCATTATTCAAACAATTGGGGATTACCATCAAAGCGGCACCTTGGAAATCGAGATCTCTACAACAGGCGCCTCCGATCTCGTTGAAGTAGGAGGAAATGCTTTTCTTGACGGTTCGCTGCTCATCATGCCCGAGCCCGGCGTCTATCTACAAGGCGATCGCTTTACCTTTCTGACGACCGGAGGCAATATTCAAGGATATTTCGATACTATTTCCTCAATAAATCCCGGGTTTGACTTTGAAATCGTACCATCAAATCAATCTGTCCAATTGATAGTTTTACAAAACAGTATTTCTTCGCAAGATGCGCAATTGACAGGAAATTCACTGAGCACTTTAGATCTGTTTGAAAATGCATCCACAGATAGAAATTCCGATCTTTTTTCTGTAATGAGCGCGCTGAATACTCTTGATTCTTCTTCTTTGGAAGGAGCTCTGAATCAGTTAAATCAAGACTCTTTCCCTGCTATTTCCTGGTCTGAAGCCACAACGCTCTATCAAATGATCAACGCCGCCTCCTATCCTTTTTCTTATTGCGATTATCTCTGCGAAGCAACGGAAAATTCATGTTGTCCTGTCAGAAAACCCGATCGCTTTTGGACAAAAGCGATCGGCGAAAAGACAAGTCAGGACAGAGTCGACCAATTACCGGGATTTTTGACTTATGCAGGAGGGATTCTTTTCGGGTATGACAAAAAAATAAAAAAACCTCTTACTCTGGGCTGCTATGGAGCCTATATACATAACAACTTTCAATGGAAAGATCCCGATGAAAAAGGAAGAGTCCAAATCAATGGATACAGCGGCAGCCTATATGCTTCAACCTGCTCAAAATATTTTCAAGCTGATCTTTCCGTAGCGGCCAGCTTTTTCCAACAAGATGTGTCCCGAAATATCGTTTTTGGAGAATTCTATCGAAAAGCTGAGAGCTCTCCCGATGCGCATGCCATTTTAGGCCATCTCGGAGCTTATGGGATTTTTCCTATAAAACAGACGCTACTATCTCCTTTTGGCAAAGTAGACTACATTTCGATCTGGCAGCATCAATTTCAAGAAAGCGGGGCTGGCAGCATCAATCTTTCTGTTCCCTCAACCCAGCTGCAATTTCTCCATGCGGAAATAGGGCTGTACAGCAATAGACGATTTTGCTTTTCCTGGGGGGCCATTATCCCAAGCGCTTCTTTGAGCTGGGTCTATTTCGGCCCTGTATCAAGCACTGATATTAAAGGCGCCTTAAGCGGAATTTCTCAAACGTTTACTGTTCAAACTTCAAATCACTGCTTCAATGCAATCTCTCCCATGCTGGAACTAAGTGCTATCATTAGCAACCAATTTTGGATTGCAGCCGCTTATAAAGGAGAATTCAGCTCCGGCCGAATAGAGCAGGACCTTAATCTTAACTTCAGGTGGCAGTTTTAATGCAAAAGTGGATTCTAATTGCTCTATCTATCCTATCCGCGCAACTGTATTCAGCAACCTGGAACCTCAATGCCGACGGGAACTGGAATGTAAATGGAAATTGGACTAGCCCATCTGTTTTTCCTAATGGCATTGATGCCGCCGCAATCTTTGGAAACGTCATTACTGCAAACCGAACCATCACATTAGGAGTTCCCATCACGGTTGGAAGCATCAGTTTTGATGACAATAACAATTATCTAATCAGCGCCAACACTTT
>DALYFE010000109.1:1403-6084 GCA_031972195.1 Chlamydiales bacterium | reverse complement strand
TTGTTGTAAAAGACTCAGTTGTTTCGGTCAATGAGCAAAATTCCGATACCAGATGTCGGTACTTTAAACATTAGCTTTTCAGAAGCTGTTTCAGAGCGTGTTGTAAAATCTCGAAAACCTTCGGTTTCTCGAGAAGAAACGAATTTTATAACACCCTCTTAGGTTTTCGATTTCTTTTCCCGGTAGAGACTGATTTTTTCTTGTAGCGTTTCGAAGTAGTAATAGAGGACAGGAGTTAAGAGAAGTGTCAGCAATTGAGAGAAAATCAGTCCTCCTACAATACAAACACCTAAAGAAATACGGTTTTGCGCCATAGCCCCTCCGACGCCCAGGGCAATTGGCAAAGCTCCCATTAATGCAGAAATTGTCGTCATCAAAATTGGGCGGAATCGAATGAGGCAGGCTTCAATGATTGCGTCGTAGGCGGATTTTTTTTCTTTAATGACTGCTTCATTGGCAAAATCAACCATCATGATCCCGTTTTTGAGCACAATGCCAATTAGCAGGATAAGCCCCACAAATGAATAGATGGAAAGGGTGAGGTTGAATAGGTGGAGAGACAGAAGTCCTCCAACCAGGGTTGGGGGGAGCGCGCTCATCACAGTTAAGGGATGGATGAAGCTTTCATAGAGAATCCCTAAGACAACATAAATGACGAAAAAGGCGAGAATGAAGAGGAAGTTCAGACTTTGAAAAGATTCGGAAAAAATTTGCGCAGTTCCAATGAGCTGACCATTGATTTGCGGAGGGAAATTTTCCTTGGTCAGTTGCTTGAGTGCGCCCAGTACGTTGCCTAGAGGAACCCCTTTTGCCGGATTGAAGGAGATATCGACGGTTGGCAGTCCATTCATATGGTTGACGGTAAGTAATCCAATAGATTGTTCTGCTTTCACAACTTCGGAGAGGGGAACGAGAGCATTGCTGGTGGAGCGGATATAGAGCTTGGAAAGGACAGTCGGATCTCTATAAAATCGAGGAAGGGTTTCAACGATCACGTCATATTGGTTAATTTCTCCATTGATTAAGGAGATTTTGTTATCGGAATAGGCCCATCCTAGATAATCCTCGATCGCTTGAGCGCTGACATTATAGTTGGAGGCTTTGTCTCTTAGGATCTGAAAATTCCATTGAGGCTGATGATTGAGCAGATCGCTTGATACCTGGGCAAATAAGGGATTTTGTTTCATTTTTTGAGTGAGATTAGTGGAATAGCTGAAGAGAGTTTTTCGATCGATGCTGGTTAGAGAGTATTGATACAGAGCCTGAGATGTAGTGCCTACTGTCAGATTGATCAATGGAAGAGGAGAGAGATAGACATTGGCTCCGACAAATTGCCGGTACTGTTTTGTTAATTCTACAACAACGTCCCGCATGGGAAGGCGTTGGCTAAAGGGTTTAAGCCTTAAAAATACAATTCCTTGATTGGCATTTGTATAGGAACTTACGGAAATAATGGAATCGACATTGGGGTCTTTAACGGCAATTTGTGCGATTTTTTCATGGTATTTTTCCATAAGGAATGGAGAAGTTCCATCGCGCGCTTGCGTATATCCTTGGATAAATCCGATGTCGTCCGGTGGAAGAAGGTCTTTCGGGATGGCTTGATATAAATAAACAGAGCCTAAGATACTCGATAGTCCAAGTCCCAGCATAATCAGGCGGTGCTTCATGGCCCAATGCAGGCATGGCTCATAGATTTTTTTGAGCCACTCATTGATGCTATCGGCAAATCGCTCCATGCGGGATTTGTGTTTTTCATCATAGGGGAGGACGAACCTGCTGCCCAGCATCGGAGTGAGCGATAAAGAAACAAATCCCGAGATTAGCACTGCGACGATAATGGTGACGGCGCATTCTCGAAAGAGCCTTCCAATGACGCCTCCCATGAAGAGCATAGGGATAAAGGCGGCAGTTAGGCAAATGGTCATACTCATTACAGTGACGCTGATCTCTTTTGCACTTTTGATAGAGGCCTCAAATGGAGGCTCTCCCAGTTGCACATGGCGCACATTATTTTCTAAAACGACAATTGCATCGTCTACGAGAAATCCGATTGAAAGGGTGATGGCCAATAGAGAGAGAATATCGAGGCTAAATCCCAGTAAGTACATGACGGAAAACGTTCCAAAAATCGAAATTGGCAAGGCAAGGGACGGAATGATTGTATTAAGCGCTTTGCCAAGCATGAGGTAGATAATGGTAACGACTAAAATAAAAGCAACAATGAGCGTTAATTTTACGTCGTCCACGCTTTCTATGATCGAGTCGGATTGATCGTAAATTGTATCGATTACAAGGCTTTGAGGAAGCTGCGACCGGAGATCTTGAATGACTTGTTTAACGTTTTTCGCAATTTTTACAGTATTCATCCCGGGCAATCTTTGGATGGCCAAAACAATGCAAATATTGTCGCTGTCTTTTGTTACGTAATGTTGGAAAAATTTATCGTTTTGGATGCTGTCCAAAGATCTTCCGATATCTTTGATTTTTACGAGATCCCCGCTGTCATTTTTGATCACAATTTCAGAATAGGGCGGGGCGGTCATGAGCTGCCCGTCGGCATCGATGGTGAAATCGGTCTTGGGCCCATATAGAGTACCCAGGGGTAAATCGACGTTTTCTGCAGAAATGAGGCCGGAAACCTGATCGAGACCAATATTTTTCGCTGCGAGTTTTTCGGGATCCACTTGGACGCGTACTGCATAAGGAGATCCATAAGTGGTTACTTGAGCCACTCCATCGACCATCGATATGCGCTGACCTAAAAATGTGTTTCCGTAATCGTACAAGCTGCCCAGCGTCATATTAGGGGAAGTAAGGACGAAATAGAGAATTGGGGTCGCAGCAGGGTTGACTTTTTGATAGGTAGGTTGGTTGGGAAGATTCGATGGAAGATTGGGTTGGGCGCGGCTGATGGCTGCTTGGACATCGGTTGAAGCGGCATCGATATCTCGATTGAGTGCAAAGGTGAGGACAATATTGGTAGATCCTGTGTTGCTTGAGGAAAAGACAGTTTGGATTCCCTCTATAGACATGAACTGCTGCTCAAGGGGGGTCGCCACTGAATTGGCCATGGTATCCGGGCTTGCGCCGGGGTAGCTTACAGAGACTTCAATGGTCGGCATATCGACATTGGGAAGATCGCTTACAGGGAGTGAAAAATAAGAGAGAAATCCAAAAAAAAGGATGGAGAGCATCACGAGGACTGTCATCACAGGACGTCTGATGAACGGTTCTGATAGATTCATCGGTTAGGTTCCTGGTACAAAAATCTTGGCGCCCGGATAGAGGTTAATTTGTCCATCGGTGATGATTTTTTCTCCTCCTTGGACTCCGCTCAGAGCAATGACATTTTCTCCGTCCCTCTGGCCTAGTTTGACTGTTCTTTGTTCTACCGTATTATCATCTTTTGCAATGAATACGATGGGATCGGAGAGTGTCATCTGAACCGCGGAAAAGGGGATGATGACGGCATCGGGCATTGTGGATAAGATCAATCGGGCTCGAATGAACTGGCCCGGCCAGAGCTGTCTTTCATCATTTTCAAAGATCGCTCGCAGTTTAATCATGCCTGTTTGCTGGTCGACAGCATTATCGAGCATAAATAATTTGCCGGAAAACGTTTCGCCGGTGAAATCGTCGTAAGCTGCAAGAACTTGGAGCTCATTTTTCCGATATGCTTTTTGGACTTGAGGAATTTGGTACTCAGGAATGGAAAAAGTGACATAAATCGGCGTCATTTGATTCAAAGTGACGAGTGAGGTTGTAGAGCCATCCGGAGAGGCGACTAAATTCCCGTAATCGACATTCAGGATTCCAAGCATTCCGTCGATCGGGGCGTAGATCCAGCAGTAGTCGAGATTAATGGCGGCGCTGTCTAGGGCCGCTTGGTTTTGCTGGACAAGAGCGGCTGTTGCAGCCTGATTGGCTTGAAGCGTCTCATAGTCGATTTGAGAGTAGTATTCGTCTTTCGCCAAAATTTTATAACGCTTTACTTTTTCTTCAGCTAAAGCAAGATTGGCCAGGCTCTCTTCAAGAGCTCCTTGCGCCTGTTTTAGAGCCGCTTCATAGGGTTTGGAGTCAATTGTAAAAAGAAGATCCCCTTGCTTGACTTCCTGTCCTTGGGTAAAAAAGACGCCTGTCAGTTCTCCTTCAATACGGGATCGGATTTCAATGCTGGTAATCGATTCGACATGTCCCAATGCTTCAATAAAGATGGGAGTGCTTTGTTGGACTGCCTGGCCTATTTCTACAGGAAAAGCGGGAGTCGGCTTAGGCGCCGGGGCATGGGAGCAAGAAGCGGCAAGCAGCGCAATCAGGATGGGAAATGGTTTCATTGGGCCTCTTCGTTGGGAGTTGCGCATAAAGAACCTGTGGCATAGGCAATCGCTGCAAGCGATGAGAACCAATTTTTTTGCGAATTGGCTTTTTTCGAACGAGCGTCTGCTAAAGAGCTTTGTGCAGACATGACATCCAAAATTGTCATTGTTCCTGCCTTATATCCGGTCAGTGCAATATCAAATTCAAGTTCGGCCGCTTTCAAGTATTCTTCTGAGTCGACTAGGTTGGATGCAGCAGTCTTTACTCCCATGTGTGCAGTTGTAACATTTTGAATCACAGATAATTCTGTTTGGAGTAATTGGGCGCGCGATGCATCCAGGTTGGCTTGGGCATTTTTGAT
>DALYFE010000109.1:0-1393 GCA_031972195.1 Chlamydiales bacterium | reverse complement strand
GCCCAGTGAGGTCCGTGTTCTTGCGTTCCATCTTGAAACCAATAATGGCCTGCATCGACTCCAAGGCCCAGTACCGGATAGACGACCCGTTTTGCGTTGAGTAGTAGCGCTTCTTTAGATTTCATATTCGCTTGCGCTGCTAAAAAATCTTGCCGCTGTTCTTGCGCTTTTAGGACAAGCATATCAACGCTTTCGAGCACGGGATTTGCGACTACTTCATCGGGAAGAGGTTGTACTTTGAAGGGCAGATTAGCAGGCAGTCCCAAATCAACAGCTAGCTGAGCAAATGCATCTTCTACATTTTGTTTTTGAGTGGTCAAATTGATCTTGCTTTGTAGATATTGCGTTCTTGCTTGCGCAACATCCCCTAAAGCTGCCACTCCCATTGCAAAGCGCTCGTTTGCAGCATCGAGCGCCATTTGTGCATTTTCTAAATTTGCCTGATCTGATTTTAGGAGGGCCTGTTGGTAGAGGTAATTATAGGTGTCGTTCATGACCGCTTGGATCACGGTTTGGATTTCTTGATTGTGGGTAAGGTCCGCATAATACAGCGCTTCTCTTGCTGCGATCGCAGCCGAAGTCCTTTGTCCGAAGTCAAATAATGTATAGGCAAGGGTTAGATCAGGACCTACCTGAGTTGCGAAAATAACGGTGGGAGATCCAAGTCCCTGGTGTACTGTCGGTTGCTGTTGGGATGAGCCGGATTGGGAACTGCCTGAGCTGCTGCCAATATCGGACCCGTACTGGGCATTCGCTGTCGTTGAGCTATTTTTGAAACGCAAGTAACTTGCATTGACGCCAAGGCTTGGATAAAACGGACTTAAGCTCTGCCCATATTGAGCGGCAGCTGATCGGGCGAGCGCCCAGGTTTGTTTCGTCGATGGATTGTTTTGCAAGGCAATGTCGACTAATTCTGCGAGATTGAGTTCAGAAGAATCGAAGGAAGGGGGGAGAACGACCTGGCAATATTTTGAGCAGACCATTTGGTTGCCTTTCATAGGGACCCAAGTAGAATAAGGGGTAGATGGAGCAAGAGACAATGGATCGGCTGCATCGCGTAAACAGCCGGACAAAATTGCTGTACTTATTCCAGCGGCGATTGCTTTCTTCATCAATAATACCCCATAAAAAGGGTATTTATTGGAATCTGTCAGATGTTTCAAGAACTATTTTACAGACGGTTAATAAAACAGGAGCTGGAAGCATTATATATGACTGCAGACGTCGGATACCCCGATCAAACAATTAGAACTCCAAAGACGAAAAAGCATAACGGATGGGAATAACGCGGAGACGCAATGACAAAAATCTTTGCGTCTCCGAAGCACTGGGTCAGTCTCTAAGAGACAATCTCTGAATTAAATTTCAGTCGATTTTTAGGTTCTTTTGAGCC
>DALYFE010000108.1:0-6100 GCA_031972195.1 Chlamydiales bacterium | reverse complement strand
CTATAGTTTATAGTTTTCTCTATGCAGCTTGACGCAAGATTACACTGATCATTGGAATGGTCAAGCCAAGTTCTGGCAATCTCTCAGGATGCTCTAATAAGCTGCCTCGAAGTAAACCAACTAAGGCTCTACATGTATTGCGCTTGGGTTCTTTTCGCCACTTAGGCCGTACCCCAAAGTCTGGATGGGGTTGATCTTTGTAAGCAATCACATTTGCCATTAAAAGCGCACTATAGACTGCTACATGAAACGCTGGCTGTTTTCTCACCGATTCTTCATTCCACACCTGAGCCTGCCCTACACCTAAAATAGATTTTTCGTCCCTGTGATTGTATTCGATTTGCCATCTATCAAGATAGGCTTGGATTAATATCTCGACAGGAACTTCTAGGCTCGTTGCCAATAAATAAGCAGGGTTTCGGTAATTCCTTTTCCCCCCTCTGACATAAGGTATAGGAGCCAAAACTATGAGCCGCAGAGGGGCTCGTTTAGTCCCGTTTTCCCATAATACATTCGACGTTTCTTTATACCGGATCTCTCTCCACTGCCCTCCATAGAAAAATGTCTTTTTTAACCAAGGGATGTTTTGGTCTTGTCGAATCTCCTCAGGAGTAAACTTCATATCATCGTAGACCTTTCTCTTACTTGTCGAAGGTCGACACAACTTTGCATCTTTACGGCAACGAGCAAGCATGACAATCCGGGGATCATTGATGGCCATACAAGTTTTATTACAAAAAGACCCATCGCATGACATGACCATCGTTTTGCTTGCTAGTCCTCTTGTATCCAGGGCCTTTCTGAGCTGCTTTACTTCTTCAACAAAAATTGTCGAGAGGTTGTGTTTCTTCGATAATATTTTGTAATTTTCCCAATCAGCCTTTGTAGCTTTTTTTCCTGGCTTTTTGACTGAGGGCGCAGCAATAAATCGAACAGGGATCGAGCGACTAGGAATTTTTTCGAAGGTTGTATAGAGCGGAAGGAGGATAGAAATTTGAAGATATCTCAGAGCCCAAATAAGATTGGTTTGGAACTTAGGTCCCAAAGGATCTGCCTGCCATCCAGCATAAGGAATTTTCTTTCCTGTTTTGTGGACTTTGGTATCATCTGCAGCACAACAAACATACTCACCTTCAATATGTTGAGCAGCCAAACTAATGATAGGATCAAAAAGGTCCTCGACATTCCATTTGTAATCTGAGTAAAATTTGTAATCTGTGATTGGCAGCTTGTGAGAGCGCCCAAGGAAGATAGCCATGTTGGTAATTGTTTTACGTCCGGTCAAACATAGGCAAGCAAAGGCGAGTTCTTTAGCTCTAGTAAAAGCAGCTGTTTTGCAAAAAGCGGGTCGCCACATAACAAGAATCGTTAATAAAGCATTGAGCAGGTTCATAGTCTGATCTTTCCTTGGTGGGAATTGAACAGAACACTATGAACCTAGCTCGTTTCGTTTTAAAGATTTTTTTAGATCAGCCGAGAAAACTATAAACTATAGAGACAGTCTCTTGAAGACTGTCTGCGGAAAGAAGCCTTGCTGTCCATGGTTCATGGAGAAGTTCTTCAAACTCTGTTGCGGAAGAATCCTTTTTCAGGCAAAATTGCAGGCTATACCAAAAATAATAAGGAGTCTTGAATGCGTCGGTCTATTTGCTATTGCGAACCTAGCGCTGCCCTAGCCGGCGAAATATCCAACTGGAAATTCATTTACACGACTGCAAATCACCTTCCCAAAGGAACAAAACTCCGATTCGATCTTGAGAGCAAAGGCCGCCCAATCGATTGGCAAATCCCAAAGACTAATCTCAAGGAAAAAAATAATGTCATTTGGTTGGAAACGCCAAATAGCAAGCCGACAGCCGGAACGGAAATACAGCATCCCCAATCGCTCACCACTTCGTTCGAGTTTTCCCTTCCTACCGATATGAAGCCGGGAGAAAGCCTTTCTATTCATATGGGATCCCTCGACCAAGATCCAAAAGCCGGAACCCTGTGCCAAAAAAATGTTCAACGGAAACGCCCTTTTCATCTGTTTATCGACCCAAAAGGAAAAGGAGATTACAAAGAATCTGAAACCTTTCATTTAGATGTAAGAGGCAACCTCCTAAAATCACTCCGAGTAATCGCTCCTTCGGTAGTCAGCCGCAATAAGCGCTTCGACATGATCGTCAGGTTTGAAGATATTTATGGAAACCTCACATCCAATGCACCCGACGGAACTTTGATCGATCTTTCCTATCAGCATCTCAGAGAGAATCTCAACTGGAAGCTTTTTGTTCCTGAGACTGGATTCATAGCTCTCCCCAACATCTATTTCAACGAACCGGGCATTTACACAATCCAACTCCGAAACCTCAAAACGAATGAAACATTTTTCTCGCCTCCCATTAAATGTCTTCCTGAAGGATCCTTGAGCCTCTATTGGGGGCTTTTACATGGCGAATCCGAACGGGTCGATTCTATGGAAAACATCGAGACCTTCCTGCGCCATGTCCGCGATGATAAGGCTCTTCAATTTTTCGCAACCTCTTGCTTTGACAGCGAGGAAGAAACTTCGAATGACGCTTGGAAAACAATTTCCCAGCAAGTGGCTGAATTCAATGAGGATGAGCGCTTTGTTGCCCTTTTGGGATTTCAATGGGTTGGAGAAACAGGAGAAGAAGGCGTCCGTCATTTTATCTACTCAAAAGACGGAAAACAGATCCTCAGAAAAAAAGACACCAAGAACAATTCTTTGAAGAAAATTTTCAAAACGAATAACCCGAAAGAAATCATCAGCATTCCTAGTTTTTCTATGGGAAAACAGACGCTTTATAATTTCGAAGATTTCAATCCTGAATTCGAACGGGTCGCTGAAATCTATAATGCCTGGGGTTCTTCGGAATGCACCTCGAAAGAGGGCAATTTGCGTCCTATCCAGGGAGGCAAGCAAGGGATTTCCGAGTCTGCTGAAGGATCTTTAGTAAAAGCCTTGAACCACGGATGCCGCTTCGGATTCGTCGCCGGGGGATATGATGATCGAGGCTGCTATGAAGGGCTATTCTCGACCGATCAAACACAGTACTCCGCAGGGCTTACAGCCATCTTGGCAAAAGAGCATACTCGATCCTCTCTGATCGAAGCGCTTCAAGCAAGATCTTGCTATGCTACTACAGGAGAGCGGATGATTCTGGGGCTGCAAATCGCAGGATTCAACATGGGTTCCGAGATCGATACAAAAAATCGTCCCGGCCTCGAGTTTAATCGCCATATTACCGGGTATTGCATAGGCACTCAGCCTCTTTCAGAGGTGGCTTTAATCCGGAACGGAGTAGTTCTCCACAACTTCCCAATCAGCAATGAAAAATGTGAATTTGAGTACGACGATTCTGAACCGCTCTCTCAAATTATCCTCGATCCTAAAAACCAGGAACGATCCCCGTTTGCATACTACTATCTCCGGGCTGTCCAAAAAGATGGCCATATTGCATGGAGCTCTCCAATTTGGGTAGATCTCACGGCTAGAAGCGCTCCGCTGATCAATAAAAAGCCCAAGAAAAAATCTGAAGAGTAATCACTCGCAAACCATATCCTGGTTTGCGATGCTTTTGAACGGACAGACGGCTTGAGTCCCTGTTCCCTAGGACAGGGTCTAGCAAACGGCTGTGGGAATGCGCCTTGCTAAATGATCGCGAATACGCTCAGGGTTATTCCGCACTAAACGATATCCTAGAGCTATGTTCTGCTCGGCAGACCGATCCCAAATATATTCTCTCCATGATAATTTCTTCGAATACTTAGATCCTATCATGCGATAAATTTCATCTCGTTCTTGGTTGCTAAAATGGCGCTCAAACTGCAGAAAAATTTCCCCTGCCCGAGGAGCCAGCTCAAGACGTTCCAGAAAATCGCGGTCTCTCTCCAAGGAGGGATCTTCGATTGCAACAGGGGTTGTGATCAAGCGATTTTTTATCCAAAAGATGGGCTGAAACAATCCTTTAAACACAAAAGAGATCACAAAAAAAATCGGGTCGAATAAAAATTTTTTAAATTGACTCGGAGGCTCCTCTCTCCCTTGCAAAGGACTCGAAAGCCGGTCAGGAACTTCAGATAAGCCCTTTGGAACGGGTGGTTTCCCTACAGATCGCGTTGGTGCTTTCGCACTTGTTTGAGTGGGTTCAATTTTCATAAGACCATTATAATCAATGCAAGAATTCAAGTCAGAGTTAAAAAAATTGCATTCTTTGCAGCTGTTGTGTAGATTCGTCAAAAACAATTTATGATCCCTTCGAAACTCATTCTGCAATCAGGGGAAGAATTTCCCGGGCTTTCGCCTAAATGGCAAGCATCCTCCAAATCACATCCGATATCTTTTGGAGAAGTTGTTTTTACCACCGGAATGGTCGGGTATGTAGAGTCTCTTACCGATCCATCTTATGCAGGCCAAATCCTTGTCTTCACATATCCTCTGATCGGCAATTACGGGGTTCCTGAAAAAAAATTTTGGGAATCGGAAAAAATCCAAGCAAGCGCAGTGGTTGTGACAGAGGCATATCCTCGCGCATCCCATTGGAATGCCGAACAAAATTTCCTTCAATGGCTTGAATCTGAAAAAGTTCCTCTCATCGCAGGGGTAGATACCAGGGCATTGACAATGTGTCTTAGAAGAAAGGGAGTCGTCCTTGGAGCCATTGCGGCAAACGGCGCAGTTCCTCATTTTGAAGCACTCTCTACCGAAGAAAAGAAGATTTCCGGTGAGAATCTTCTTGCAAAAGTCAGCTGCAAAGAGAAGATCACAATAAACAAGGGTTCCAAACGGGTCATCGTAGTCGATTGCGGAATCAAAACCAATATTACAAGGAACTTGTGCAGATACCCGCTGGAAATCGTCCAAGTTCCTTATGACTATGACTATTCAGACGAAGCCTTTGACGGCCTTTTTATTTCGAATGGACCGGGAGACCCGTCTCTAGCTACTGCAACCATTGCAATTTTGCAAAAAGCCTTGAAAAGAGAAAAACCTACGTTTGGCATTTGCCTGGGAGCCCAACTGATGGCTTTGGCAATTGGAGGCAGTACTTACAAATTAAAATTCGGACACCGGGGGCAAAATCATCCATGTCTGGATATCAAAGCGAATCGGGCCATTCTGACAGCGCAAAATCACGGATTTGCAATCGATCCAAACTCGTTGCCAAAAGACTGGGAAACTACTTTTGTAAGCCTCAACGATCACTCTGTTGAAGGAATCGCCCATAAAACGCTCCCCTTTTTTGCAGTCCAATTTCACCCCGAACACCATCCCGGCCCATGGGACGCCGCCTATTTATTTGATCAATTCTACGAGATGCTTCAATGAAAAATGTTTTGATTCTAGGTTCCGGAGGGTTGCGGATCGGACAGGCAGGAGAGTTCGATTACTCCGGTTCTCAGGCAATCAAAGCTCTGAAAGAAGAGGGTCTTCGCACTATTTTAGTGAACCCCAACATCGCGACCGTACAAACTGACTTCGAAATGGCCGATGAAGTCTATCTGCAGCCTTTAAATGTAGCATCGATTAGAAAAATCCTCGAAAAAGAACAAATCGATGCAATTCTTTTAAGCTTTGGAGGGCAGACAGCTCTAAACTTAGGTCTTGAGCTCGATGATCTGGGAATTTTAAGTGATTTTAAAATCCAAGTGCTGGGCACGGCCGTCAACAGCATCCGCCTGACAGAAGATCGGGATCTATTCAAACAACACCTCTCCTCTATTGGGATCAATACTGCTAAAAGCATTGCAGTAACAACTGTTGCCGATGCAATCACTGCTGCTCGTTCTATTGGCTATCCAATCATGATGCGCTCGGGATTTTCTCTCGGAGGACTAGGTTCCGGGAGAATTGATCATGAACAGTTGCTTGCGCAGCAAGCAGACTTTGCGCTTTGCGGATCTCCTCAAATTCTGATTGAAGAATACCTTTTCGGATGGAAAGAGCTTGAATATGAAATCGTAAGAGATGCTCATGACGGGGCTTTAGCGATTTGCAATATGGAAAATATGGATCCCATGGGGATTCACACGGGAGAGAGCATTGTTGTAGCGCCGTCTCAGACTTTAAATAATCAAGAATACCACCTGCTTC
>DALYFE010000107.1:6031-6369 GCA_031972195.1 Chlamydiales bacterium | reverse complement strand
ATCTTTTTCAATGTGCTTGCGGTACTCGTCTAATGTGGTAGCTCCGATACACTGAATTTCTCCTCTGGACAAAGCAGGCTTCAAGATATTCGATGCGTCAATGGCCCCTTCGGCCGCTCCCGCGCCGACAATCGTATGGATCTCGTCAATGAACAGCAGGATATTGCCATTCTTTTTGATTTCATCCATGACCGCTTTGATCCGCTCTTCAAATTGGCCCCGATATTTTGTTCCCGCAATCATTAGGGTCAAATCCAGAGAGATGAGCTTTTTTTTGCGCAAGTTATCAGGAACTTCTCCGCGGACGATGGCATGGGCGAGGCCTTCGACAATCGCTG
>DALYFE010000107.1:0-5932 GCA_031972195.1 Chlamydiales bacterium | reverse complement strand
CCGTTAGGTCATGGCCATAGGCTCGAAGCGCCGGCATCTTGTCGACTGCGCCGTTTTGCGTGCGGTCCTGTTGCGATCTTTGATTGTTTTGCGGAGCTGAAGAAGAGAGGTTCGGCCCGTTCATAGGGGGCAGCTGGAGATTGAATGTTTCGAGCTCTTTTAAAACTTCCTTGCGGACTTCTTTGAGATTGATATTGAGGTTTTCCAGTACTTGGGCCGCAACTCCGTCTGTTTGGCGCAGCAGAGCGAGCAAGAGGTGTTCCGTTCCGACATAGTTATGGTTTAAATTGGCGGCTTCTTCATTGGCGAATTCAAATACTTTCTTTACTTTTCCAGTGAGGGCAGGGTCGCCATAGACTTGGATTTCAGGGCCGAACCCGACAATTTTTTCGATTTCAGCTCGGGCTGTATCGTAGTCCAAGTTCATGTTTCTGAGGACGTTGACGGCGATACCTTGTCCCAGTTTCATCAACCCCAGCAAAACGTGTTCCGTTCCCAGGTAGTTGTGATTCAGGCGCTGCGCTTCTTTTTTAGCGAGTTTGATTACTTGCTTTGCTCTATTTGTGAATTTATCGAACATAAGTCCTCATTCTCCTATTATAACAGTTCCCGAAAGGAATTTCAAATTCCTCTCGACGTCAGCCCATTTGGGCAGGTATCATAAAGAACTCTCTAATAAGTTTTATTTGGGTCAATGCGCAAGGAAAATTTTTTATGCTTCGAATTTTAGATACGGGAGTCGCTGCTGCTGAGGAGAATATGAGACTCGACCGAGAATTTTTGGAGAATTTGGATTTTCGCGGATTGCCAATCCTCCATTTTTATCGATGGGATAGCCCATCAGCTACTTATGGGCATTTTGTGGCCCCTAGCCAATATTTCGACCTTGGACAGGCAGACAGATTCCGCCTCAAACTGGCAAAACGGCCGACCGGAGGGGGGATTGTGTTCCATATTTGGGACTTGGCTTTTTCCTTTCTCATGCCGTCAAACCATCGGGCGTTTTCTTCCAATACATTGAGCAATTATCAATTTGTCAATGAAGCGGTTCTTAAAGCTGTCACCGAGTTATTTGATTTAAAAGGGACAGCTTCGATCATCCCTGAAAATTTTCCTTCCCCCGTCATGGATTGTAAAAATTTTTGCATGGCCAAGCCAACCCAATATGATGTTGTTTACCAAGGGATGAAGATTGCGGGAGCCGCTCAAAGAAGAACTCGGCTTGGATACTTGCATCAAGGGACCATTTCTTTAGGGCTCCCTGATTTTGAATTGCTGCGCTCAGTGCTCCATTCCGAGCAAGCCGTTCTTGATGCAATGGCCCAATATACGTTTGCTCCCTTAGGCAGTTGTTTTGCGCCCTCCTTGCTTGAAAAGACGCGCAAACAGTTGCAAGATCTTCTGACTGAAAAAATCATGGAAAAATTATAAACACTGCTCTATCCTTTACTGATTATGTCAAAACCTAAAACTGCAATTACTCCAACCCGCTCCGAGAATTATTCAGAGTGGTACCAAAGCGTCTTAAAAGCGGCTGATTTGGCTGAGCATTCTTCCGTACGTGGATGTATGGTGATCAAGCCATGGGGCTACTCTATTTGGGAAAATATCCAAAAGATTTTGGATCGGAAGTTTAAAGAAACAGGCCATTCCAATGCCTATTTTCCGCTCTTCATCCCGTTGAGTTATTTGGAAAAAGAGGCGGAGCATGTCGAGGGGTTTGCTAAAGAATGCGCAGTCGTAACCCATCACCGCCTTGAAAAAGGTCCGAATGGCAAGCTGGTTCCTGCAGGAGAGCTTGAAGAGCCTCTGATTGTGCGCCCCACATCAGAGATGATCATCGGGCACACCTTTGCAAAATGGGTTGAATCGCATCGCGATCTTCCCTTGCTGATCAACCAGTGGTGCAACGTGGTTCGTTGGGAAATGCGGACGAGGATGTTCCTTCGCACGACCGAATTTCTTTGGCAAGAAGGGCATACCGTTCATGCCACAAAAGCAGAAGCTGAAGAAGAAGCAAGACGGATGCTCCAAATCTATACGGATTTTACCCATCAATTTCTTGCCATTCCCTTTATCCGCGGAGAGAAAACTCCTTCGGAAAGGTTCCCCGGCGCCATCAATACTTATACGATCGAAGGAATGATGCAGGACCGAAAGGCGATTCAGGGGGGGACTTCCCATTTCCTTGGGCAGAATTTTTCCAAGGCCTGCGGGATTCAGTTTCAGAATGTTCAAGGCGAGAGGGAATTTGGCTGGACGACTTCTTGGGGAATGACCACGCGTATGATTGGAGGACTCATCATGACTCATAGCGACGATGATGGTCTTGTCCTGCCTCCGCGCATCGCTTCTGCGCATCTAGTGATCATTCCGATTGTCCACAGCGCAGAGACCAAAGATGCCGTGATTGGATTTTGTGAAAAATTGGCCCAGTCGCTGCGGCAGACTTTCTATGACCATCAACCCCTCCAAATCATTGTGGATACTCGCGATTTGCGCGGCGGCGAAAAGAATTGGTCCTGGATTAAAAAAGGAATCCCGCTTCGTTTGGAAATTGGTCCAAGAGAAATGGAATCCGGGCAATTTCAATTGGCCAGAAGAGACAAGCCGCATAAGGAGATGACCCCGGTCCACGTGGGTGAACTAGCCTCCCGCGTCCCGCATCTTTTGGAAGAAATTCAAAACAATCTTTATCGCAAGGCGACCTTGTTCCGCGATCAACACACGGTCAAAATCGATAAGAAAAGTGATTTTTACGACTTTTTTGCAGACAAAGGCGATGAGATCCATGGGGGATTTGCGCTTTGTCATTGGAACGAAGATCCTGCAATCGAGGCTCAGGTGAAAGAAGAGCTTGGCGTGACAATCCGCTGCATTCCGCTCGATGGGGATTCGGAGCCGGGCCACTGCCTATTTACCGGAGAAAAAAGCCCCCGCCGCGTTCTTTTCGCTAAGGCGTATTAGATTTTTTTTTAAGAAATAGACGTGTTGCGTAAACTGAACAAGAAAAATTTTTGATTTTTGAAATTAAAAGTGGATCTATGGTTTTGGTTTATTTAGTAATACGGTTTTAAGTTTTTATATTAAAAATTAAATAAACTTTATTTTAATCGATTTACTTTATCTTTTCGATTTGGTAAAATACTTGCCATGATGAATATACTACCACTTAGAAAGGCTCAAATAAATTCTTCCAGTCAAGCTACCGGACCCAAAATGGTCAAGGGTAATTTAGGGAACCGGTTTTCTGCGGAGCCGCTGAAAAATATTCCAACTCGTCAGGATGTTCAAAAATCCCAAATTGCCACACCATCGACATACGAAAGAAACGTACAAATCGCCAAGGTTGCTTCTGCCGTTGTTGGACTGGCTGTTGGAGTTTTTGCAGCCTATTGGTACCTGTCCAAACCATATGATCATTGCGAGGATCATCTCCTAAATCGTTTTACCGGTACAGCGCCCAAATGCATCTTTGAAGATGGGTCGATGTATCAAGGAGAGTGGGAGGATGGCAAATTTTCCGGGGACGGCTCTTACACGAATTTATTAGGTGAGAGATTCACCGGTACATTCTACGAGAATCGTTTCGACCATGAAACTCGCGAGGTTCCAACAACAGAACTCAATGAGTGCAGATGGAAAGGATTGACTGATTGCGTGATTGCTCTTCGAAATCGGGACTGTGATTTCCTTGAGTATCAGCATTCCACAAAGGTCGATTGCAAGTTCTCCAATGGAGCAAAATATAACGGATTTGTAGAATACCGGAAATTCCAAGGGAGCGGTGATTACACAAATCCCGCAGGAAAAATATTCTCCGGCACATTCCAGAATGGTTTTTTCGTCGATGACAATTACGGGGTTTCTTTATCGGAACTCAATCAGTGCAGCCCGGAAGGATTAACTGATTGCGTGATTGCCCTTCGAAATCAGAACTGTGGAACAATAGACAGGCGTTACATCGGAGAGGTCGATTGCAAGTTCGGCAATAGAGCAAAATATAAAGGACATGTTGTTGCAGGTCTGTTTTCAGGAGACGGGCATTACACAAGTCCTGCAGGAAAAACATTTTCCGGTGAATTTCGGAATAACGGGTTATTGGATAAAGAGGCTTGGTTCCATATAGATGGACTCAACAAGTGCAATCCACAAGAGGAATTAGACGCTTGCGTTGATCGTGTTCGAAAGGCTGCACGATCTGGTAATTCTGATCATGATGGTTCAGTTTGGGAAGGCTGAGCTTAAGATACTCGTGTCTCCCAAGTTTAAGAACAAAAGACGAATCTGAAGAGTCTTGAAGGGGCAGCTTAGGAAACAGCTTTTTACGCAAATCCCTTAGGCAAACATTTTCTGAAAAATTCCTTCGATTTAACTAAGCGTAGAGTTCTGAAGCTGCTGTGGGATTTGGATAAGGATTAATCCTCACCTTCGCCATTTAGTTACGGAACATTCTAGAAGCTGCGCAACTGCTTGCTTTTAGGTAAGGGACGTCTCTGATTCCATCCGAGACGTCCCCTCCTCATCAAATCTATCTTCTTTTTTGCAGCCTTGCGATCCGCTCCTCTAAAGGAGGGTGAGAGGCAAATAGGTGGAGAAGCCCTTTTTTCGTTGGGTGGGAAATCTTAAAGGCGGCCATGGCAGGATTTTCCGCGCGAGGATCTTTGATCTCCTGGAGCGCCCGAAGAGACTGAAGCGCTGAAATCATCGAGTCTCTGCCGGCCAATCGGGCGCCTCCTTCATCAGCTCGAAATTCCCGGAAACGGGAATAAGCCGCGACGACAAGAGAGCCCAGGATCATGAAAATCACTTCAAATAGGTAGACAAAGAGCATGTAGCTCATGTAGCTGCCCCCGGAGCTGTTCTCTCGATTGCGTCCAAGTCCTGAAACGGCATAGGCGAGGATGCGGGCCAAAAACATGACGAATGCGTTCACGACGCCTTGCAATAGGGTCATTGTGACCATATCGCCATTGGCGATGTGGGACATCTCGTGGCCAAGGACCCCTTCGATTTCATTTTCTTTCATCCTTTGCAGAAGACCTGTGGAAACAGCGACAAGCGCTCGTTTTTTGGTAGGGCCTGTTGCAAAAGCGTTGACTTCGTTGGATCGATAGATGCCAACTTCGGGCATCGGCAAATCGGAGCGTCTGGCCAGTTTATGGATTGTTCCCATCAAGTGCTGCAACTCAGGATCGCGGGTGTTAGGGTCAACGGTTTGTACTCCCATCATCCATTTGGCCATAATGCGAGATAGAGAAAGAGAAATTAAAGCGCCCCCCATCCCCCAAATGAGGCAGAAAATCAAGAGCGATTGCATGTCGATGCCTTGAGAGGAGAGGAACGGCTTTACATTCAATATATTTAGAACGGTTGTGATCATGAAGATCACAAGAAAGTTCAAGGCGAGAAATAAAAAAATTCTTTTTGCAATTGCCATAATTTTTGCCCTTAGAGACTCCGTTAACAGTCTCTTTGATTTTTGAGGGTGATTTTACCAAATTTCGGAATTCCGTTGCTAGAAAAAGGGCTCTCCGTTGATTATTCGGGAAAAATCCTTTTCAGGAGTACCTGTAAGGGGGTTTTACTGTACTTTGTCTATCGATCCATACGAAGAGATTGGGATGGAAAATGGACTTAAGTCCGGTTATACAAACTAAATAAATATTGAAAAGGCGGACAATGGGCAAGCAAACAATTCGGATGCGAGATACAAAAAAAACATCAGGAAAGACATCGTTAGAGCAGATCAGGAAAGCTTTAGGTCCAAAATGCGCTTGTTATGTTTTGATCACTTGCACAGAACCTTCCGAAAAGGGGAATATGGACGTAGAGCTGCACTTTGAAGGAGACGAGAGTCTTGCTGCGTTTTTGGTAGAGAATGCAAGCCAAGTGTTTGACGAACAGATTTCAATGCGTGAAACGCAATAGG
>DALYFE010000106.1:0-6456 GCA_031972195.1 Chlamydiales bacterium | reverse complement strand
ATGTGCTAAACGCGAATAGCAACGACGTTTCGGTGATTGATACTATCTTGGATGCAGTGGTCGCAACAATTCCTAGCGGCATGGGGCCCAGTTTTCTTGTATTTGCCCCGGAATCCCCAGAGCCGCCTCCAGGTCCGAGTCCGACGGCTCAACGTGAACGATCGTTGTTTCAGAAGGCGAAAGCAAAGCGTACGTGAAGCGCTTCCAATAGGAGTTCCTCTCCTCCGGAAACAGGTTCGAAGAGGAGAGGGGGGAATCAGGGAAGCCATGAGAAAAAAGCGCTATTTTTTGGCGAACGGGACGAATATTTCAGGGACGACTTGTTGGGAGGAAGACGATCTCACTCAGACAAGGCGCCGTCTTGAGGGTCCGGCTTATCTATAATCTATTCGAATCGATGCAGGAGAGGGGTCGTCCGGATTAATTGACCCGAAGAAATAGCCTCATATAACGTCTGATAATGTATGTTATGTTAGATTTAGTAAGGAATAGTTACAGAGGAATGCCATAAAAAGAAAAAACCCTTTCTATTTTAGTAGAAAGGGTTCATTAAATACCAGACTTAAGGTATTGCTTATCCGCGATGGAATGCAGAAGCGCACATTTTGAATGGCGCTACAGCTACGTTCGCAACAGTATTTGCAACAGCTGCAATGCCGCTGCCGATCTGTTTGCGGTACTTAATACCTGTATAAACGATTCCGGCGCCAACTGCTACAGCACCCGCTGTCGCACCCATTTGGACAGGAGTCATAGTGAATCCTAAAGATGCTGTTGAATCAACCGTAAAGAACAAGTCTGTAATTGTCTTCAGTTCAGGCATTGTGAACGTTGGCATGCTTGGCATTGTTGGCATTGTGAACGTTGGCATGCTCGGCATGCTTGGCATTGTAAATGCCGACATATCTGGCATTTTTGGCTTAACAGTATTTTCAATAAAGTCAGAAACCGGAATTAAGAGGCTCTCTCTAACAAACACTCTATGCTCCTCAGAAATATTTGCTCTATAAGCTTGTCTTAACTCATCGCTATAGATATAACCACCGGCTGCTGCTGCAGTTCCCAAAACTCCCATAGTTCCTGCAACCATTGTGCCAACTGTTGGCATTCTGGAAACCGGCGCTGCAGCTTTCGGCTGCTCAATAACGCCTGTTTTCAAGGCAGCTTCTAAAACTCGAACTGAAATCGAATTGAGTCCTGTTTGCAGCTCGCGATGTGCGTTCATTAAAGAAGGAGTCAGTTTGTGCCCATTTTCAATCGCTCGCTGAACGCCGTTTGTATTTACGCAAAGCTGGTTAAACGTACTAACGATTTCTTTATAATCAATAGGTGCTCCTGTAGATTTAGATACAACAGAAGAACCGTTTAAAATACAGGTAGTCGCAAAATCAACCATGCTGAAGTTGTTTTGTCGAACTTCGGCATTCTTAGCAAAACTTTTAATAACATCCGTGTCAGAAGGAACAGGGTTACTAATAATATTATTAACTGAGCCCATACTATAATCCTTTGTTTTGGTATATTTTTCAAAAACAAATCCATTTTAACAAACGTGAATTAAAAAAGGAATAAAAAAATGAATCAAAATTATGTTTATATTAACATCGTAATTGTTTGTTTTTTAAAGTAATAATAAAAAAAATACATACACAAAACCTTGTTAAAAATTTCATTTTCGAGTTGTTTTTATAAAATGAAATTTGTAGAATTCCCAGAAATAACTTGGTCAAAAGCTCTCCTAAACCCGAGAGACTGTCGTTACAAGCTCGTTTCAATGACAGTCTCTAACACGCAATAATAGGATAATCATGCAAAACGATGCATTCCATCACGCCAAATCGCAAGTACTGGAAAATTTAGAGCTAATCCAAATTAGCCTGGTGCGCTGCATAGACCAGGGAATGATCGATGAGGATGCTGCCTCTTATAACGAGGTTTTAGATCTCATTGATGAAGCGCATGCCGTCAACGCCTGGGAAGGGCTAATGGAGGTTGCTGTACGTGGAAAAACCGTTGAAAACGACGTGGCTGCCTGGTTAGCGAGACACGGCCGCACGACAGTATCCCTCTTATGGCCAAAGAAAAGTTAATTTTTTAGCACCAGGTTTACCCATCCTTGCAATAGAAGCTTCTATATAATGCGATAAGGACGGACGCCGCTGCCGAAACATTCAAAGAAGCTACGTTTCCGCTCATCGGAATATATAGGGACAGGTCTGCTTTTTTTCGGATTAGGGGCTGAATCCCCTCCCCTTCGGATCCGACGATCAGAAGGGTTCTTGCCGGAAAAGAAAATGTGAATGCATTTTGGGATGAGGAGTCTAAAAGCGCTGCAATTGCCGTAAATCCCCCTTCCTGAAACTGTCCGACCGCCTCGGCCAAATTAGCAATCCGGATCAACGGCAATAATTCACTGGCTCCGCAACTGGCTTTTGCAACCGTCGGAGACAGGTCCGTTCCCCGATTTTTCGACCAAACAATGGCATCTGCGCCCAAACACTCAGCGCTTCGAATGAGGGAGCCGAAATTTTGGGGGTCGAAGATTTGATCCACCATCAAAACAAGAGACCGCTCTTTTTCATCAATTCGCTTTAAAAATTTTTTTACATCCAAAAAAGCTCGGCTTTTCACATGAGCTACTACAGACTGGTGCGATTCAGAGCCGGCCATGCGGTCTAAATTTTTTTGAGAGCTGAAACTGATGGGAATCCCTTTTTTTTCACAAAGCTGCAATAAATCAGACTTCCTCCCCCCCTTGGGAGGCTCCATATAGATGCGGATAAACCGGTCGGGAGCGTGAAGAAGCACCTCTTGGACAGCATGAATGCCCATAATCAGATGGTCTTGGGGAGGCAGTTTAGAGTGCACGTGCGTCATAATTCTCTGGAAATCATAAACCAACCGGAAATGGGAGTCCAGCGTACTTTCAACTTTTGAGAGACCGCACTTAAAACAGGGTTCCCGGTCGGCATAATGGAGGTGACTTCTTTGTGAAGAGTTGCGGGCAAAAGCGTTGTAGAAAAATAATGGATCCGACCTCCAAGACCTACCCTCCAGACAGAGGAAATCGAGTAGTCGATTTGCGCCCAGCCCGTTTGTCCAATATTTCCATTTCCCTTGGCGTGGAACCAATAAGACGTTTCTTGCTGATCAATCAAGTTTGGATTGAAAAGGAGCACAGTGTTCTTAAATTGCGCCTTAAAACGTTCGTTCAGCCAGTGATAGCTATAGCCCCCATTGAAATGGAGACGGCCTCCGGGAGCAATTGAAAATCCTGCGCCGGCAAAAAATCCATACCATGTCGAATGGAGACTTCCTGGAAGAGATGAATGGACGGCAAATGCATCTGCGCCCACTGCATTGGAAGACTCTAGCAGCTGCGGACGTCCATCGTTTCTTCGAAGGCGCTCAAAATGTGCGGAATAGCCAATTAAAGGCAGAAGGATCACTTGATAGGTTCGATCCGCCGTTAAGTTCACCGCATAGCTAAAATATCCGCTCGCATCCGCAGCCCAGCCATTTGTATCAAATCGAAATCGCAAGGAATCTTGCGTAAACGGAAGGTTTTCATTCCGCTGAAAAAGACTCCCCTTGCCGAAGGCTCCGTAGCTGCCGCATAAAAAGAAGACAAGATCCCGATGGATTGCCTTAAAAGACAGTCCGTTTTCCCAGAATTCAGCATCGCGATAAATCTCGCTATAATTGAGCAATCCGGAGCCGCCATCTTGCAAATGCCAGTGGAGGCGGTCGTTTCTATAGCCGCTAAACAATTCGCAGCGAAGCGGTTCGTTCACCGTTGCTGCCAAAGGGAGAGCAAATAACCAACACAACCATTTCATGGCAGTAGAGATTACTCGATTTATTTTAACCTGTCTATTTCTTAGAGACAATCTCTGAATTAAATTTCAGTCGATTTTTAGGTTCTTTTGAGCCGATTTTCGATTCAAAAATTGGAAGCAATATCAACTTTCGTATATTGCTCCCAATTTTTGAAGTCGAAAATTTGGCCAAAATAATCCAAAAACTCGACGAAACGTTAAATCAGAGATTGTCTCTTAAGGCTATTGAGGATGCAGCTTCTTAGGCGCGCTTCGGCAAGACCAGTAATCCGGGCCATAGTCGTAAAGGATTTGATCCCCTTTGGCAATCGGTTGGCTTGCCACTAAAATCACATGGGTCATGTCATCAAAAGTCGCAAGATCTGTTAAGACATTCGGAGCATTGCTATGATTGATAAATCGGACAATCCCTCCCTGGTCTCTTGCATCAATGACATAGGGCGTCGGATTTTCTTCCGAAAAGAGATATTCAAAGCAATAAGCATTCTTTTTGTCGCTTCGAACCCGTTTGCGGACAACTCCGCAATATTCGCCAAGGTAATCCCCTTTTTTAAAGGCTCGGTTTGCAAAAACTCCCCAACCAACGGAAGAGTCGATCCAAGCTAAAGTAATATCGGGCAAACACAGAGATTCAATTTCTTTCCGATAGTATACGCCCTGCCAGAGTTGACGATATGTCAACTCTCCCCGCTTATGAAGCTTCGCTATTTGTTTAGAGATGCTTTGTTTGATCGATAAATCCTGAAAATCCAGATAAGGCGCAAAGCGGATTGAAAAAAAAGATTCAAATTCGGCAGCGGCGAGACGTTTCTTCTCGCCATTGACCACTACTTCAATCAAAGGATCGACTTTTGGCATGGATTTAAGACAACTTCTTAGGCCTTTGATCGTGGTCTTTCCAAAAAAGCGGCCCATAATCAAAAGTCAGTTGCGTCCCCTCTAAAATATCTTCCAAGGCAATAAAAATCATTCTGGGGATTCCTCTCCAATAGACAGACTGTACGCCTACATTGGGTTTTGCATCGTGGTTGATGAACCTGGTAAAATTGCCCATCTCTTCCGCATCGATCACAAAATTATGTCTTTTCGAAGACCAAATAGCATATCGAATGCAATAACATTTATCCTGCAAATCCTTTTTTTTCATTTCCAATAGGCGGCCTGTGTATTCTCCCACAAATGCGCAAGCAGAGATTTTTTGTCCGGCAAACACTCCAAACCCCACTTCGTTGTCAACATGCCGGATAGATACCTTCGGATGCAGTCCAAATAACAGTTCGTGATCAAAATAACTGCCCATCCAAATTTTCTCGGTGGGAATATTGTCCTCTGCTTTTGCTTGTTTTGCCCGAAAGCGAATTTCTTCAAGCATTTCTTCCGATTCGAATAAAGGATGAGAAAGATACGTGAGATTATGAACGGATTTGAAATATTCTCTATTTTCAAAAAACACATTTGGCTGATCGCAAAAATCAATTTTTGGAGATGCCGATAAAAAAGCAATAATTTCTTCCCGAGGAAGGAGCCTCGCCAACTCCAAAGGCGTCAACCCATATGCGTTTTTATGCAATTTTAAATGAGGAACGTCCTTTACGATCGATTGAACTAGATCCAATCGATTCGAAAGGACCGCCAAATGCAAAATCGAATAGTTTTCTTTCGAAGTCACCAAACGTGAAAGACGGCAAAAATCAATTGGCCCCTTTCGCAGAAACTCTTCCCAAGATAACCGATGCTTCGCGAGAAGATCTAAATCCAATTGAAACGTATGCTCCAACCAGGGACTTATATCTTCTTTTGAAAAAACAGAATGAGAGAGGGTAAAAGCATGCTCCACACTACACCTCGATTGTTTTTAGAAAACTCAAGGGCTGCGTACGCTCAAAAGCAAAAACTCAGGACGCACGCACTTGGCCCCATGTAAGTAGAAGCTCAGGTTATTAACAGGTCCCGTAGGGTTTGCGCAAGAATTTTTTTTGCGTTTGCAGATTGTGGAATCGTCGGTCCACTAACTGATACACTTCGCGCTTATGAACTGTTTTGACATCTTTATTGCTGCCCAAAAGATTCATCGCAAGAAAAGCTAGGGCAGCTACGAGAATAAATTGACCGGGAGGACCATATGCCTCCCCCGTTTCATCCCAAACCCATTTGCTACCGGTTACGACTGGATTAACAACGCCTTTACCCCATTCCCATACAGGGAGCATGCCCTCGCAAATGCTGTCTATTCTATTAGTCAGATTGTCGCATGAGATATAGTCGTCCTTTGGGAAATACTCTTTGCAAGTATTTATCCATTCAATGGATACAAACTTTGTCATAAAAACTTTTTGTTATGAATTTTATTTTCTTTTTTTTCTTCTTTCGTTAAAAAACATGCCAGGGCCAGGATGATAAAAATCCCGGCCAAGGAAACTTTTTTTACAGCCGTATCGGGCAAAGCGGCCTTGACCATACATCCTAAAGAATCTCTGATTCCGGGAACTTGCACATAACAAGACAGAATTCCCTTGGGAGATTCCATATCAGAGCTCGATCCTTGAAATGGCCGGAAAAATGTAAGGTCCCCAGCCCATTTTGGCAGAATAGATACAGACAAAGCGCAGGTTTTGGG
>DALYFE010000105.1:0-6490 GCA_031972195.1 Chlamydiales bacterium | reverse complement strand
GCCAGGTAGCGGTAGATAAAAAATCAAATGAGATTACTGCTTTCCCGGAGCTTATTTCTCAATTAGAAATCCAGGGAGCCGTTATTACGGCAGATGCTATCCATACACAGAAGACGTCGGTAAAAGCTGTAATTAATCAAAAAGGTGACTACGCCTTTCCGGTGAAGGAGAATCAGTCTGGGTTATTAGAAGATATCAAACTATTGTTCGCTGAAGCTGACGGAGTAGGATTTAAAGGGATCGATGCCGCGCATACGGAAACATTGGAGAAAAAAGCAGGTCGCGTAGAAAGGAGAAGATACGAGCTCCTCAGTGCAAAGGAACTGCCCGGGATAGAGGAATGGGCAGGGTGCGAATGTGTCGGAAGAGTTACAAGAAAACGATCAAAAGGAGGTAAAACCACTGAAGAAACGATCTATTACATTACGAGTCTTGATTTTGAAGCAGAGCGGTTCGGGAAGTCTGTAAGAGAGCATTGGGGTGTGGAGAATGGTTTGCATTGGGCTCTTGATGTAATATTTTGCGAAGATAAGCATCGGTATCAGAAACGAATAGGAGCCGCTAATTTATCACTGATGAGAAAGATTGCGCTTGGGGTGCTGACTCGTGATACAACTGTAAAAAAAGGGCGAGCTACCAAGCAAATGAAAGCTCTGAGCTCTCCCACCTATAGAGACCACCTTTTAAAAAAGTGTTTTTAATGCTCGGTCACCTGTTCAGATGTACGTAGAGAAGAATCGGAAAGAGAGGGATTTGAACCCTCGATACCCTTTTAAGAGAGTATGCGTCCTTAGCAGGGACGTGCCTTCAGCCGCTCAGCCATCTTTCCATATGGGAATAAGAATCTTAGGCGAATAGCCACTTTTGGGCAAGAGCCGATTTTTAGAGACAATCTCTGAATTAAATTTCAGAGATTGTCTCTTAGTCGGCCCTGTTCAAAAAACCGGGTTCCGGTTAAGAATTGATGTTCTTACGAGAGACAATATGTTTGTTTATTCTAGAGAGATTATTCGGTTTGTGCATGAGATCAAGGCTGTAATTAAAAATATTTTTACAAAAGAGATCCGGTTGAAATGCACAGGAAATCGCTTTTATGACCGCTCTGAAAGATATTCTTATCCAATCAATGTAGTTATATATAACAACAAATCGATGCTTGGATATTTTGAATCGGAATTTTATGAATTGGGATTCCATGAGCGCCTTATGCGCTGCAGCAAAGATTTGCTCTACGATATCATTAGGCATGAACTTGCGCACTATATGACCTTTGTTAATCATGGCCATACAGTCCAGCCTCATTCTGCCGAATTTAAAGAATTTTGCAAGAAGATGGGATGGGGCGAGAGGGTTTATAAAGCCACGATCCAATTGGACTCTGAGCAAACGCTTGCCGATGCGGAAGAGGGAGCTGTTTTACGCAAAGTCAAAAAGTTGATGGCTCTCACTGCCAGCAGCGATAAAAATGAAGCAGAGCTGGCGATGATTAAATCGCAGCAGCTTCTTTTGAAATACAATCTTGATTCCCGCTGGACAGGTGTTGAAGAAGAGAAGGTGTTCATGAAGCGGATCATGAATCAAAAAAGGGAAACGGCCAAAATGCGGGCCATTGCCGAAATTCTTAAAACTTTTTTTGTAAGTATCGTGTATCACCGAGGAAGCAAGGGGACGTATCTTGAAATTCTGGGAAGCGCAGTGAACCTGGAAATCGCTGAACATGTGGCTTTTGTTTTGGATTCAGAGTTTGAAAGTTTGTGGATGCAGGCTAAAAAAGAGGCGCGTTTAAAGGGGGCGGTTGCAAAAAATTCTTTTTTTATGGGGATTGCAAAAGGGTACTGCAATAAAATTTCCGCTCTTAAAAAAACATATACTGCAGAGGTTGCAAATGCGCTGGTCGTGCTTGAAAAACAATTGATTGAGGCCCAGGCTATGGCGTATCCCCATCTGTCTTCCAGGAGCAGTTCTTCGAGTTATTGTTCCAAATCCTCAGCCCTTGGAGAAAAGATGGGAAGGCAGCTCAACATCCGCCCCGGCATTAACGAGAGATCTAGACCCTCTCAGGCTTATTTGGACTACAAACCGTGAAAACCCATCCCATCCAATCGTCTAGCTGATGTTCAGAGACAGGCTCCCAATTCCAATTGGCAGCCTGTTGTAGATAAGCCTCTTTTTGGGAGGCCAAGATCCCCGATACAATCCAAAGTTTTGCTACGGAATTCAGTGTTGGGATATCGATCATTCTTTGCTCGGAGAGGATCATATTCATGAGCAAAAGATTGGAATGGCCAAGGGATTTGGGCAATTTTTTGGTAAAGCGCGCATCGAGATGGTTCAATCGGTTATTTCTTCGGGCATGGGCAAGGGCGGCAAGATCGATGTCGATCCCGATTGCAGACCTAGCTCCTAGCAGTAAAGCGGCAAGAGAGAGAATGCCGCTTCCTGTGCCGATATCGACGATATTTGCATTGTTTGCATAGGATTGGAGCATTTGGAGCATGAGCGAAGTGGTGGGGTGGGAGAGATCTCCAAATCCAGGGCCCGGCAACAGTAAAAGAGTTTTTTGCTCTCCAAAACGGGACAAGTCAATGTGGGCTTTGCCGTCGTAATAGTTTTCAGCGAAAAGCTCCCACTGCTCTTCCCAATTAACGGAATTAATTGTTGTCATTTTTATTTCTTAGAGATAGTTTCTTATCTATTTTTCCAAAATGCCGGTAAAAATAGCAATAGAACAATGTAGAATTCAAGCCTTCCAAGAAGCATCCAAAAAGTTGCTAGCAGTTTTGAAAAATTGGATAAAAATAGGCAGGAATCGGTGGGCCCCGCTGCGCGGAAGGCGCTCCCGACGTTATTGATGAAGCAGGCGATGAGTCCCAAAGATGTTTCCGGATCGATTCCGTCGAGGACAAGGGCGGCTGTTCCCAAGACGACGAAAAAGGCTGCAATGCAGAAGAAAGAGAGGACGGTTAGGGCATTTTTATCATCGACTTCGACAGGTCCGATCCGAAGGGTTCGGACGCTGTCCGGACGGTACAGGGATTCGAGCCTGTGCAAAACGATCTTATAAAGAATGTAAAAACGGGACGTCTTAATCCCTCCTGCCGTCGAGCCGGACATTCCTCCAACGAACATTAAAAGCAGCATGAACATTTGTGCGGCAAAAGGCCATAGGTCATAATTTGCCGTAATGAATCCTGTCGATGTTTGCATAGAGAGAGATTGAAAAGATCCTTCTCGAAATGCCTCCGATAAAGAATAAACACCCCCTCCGCCATCGAGCGCTGCATTTGGCTGTCCTACCAAAAATAGAGAAATGACAATGCAGCCAACCGCCGCTATAGAAAGGAATAGAAAAAAATCGGGAACGTAAATACGGAAAAATTTTAGACGCATGGCATGAAAAAAGAGAGAAAAGTTGATGCTTCCGATGATCATGAAGGCGATCACAATCGATTCAGTAGCTACGCTATGATAGCTTGCGATACTGCCATTGCGTATCGAAAAGCCGCCTGTAGAAATATTCGATAAAGAAATGCAAAGGGCGTCGAAAAAGGGAATTTGCTTATTTGTACAAAGAAGCAAAAGAATTTCGGTTAGTGTTAAAAATAGATAGAGTTTCCAAAGACGGGATGCGGTTTCCCGTACGCGCGGCGTCAATCCCTCTTTGATTGGGCCGGTCATTTCAATTTGATAAAGAAATTTTCCTCCGACGCCCAATGCAGGAAGAACGGTAAGAAAAATCACGACGATTCCCATGCCGCCGATCCATTGGAGCAAGCTGCGCCAAAGAAGAAGGGCTTTGCTAACCGCCTCTACTCCCGAATAGAGGACCAATCCGGTTACGGGATCTCGAACAGGTTCAATAGTGCCCCAGTAAACGTAGGTTTTTTCCGGAACGTGAGGGTTGGTAATGTGAATGGGGATCTCTTCTCCGGTCGCCGGATTATAGGACTTGGCTGCGATCATGGTGGATCCGGTTGTTGTCAATCCCGAGATCGCTTCAAAGTAAGCATCGATTGGATGTGTTAATGTACGGCTAAAATAGAAGGGAAGGGCGCTGACAATGGACGTGACGACCCAGATCAGCACAACGACAAGGATGCTTTCTCTGCGGTAGAGCTGTTGTTTTGGATTGCCTCCGAATAGGCGGAGAAGTTGCGATAGCGCCAAACAAACGAGCAGTGTGAAAAAAAAAGCGCCGGTGCTGTGAGGCTGCGGATGAGAGGCGGGGTTGGCGAGGTATTGAAAATAAGCAGCGGTAAGCCAGGGGATGCAAAGAGCTATGGATAGGTAGACAAGGTATTTTGCAAGGATTCGGCAAATTGTTTGTGCGGTCATTAATTAAAATAATTGGGGAGTTGGGGAATTTGGTGGGGAGGGCAGATCGCAATGACGGTGTCGTCCGGAGATAGGATCCTGTTGCCTCGGCCGATCATCACTTTGCCCCGGCTTTCGATCACGGCGATGAGCAGATCTTGCGGCAATTTTAAATCGGACAGAGGGATTCCGACGCGCGTTGAAGAAGGAGAGATTTTTAGTTCGACGATTTTCGCCTGATCCTGGCAAAGAGAAGAAATGGACAGGATTGTCTCTTCATGGACAATGGCCAAGATGCGATTTGCAACATTGACTTGTGCTGCCAAAGCGGGCAGCACGCCCGATTTTTCCAAGATAGGCGCATACGTTGCATTGCTGATCAAAGCGATTGTTTTTTTACAGCCGAGCTCTTTGCCAAGCGCTGCAATTAAAAAGTTGTCGCTGTCGTGTTTTGTGCAGCTAACGATTGCGTCTGCATCCTGAATTCTTTCCGAATGAAATAGCTGGGGATCACTTCCTTCTCGATTGATGATCGTGGTAAAGGGGAGCTTTTTGGCGAGCTCTTCGCAGCGTTTTTCATTCGATTCGATGATGCGGACTGCAACGCGCTGATGGGCTAAAAAGCAAGCCAGATGCTCTGCCACTTCCGTGCCTCCTACCAAGACGATCGATCGGAGTTTGAATGCGGGGAACTGGAACAGTTCATGAAGGCGGTGCATTGTTTTGGCCTCTCCCACAATCGTGACTTCGTCTCCGGGAAGAATGTGGTCGTCGCCTCTTGGGAAAATGATCGCTTCTCCCTCGGTCAGCTTTCTTCGGATCAGTCCTGCGATTAAAGAGTCGGGCAAGTGGAGATCTTTGATGCTCAATCCGCCGCGGTCCCATAGATCGGGGATTGTCACGGTGCGCATTTGAATGGCCCCATGGGCAAAGTGCTCTGTGGCGATGTCTCCTGCATGGATGAGTACGCGGAATAAGTCCTGCGCTGAGAGCAGCTCTGCGCAGATGAAATAATCGACGCAGAACAATCGGTTGAAGTCCAAAGTATTTCGGTTGAGGTAGTCGCGCGATTTGACCCGTGCGATTGTCTTTGGAATGCCTAGGTGTTTTGCGATCGCGCAAGCTGCGAGATTCGTTTCATCATTGCCGGTTGCCGCGAAAAAGAAATCGGGGCGATTTTCCATCAGGTCTTCAAGAGCTTTCCAGCCCGGCACGGAAGCATGTACAGTCCCTATGTCGCTTTCCCGGTTTGCTTTCTCGAGAATTTTTGCATCTCTATCGATCACGACAACATCATGCTGCTCTTTTGAGAGAACAGATGCCGCGTACAGCCCTGTTGCGCCGGCTCCTAAAATCACGATGTACATAGCCTCAGTATAACGTAAATATTGCCAAAGATGCTATCTTTATCCGATATGAAGAAATATCCGGTTGGAACTGTTGTTAATTTTTGCTCGAATGAAAGCCGTTTTATTAGGCCTTGTTTAGAACAGGCGCTTTTGTTTTCGAATCAAGTTGTGGTTGTTTTGGCAAATCATTTTTTTGACGGAACTCCTGAAAATCGCGATTTGCTCGAGCAGATTTATGCAGCGTTCCCTGATTGTCAATTTGTCGAATATCCCTTCGTTCCCGGCAGTATCCCCAAGCGGATTTTTCAAAATGTTCGTCCTGATGCATTTTGGCATTGCTTATCCCGGCTGATCGGAGCGTCCGTATTGCATGATTCGATTGAATCGGTATTGTTTTTAGATGCCGATGAAGTGATTGATGGGGCGCGTTTTGCAGAGTGGCTTGATTGCAGCGGCTACGAATGCCACACGGCATTAAAATTGGCTAATTACTGGTATTTTCGAGAATCGATTTATCGGGCGGACCATTTTGAAGATTCCGTGGTTTTAGCGCAGAGAAAAGCTTTGAGCTCCGATCTTCTTCTTCATAATCATGAAAGGGACGCGATCTATGAATTGCTTCCGGGTCCGAAGCGCCGAATGGTGATGGGGACGGACGGGATTCCGATGGTGCATCATTTCAGCTGGGTTCGTACGCAGCAGGAAATGCTGAACAAAGTCCGCAGGTGGGGCCATAAAAACGATCGAGATTGGGAAGCTCTGGTATTGCGTGAATTTGAAGGGCCGTTTCAGGGAACTGATTTTGTGCATGGGTACCGCTTTGATAC
>DALYFE010000104.1:0-6492 GCA_031972195.1 Chlamydiales bacterium | reverse complement strand
TCGAAGCATGGTTGAGAACAATGAGTTTTGTATTGGGACGGATCAACCGCTCCAGCGCTTGCAGCTCAAAATACCCATCCAAATCAGAATGCCATACAGAATACGAGATCCTTCCTTCATTCGACAACTTATGAAGCGGGCGCAAGACAGAGTTATGTTCAAAATTACTGATAATGACATGGTCCTTTTCTTTCAAAAGGCCCTTCAGAACAATGTTGATTGCATGAGTCGCATTATGAGTAAAACTAATTTGATCGATCTTCTGTACGTTCAGCAAAGCCGCCAACTTAGCCCTGACTCCCTGCAGAAGCTCGTAAGCGCTATGGGCCAACGCGTAGCCTCCTCTGCCCGGACTGGCCCCGATCTCTCTTAAGTAAGAAGAGATCTCCTCGATGACTTCGGCAGGCTTCGGCCTGCTTGTGCTCGCATGGTCGAAATAAATCATTCGCACACTGCCATTTGATTAGAAATATTCAAATGCGCGTTGCATCCATGGATCGCAGAAAGGATCTGCTGTTTTCCTTGCAGCATCAACTCGCAAGAATCGTAGTCTTCCCAATTTTGCCTCTCCGAGTACCCCAAGGCGCATGCGGAAAGGGTGCGCAATAAATGGGGCGCTATCACTTTTTCTTTGGCGATATAAAAACGTTTTCCAATACCCGGCTCTTCGACCAGAAGATATTCATTATATCGTTCATACAATGCGCAAATTTCCGATTCCTCCTGGAAAGACAAGTATTTAAAACCCGAGCTCAAAGCGCTATGCAGCGACAAATGTTTTGGGATGAAGTGTTCATGATAATGATGGCATGACCTGGTAGAACTATCCTGCAATAAACAATGGCCCGCTCGTCCATGTTCATAGCGGGTAATCGGCTCTTTAAAAGCTTTGTCGAGGTATCCGTAGGCCAAATTTCTCAGTTTAACCCCCTCTTGCTGCAGCTCGATTGGAACTTCGCCTAAACAACTATAATGCGCTTGGCTGGCCATTAGCAAATGCCCCGGAATCAATGCAAAAGGATCGAACATAAGAATGAAATGTTCCGTCGCATGCAATATTAGTTGAGCAGAAGGCTCGCAAAAAACGCACTTTTCCTTTGCGCTTGTCTGAAAATCCACATGTAATGTCATAAAAACACCGTAAAGGTTGAACCTGAAAAAAAACACAATAGGGCCAGGATCTCGGACCTTTGTGGATTTTCCTTCAAGATAAGTTGCGATGCGATCGACGCCACCAAAGGGGTCGTATTAAAAATAGGCCAAATTAAAAATGGAGACCCGTTCAACACGCACCAAGTGAAAGTCAATTGCGTCATCAAAGCCAAAATGGCTCTAAAAAATAAAATTCCGGAAATTTTTGAAAATTGCTCTCTTGGACTGCATGCCATCTCTTCTGGCTGAGAGGCTTTATTACGAGAAGAGATGCGATTTGTATAAAGCAAAGGGATCATGAAAACACAGCGCCACAGAAGCGTGGCGACAGATAAAACAACCACTTCTTGCAATGTTTTCGTAGGAATCGATATGAAAGATGCGCAAATCATTTGGATCAGGAGGCTTCCAATAATGCAAAGACCTGTTCGATCAAATAACGAAAATACTTTCGATCCCCTTTCCGACCATATGAAGAGCAATCCGATCAACGTTGCAATGATCGTGACATACGTTTTCAGGCCCAATGCAAATAGAGGCATATTATTGGATAGCAATGGCACAAATGAAGCGAAAGCAAAAATCAGCTCAGGCATCTTTGCCTTGATGATCACCTGGCGCACTTCGCTATGTCGAAAAGCATAGCTAAAACTCATTCCTACAAGATGAGTCGAAATTGCCAGCAATACGCATGGCCAAGTTAAAAAGTGGACCCAAAAAACTCCCCTTTCCTCAAAAAAAGCAAGAAGGAACAGACCTAAAAATAAGGGAAGCGCGTTGGTAAAAAAATAAAGCTGCAAAAATCCGAGTTTGGATTGGCCAAATAAAAATCGGTCAAGGACAGTCAATGAAGAACGGGAAGCGACATTTGCGCAAGAAAGCAACACAACCGATAAAGGCATGCAAGTATTTTACATGACCCTTTATTTCTATCAATATAGAGAATTTTTTTTGTTTTTATATAGAGCTATATATTTTAGACTTGATCATTTCCACTCTTTTACTTACACCCCCCATCACCTCCAGAACTTCCACATGCTCCAGCATCCCTAACGAATCTTCCAAAATCATCTCTTGAAGTAGATCATCGACATCCGCTCTCAACTTTAAATCTTCAGAAGCCGGCACAGGGATTCGTTTTTCAACAGGGACAAAAACAATTAGATCCAAACGTTCAATTGCCTCTTGCATCATTTCAATCCATCCATCGGAATCAACCGGTTCCTCAAAAGAAGAGCTCCCTTCAAGAGCTAAAGCATACGCCAGGCAATCGAAAGGACACCGATCGAAGATTGTATTTTTTCCACTCTTCTCAATCTCTTCTATTGAACGCTTGAGCTGCTGTGCAAAATCCTCTAGAGATGGCGGATGAGAAAATTCATACCCTTCTTCCTCAAGAAGAAGATAAGGCTCATCAACTGATTTATAATTTGGGATCTGTTGTAACAAGGCAGCAATAAGAGTCGACTTGCCTGAAAAATGGGCTCCAGAAATTGCAATTCTCATAAGAATTCCAGCATCAATGAGTTTTTGATTGCACTGGATCCCTCTCTTGTCGACAAGAAAAAACGAGAGGTAACACTGCGGTTTCTTTCGAATCTGTTCTCAAAAAAAAGGAGCATATCCACCTATTTAAATCCGATCGTTTCTAATAAGAAATCGGTCATTAAACTTCATGGGAATGCCTTGCCCAGCAAATAATACATCTCCTGTCTTATTCATGACCGCATGCATGTGCAAGTGCGGCTCGGACGTATTGCCGGAATTCCCGACTTTCGCCAAAAGCTGGCCCTTTTTGACAATACTTCCATTTTCAATGAAATAACTGCCTTTCTGAATATGAGCGAGGACTACCAGCACATTGGATCCATGCATCTCAATGACAAGATAATTGCCCGCAGGATGCTCTTCATCCATGATTCCCAATTCCAAGTCTGGGTGTCCATCTACCAAATCCACAATTTTTCCATCGCACGGGCTGTATAATACGTCTCCAAAAATATTAAAGTGCTCAAGAAAACATGGATTCAATTGGTTACATCTCAATCCCAGGCCATTTAATTTTAGTATATCAACAGCATACTTTTGCGCGCTTATTTCATAATGATGGTTGGTGATTGGATTATTCCCCCCCTGCCCAATATAATATTCGCCATTTTGCAACGGAAAATCCAACTCAATTCCCTCCGGAAACCGCAATGAACTTATATAAACCGCAACAATCGTTCCTATTTGAATTAGGCAGACTATTCCCACAATGCTCAAGGTGACAAAACGACCCCTGGTCATAGAAACACAATGTCGATTGCAACGAAAGAAAGATTTGATCGATGCGGCAACATAACCTACTAACAAAACGTAACGAAAGTAATAGCCGACAACAATGATGGGCCATACTCCAACGCAAAAGAGATAGCCTATGTACACGCCGGCGCCAACAGTCCACATACCCCAGTTCAAGAAATCAACAGAACAATTCCTCCAGATTTTTGAAATAAAAAAAAGAGGCAGAAGAACATAGAAAAAATAACTGATGCATAATACGGCGGTCATCTTCACCTTCGCAAAACTATAAAGATATCAGACATCTCTCATAAAAACAGTTGCTTATTTTCTATCTCTCTCGATACATTCGTTCTTTATTTTTCCAACTCTTCAACAGAAATTCCATACACATAAAAAGGAAACTGACAGATTTCTTTAAATCCTAATTTTGTAAAAAGCCCCCATGCCATCCCTTTAGGCATTAAGATTGCCATCACCTGATCATATTGACGCCTCTTCGCTTCCACAAGCGCTGCGTGAACTAAAGCAGCTCCAATCCCCGTTTTTCGATACTCAGGCAGGGTCGCTAAATTCCAAATCCCTGCAGAAGAGGGAGAAACTGAAAGAGTCGCTGTGCCTACAGGAATCCCATTGAAACGGGCCAGAAAATGCACCTGTTCTCCACGCTTCATGATTGAATCATTCAATTCCAACCATTGCTTTGTCGCTTTAGCGCTCATCGCAAAGGCATTTGCAGCAAGCTTGGTAAAGGCATTCACATCCATTTCCGATTGTACGATCTCAATGCTCAGATCTGCAGATCGTTGAGGTTTTTCAGGAATTCCTTTAGTAATATCCAGAGCAATTCCCGTGAGAACCCCGCCAAATTGAAACCCTTTGGTTTCTAAAATTTTTGCAGAAGTCCACCACATAAAGGGAAGTTTTTTGGCAGAGAAATGCTCAATCGTCCAATCGATCTCCTCATCCGTTGGGATACGATTTTGATCTTCTTCTATGATTCCGTTGCCGCAAACATAATCCATTCCCCAGGCATAAAGAATATTTTGATCTCTGGCGAGAAATTCAGCGCCGGATAGTGGACTGCAAACCGAGCCTGCCCGAAAAGTATCCAGCCGTCCTTGCAACACCGACGGCAACATCTCTCCACCCATCTCTATTAAATCTTTCACAGGAGACTCCTCTTGAGTATTTTTTTCTTCCGCCGGCAAAGAAGACACAGGAACTGTCATAGACACAAAACAGACAGCGGCAAGCATACATAAAATTGAAATGTTCATGCTGATTTTACCCAAATGTTAGATCATTTGATTTTTGCCATACCGTATAACATCCATCAAGCTAACCGTCAAGCCGTTGAGAGATCGCGATTGCTCTCAGTTCGTTTAACAGCAAACCTCTCCAATCAGGCACTTCAATAGAACGACCATTACGAACCGCTTTAGCTTTAACAAGAGCCTCTTCAATTTGCATTTCCAGCGGAACATCGCTACAAACCTGCTGCCCTAGCCCCAATCTTTGAATTTTGCCGCCATTGGCTCCTTCCCAGGGATGAGAGCCTATCATCAGCAGGTAGGTCTTTGTTACAAGAGCCTCTGTTGTAATGGCTCCTCCTGCCTTGGTGAGTTTAACCGGGCAAAGATTCATCAGTTCATTCATCTCGCTTGCGACAAGAAAATCGCAGAGAACAAACTGGTTGGCAGGATTCGAAGAGAGCTTATTCTGCAGCTTGGTTTTCAACTCTTCATTTTTTCCACAAATAAAAATGAATTTCCAATCATGAGCGGGAAGATTGGCAAGTTCATCATAAATTTTTTCAAGGGTGCCAACTCCATTCTTTCCCATAGAAACCAAAATAGGGATTTCATGAGGCTCTATCCCCCACTTTGTTCGGAGATTTTCCAATTCCTCAGCATCGGTAATTGCTTTGAATTCAGGACGGGTGGGATAACCAATACATTCAAATTGCTGCTCGGCCTCCTCGACCGTGATCCCTAAAAGAAAGGCCACTTTTTCTATCAGCTCTTGCTGATTATCCGCTTCGTTATAAAGATCGAGGCGATTTGCCCTGACGAAAAGCGGCTTGAACATTGCCGGCTCCATATTGGGCAGCCAAAATCTCGCTCTATCGGAGTCTACTTTTCCATAACTATCTAACAGGAAAAACGAAAGTTCATAGTCGCAATGGAGCATGCGAAACGGAATATCAAGCGCTGTTAGTACAAGATCATCTGTCGAATAGCTGCGCGTAGAAATGATCAGATCCGGATTGATTTCTAAAACTTTTTCTTTGAGCAAGCTTCCCAACCGAGAGGGAATATACTTGCCAAGCTGTTTCGTGATTACATCGCGTTGAGCATGAATGTCATCATCTGCCCGCTGTTGAAATAAGGAATAAAGCCCATCATAGGTGACAACTCCGCTTGCCAACATGACCAGATCCGTCTCTCTTGCTAAAGTTTCTACATCAACGACCACCGTTTTAATATCTTGATACGCAGACAAGAAGCTGGTGATTCCATGAGCCACCGACTCGTTGCCTCCACTTGCAGTCGTCGTCAAGATCGCCACAGTAAATGGGCCTTCTCGTCGTTCTTTTTTAGAACGATGAGTAGGTCTATTGGCTTCGAAAACAAAGGCAGCAATCGCTTGTCTATTTTTATCCGCCCATGAAAAACATTCCTCTTCCTTTAAAGCAACCCAAAGCCCTCTCTTGGGCGATGAGTTTTGAGAACCGAAAAAATAACTCACTTTTATAAGGGCTCTTCCAAATCCGGGGACAAGCTCTTCAGGCAGGACAGGCGCTATGTGCTTTTGATAGGCTCGGTAAATACTCGCTGCCAGCTCCGGATCTTTGAGCCTATAAGCTAATTCTTCATGGAGAGGAGAATCAAAATTTAAGGCAGGAAACGATTGACCTTGCGCACTTGTGAGAATGTCGCCATCAATCCGGCAAAAATTTTCCAAATTGATGGAATAAATAGCAAAAAAAGGAACGATAAAAAGAGGGAAAATAAATTTCATAAAAGACTCAAAGTTAGAGGCAAACTATCCTCT
>DALYFE010000103.1:0-6507 GCA_031972195.1 Chlamydiales bacterium | reverse complement strand
GGCTCAAAAGTCCGCTCCTTTGCTGCGAAGAAATCAAACGAAGACAAGAAGCGATCGCCCAATTTCTCGCAAATTGGGATGCAGCGCAAATCGTCCGCTCTCAATTAGCTCAAGTGCGCGATATCGAGCGGCTGATGATTAAAATTGCAGCGCAGATGGCAACGCCTCGCGATCTCTATGCACTTGGCCTTTCTCTATCGCACCTGCCAAAGATCAAGGAAGATTTAAAAGTTTTTGCAATCCCTGAAATAGATACCCTATTCGACGCCTATCCGGTTGCTGAAAAAATTCTCGCATCGATGCACCCCTCTCCTCCTTTGAGGATGGGAGAAGGAGAGATTTTTTTAGATGGATTCCACCCGGAACTGGATCATTTGCGCAAGCTTTCCAAAGACTCCCTTACCTGGATGGCGCGCTATCAAACCCAATTGCGGGAAGAAACCGGGATCAAAACGCTCAAAGTGGGCTACACGAGAGCTTTTGGCTACTATATTGAAGTGACCCGAGCGCAAAGCGACAAAATTCCGGAAACGTTCCACCGAAGACAAACGCTTGTCAACGGAGAGCGCTTTATCACTGAAGAGCTCAAACAGTTCGAACACCAAGTGCTTACAGCAGAAGAGCGATCCAAGGCCCTTGAGGCCGAATTGTTCGAATCCCTCCGATCCGAAATGGCCAAGGAAAGCGCCTCCATCCACACAACCGCCAGAATCATCGCCCGGATCGATACCTTGCTCGCTCTTGCAAAAATCGCAAAACAATGGCGCTTTACCTGTCCTACCGTCGATGAGTCCGATCTGCTCGAAATCCATGAAGGGCGCCACCCCATTGTGGAACGCTCCATCGGCAGCGCTTCGTTCATCCCTAACGACACGATCTTAAGCCGGGAAAAACAGATGATGCTGATTACCGGGCCCAACATGGCCGGGAAATCAACCTATATCCGCCAAGTCGCCCTGATTGTCATTCTGGCTCAAATCGGATCCTACGTTCCCGCAGCCTCGGCCCATATCGGAGTCATCGATCAAGTGTTTTCCCGGATTGGCGCCAGCGATGATTTGGCGCGAGGGCAATCGACGTTCATGGTCGAAATGTCTGAGACGGCCAATATTTTAAACAACGCAACTTCCAGATCGCTTGTTCTCCTCGATGAAATTGGCAGAGGCACCAGCACCTATGACGGGATTGCAATTGCCTGGGCGGTTGCAGAATTTCTCTTAACTACTGCAAAAAGACAGGCAAAAACTCTTTTTGCCACCCACTACTGGGAACTCCCCCGCCTTGAAGCGGAATATCCCCACGCAAGCAACTACCAAACTGCCGTCGAAGAAATCCCTTCCGGCATTGTGTTCCTCCGCAAGATCATCCCCGGGGGAACAGACAAAAGTTATGGGATTCACGTTGCAAAACTGGCAGGACTGCCCGCCAAAGCAATTCGGCGCGCGGAGGAAATGCTTCATCAACTCGAATCTAAGTCCTCAAGAAAAAAATCGATTCCGGACAACCAGCTCTCTCTCTTTACTTCTCTGCCTTCTCCGGAAGATCCCTGGTCCGAACTCAAATCTCTAGATCTTAATCAAATCACCCCGCTCCAAGCCCTGCAAAAACTCATGCAATGGCAGCTAAGTTCGCGATCCTAAATTAAGGCTCCCCTAAAGAACAGAGATTCGCCGCTCCGGTACTGAGCGGCTCGTTCAACCGCTTAGAAGCTGTCTTAAAACCATGTGTCGTCGCTTTTTGTGATTATTTTGGCCTATTTTCGATCTAAATTATGGGGGCAATATACCTCATGTCGATATAGCCCCCGTAATTTGGAGTCGAAAATCGGTTCAAAAGAACACGAAAATCGACTGATACCTGGGTTTAAGACAGCTTCTTACCACATTTAAAAATGAATGCTTTTACAAAACCGTGCAATAACTTAAGGAATTGGAGTGAACTTACATTTTTTGAGAGGAATCAACTTCGTCTTTCTGACAAATTTATATCCAAAATAGAAAACAAGGAAGATCGGCAATCCAATATAGGCCCCAATTAAATTATCGATATTCACTCTGTGGCTGACCCATGCATCAAATTGCTGGCCGAGAACAACCACAATACACAAACATAAGGCAAATACCGGACCAAAAGGAAACCCTTTTGCATAATAAGGCAAATCAGTCAGCTTATGCCCTTGCGCCAAATAAGCTCTGCGAAAGCGATAATGGCATAAAGCAATGCCGAACCAGGCGATAAAGCCTGTTAAGCTCGAAATATTGAGCAGCCAAATAAATAATTGCCCTTCTCCGACAACCGATGACAGGAACACCGCGCCGCTGATCAAAGAACTAAACAAAAGCGCTGCAACAGGAATTCCATGGTTCGTTGTTCTCGCAAAAATTTTGGGCGCATTTTTTTCTTGAGCAATATGCCACAGAGTCCTTGTCGCTGTATACATGCTTGCATTGGCAGCAGACAGGATCGCAAGCAGAATGACGATCGTCATTGTCACTTCGGCAAAATGAAGGCCTGCCATTTGAAATACAAGAGTGAATGGGCTGGCGCCGACATTGGTCGTGCTTGCAGTAATAAGCTGAGGATTATTGTAGGGGATGAGGAAACTGATCACTCCCATGGACAGAATATAGAATAGAAGAATCCTCCAGAACACGCTTTTTACAGCGCGCGGAATGCTGGTGCCCGGATCTTTTGTTTCTCCGGCAGTCATTCCAAAAATTTCCGTACCCTGGAATGAGAATCCTGCAATCATGAGAACGCTCATGAACCCTATCCATCCTGCATGAAACGGCGCATCGCCCATGACCCAATTAGAAAAATCGAGCGGCTTTTGGTGGCCAAGCAAGCCTAAAATTACAAAAATACCAACTAAGATAAATAAAATGACCGCAACAACTTTGATCCCGGAAAACCAATATTGCATCTCGCCATACACCCCAACAGATGCAAAATTGAGCGCGACAATCAAAGTAAAAAATAAAGCCGCCCAAAGAAGAAAAGAAACCTGAGGGACCCACGTATGCATGATGAGCGCGGCAGCTGACAAATCGACCGCTGTGGTCACCGCCCAATTAATCCAATAATTATAGGACATCGCAAAACCAAATGCCGGGTCGACAAAACGGGTGGCATAGTCGCAAAACCTTCCTGTAGATGGGATCAACGTGGACATTTCACCAAGGCTTGTCATCAAAAAATAAACCATCAGACTGATGATGCAATAGGCAAGCAGCGCCCCGCCGGGACCTGCCATATGAATTGCAGTTCCGCTCGCAATGAAAATGCCGGAACCAATGGACCCTCCAATCGCAATCATCGCGACATGCCGGGAAGTTAATCGTCTATGTAATGTATTTTTTGACATTTAAATCCTATGAAACAAAGCGAAACAAAACAAAAAGCGTGGAACAAAATCCGCTAACAGTCTCTTAAATAGGATACAGAAACTCACCTCCTTTTGTCAAACTACAAGAACTTTACATCAACTACATCGATCATTTACAATTTTTGGCTAACAAAGAGATTCGGATGACTGGAGTAGCCAATTTTTTACGCAATTACGAGTTTTTAAATTTTCATAAATCAGTCAACGAAGCTCAGGCCGCAGTTTATAAATTGCCTAGCGAAACTTGGGGCCAGATAGGAAATAAATTTTATAATACCTGTTGGCACAACGGCACTGCCATCGCTGCAATCGGCGCCGATGTCGGTATGTATTTGACCGTATCCGCGCTGCGCACATGCGGACTCTTTTTGCCCCTTCCTCCCTCGCCTCCCACATTCCCCACTCCCTACGACAATGTCCAGTTCATTCAATATGCCATAGAACGGGCCCTCTGGAATTGGGACCTTTCCGCTCAAAAAGAAATCAGGGAAGAAATCGAGAGCAGCTTTGGAGAGAAATGGAATGTATTTCAGGTTGTAGGAGAATGGTCGATTGCCTATTCCTTCGAAAACGCTGGTAAAAGCGATTATTATAAACCTACATTCCTCACCATCTCCGAGCCTTTGGAAAACGGCCACTGCTACCAAAGCATCCTGAAGGCATTTCAGCGTCTCTGGACAAAAGATCAAAAGGCGATCCTGGAAGCCCTCTATACGCAAACACCGCCTGTATCCTTGAGCTATTGGGGCAAACCCGTTTATCAAGACATTCGTTCCCTTGCCTCAAAGTTCCATCAAGGCAACGCCAATTACCTCAATGCTTTTAGCGAATATACAAAGATGCAGGAACGCCCGGTTCCAAGCGCACCCCCATTGGCCACGCTCCGATCCGTCGCGCCAACTCCAAGCGCCCCTCCCCTTTCTGCACTTCGAGCCATGAATATCAATGAAGCCCCAATCCTCAAAAATGTAGAGTTCCTTCGCAACGCATGCCTCAATGGACAGCAAAATTTACCTCCTCTGCAAAAAAAACAGTTGGTCCGCTTTATTACAACGGATGAAACAAGGTCTGCACCTATATTTGTCGCGCAGCTCTGTATGCTCCGCGTTTTTCGCGAAGGATATCGGCACAACCGTTTTCATGAAGTTCCAAATTTCATTTCCTATGATGCCTCTTTGCAAAATGGAAAAGGCATGCGCAGCGCAGGGATGGATTTTGCAGTCCTCAACGATCAGGACTTCCTCCTTTTAGAAGAAAGAATTCACGGGAAAAGCGTCTTTTTGCCGGTCCACCTCCAAATGCGGCTGGCAGAACTGAGTGAATTTGCAGCTCTTCTTCAAAACAATCAGGGGTTCTTGCAAGCTTTTGAAGGGCTTAAGATCGATCTGCTCGCTGACTGAGCATTCGGCTGAGAAAGAGTCAGGGCTCTTCCCTCTACCCAATTGGATAATTTCTTGATATACTTCGGACATGTCCTTTGATCCGCAGACACTAGCGATTTACCCCAGTGAGCCCGGAGTGTATCTCATGAAAGATGCCTCCAACCGAGTTCTTTATGTCGGGAAAGCAAAAAACCTGAAGTCCAGACTCAAGCAATATTTTGCAGTCCACGGCGATTCAAGAGAAATGATCCCCTACCTCATTGCGCAAGTAGAGACCATTGATACGATCATCGCCCTCACCGAAAAAGACGCTTTGCTGCTAGAAAATAATTTAATCAAACGGCACCAACCAAAATATAATGTTCTTCTGAAGGATGATAAATCCTATATCAGTCTGATCATGACGCACCACGAATGGCCCATGCTCCGCCTCCATCGATTCAAAGGAAATCCTCCGAAAGACATTGGAACCGTGTTCGGCCCTTACACCAATGCATTGGCAGCCAGACAAACTTTTGATCTCATTACCCGTCTTTTTCCCTTACGGCAATGCTCCGATGCAGAACTGACAAACCGCTCCAGGCCATGTCTTTTATATGATATTAAACGCTGCATTGCGCCCTGTGTTGGAAAATGCACAAAAGAAGAATACCTTCAGCATGTAGATGAGGCCGTCCGGTTATTGAAAGGGCAAAATAAAGAGGTGCTCAGGGAACTCAAAACACGGATGAAAAAAGCCTCTGATGCATTGGAGTTCGAAAAAGCAAATGACTATCTCCGAATGATTGAACAAATCGAACATGTGACGGAAGTACAGCATATCGACAATCCGTCCGCTAAAGACTGCGATGTACTGGGACTTTATCGGGAAGGAGACGCCATTTTGATTGCTCTTCTGATGTTCCGCGACGGAAAAATTATTGGCTCGGAACATTTTAGTTTTCATTTAATTGCATCAACCGATGCCGAAGTATTTGAATCTTTTATTATACAGCATTACAAAGAACACCTAAATCCCCCCTCAGAAATCCTAATTTCCTGTGAAATCGAGCAGCAGGAAATCCTTGAAGAAATTCTTTCCGAAACGGTGAAGAAAAAAATCTCGATCATTACACCCAAAAAGGGAAAGAAGCGGGATTTGATTGCCATGGGCCATAAAAATGCGAAAGCGCTATTTGTGAGAGAACAAGATGCCCGCTCATTAAAAGAAAAAATGCTGCTTGATTTGGCAGAATCGCTCCAATTGAGTCGCTTTCCAAGAAGGATTGAGTGTCTCGACACCTCAAACAGTTCCGGGACAGATCCTGTTGCAAGCCTTGTTTGTTTTACGAATGGAGAAAGAGACAAGTCCAGAACGCGCCTTTTCAAAATCAAAGGGGTTAAACAGGCTGATGACTATACGGCAATGAAACAAGTCCTGCATCGCCATTTTCTTCGCGAAAAAGAAAAACAAGACTTCTGCGATCTTCTGATTGTTGACGGAGGAAAGGGACAGCTCAATCTCGCATTAGAGGTTTTCGCAGAGCTCGGGATTGCATCGATTGATGTCATTGGCCTGGCAAAAGAAGAGGCGCGCCATGACAAGGGGCTCACTCAAGAAAAAATTTTCATTCCGCACCAACAAGAACCTGTTCTTATCGATCCCAGATCCCCTCTCCTCTTTCTTTTACAAAAAATTCGAGACGAAGCGCACCGTCAAGCGATTGCCTTCCACAGAAAAAAACGATCGGAAAGAACCAT
>DALYFE010000102.1:0-6732 GCA_031972195.1 Chlamydiales bacterium | reverse complement strand
AATGACCCCGGCGCCAATCACCAAGAGTTTTTTTGGCACCGTTTTCAAAGATAGAGCTCCTGTAGAAGAGAGTACTTTTTTTTCATCAAAAGGAAGAAATGGCAATGCAATCGGTTCCGATCCGGTAGCAAGAATAATAAAGCGCGCCTCAATTGTTTGACCATTTACATCAATGGCATTAGGTCCTTTTAAAGAGGCATGTCCTTGGATCCATTCAATTTTATTTTTCTTGAAAAGTCCCTCAATTCCCTTCGTAAACCCAAGGATCACTTTTTCCTTGCGATGCATCATTTTTGTCAGATCGCAAGACATACTGTTTGCAACAATGCCATGCTCTTGCGCCTCTTTCTGAAGCTTCCAATAAAGTTCGCTCGAATAAAGCAACGCTTTAGAAGGAATGCATCCCACATTCAAACAAGTTCCTCCCAAAGTGGGACTTTTCTCAATGCACGCAGTCTTCAGTCCCAGTTGGGCGCACCGAATAGCCGCAACATATCCTCCAGGACCGCTGCCAATCACAACAACATCGTATTGATTCATGAGCCTATCTCACTATTGGGAATATGTGATTTTTGATGAATTTTTTCGCAGATTTTAGCACAGCTCCGCAGGACATACTTGAATACGTAGGCCAAGGAGCTACGCTGCAAGATGCGAAAAAAGGCGCAAAAAGCGCACGTTTCAAAGAGTGAGGTAGGTTCATAGATCCAACAATAGTCTGGTAGGTTCTTCAAGGCTTTTCTTAATGTGCATGAGAAACTGAATCGAATCGCGGCCATCCACGATGCGGTGATCATAACTCAATGCAAGATACATCATCGGACGAATCACAATCTTGTCATCTACCACCACCGGCCGTTTGACGATATTGTGCATCCCTAAAATCCCGCTTTGCGGAGGATTCAAAATAGGAGTGGAAAGAAGAGAACCAAACACGCCGCCATTAGTGATGGTAAATGTCCCGCCCTGCATCGCATCTACCGAAATGGTCCCATTTCTTGCTTGCTCGGCAAATTGCTTCAACATCTTTTCAATCTCGGCAAAAGAAAGGGCCTCTGCATTGCGGATCACAGGAACCATGAGTCCTTTCTCTGTGCTTACCGCTACGCTGATATGGCAAGCTTCCCGATAAACAATCTCATCTCCATCAATCCTGGCGTTGATTTCAGGAAACTCTTGCAATGCGGCAACACATGCTTTGACAAAAAAGGACATGAACCCAAGCTTGATCCCATGCTTTTTTTGGAAATTTTCTTGTTCCCTTTCGCGCACATCCATGACCGTGCTCATATCCACTTCATTGAATGTAGTGAGCATGGCAGTCTGATTTTTCACTTCGACAAGACGCTCTGCAATGGTCTTGCGCAGTTTTGTCATTTTCTTGCGAGTCTCTCCTACAATCTGACGAGGCTCTGCTTTTGCAGGAGAAGATGATGGCGGTGTAACGGAGGGCATTGGAGAAGAGGCCGTTTCCTTCAGAGCAGCATCAACTGTTTTACGGGCTGATCCGGCAATGGGCGCATCTGTTTTTGGAATGTCTGCCTTAGGAGGCTCCTTGGGAGATGCTTGAGCTGGCACCGGAGCCTGTGCTTTAACGGCTTGAGCGCCGGAAGTTTCAATCTTTCCGATCGACTGGCCCACTTTGACCACATCGCCCGTTTTCACGCTCCACTGCACCTGCCCTGCCTCCGGGGCCGACAGGACTTGATTTACTTTATCCGTTTCAATTTCAATAATCTCTTCCCCGGCATGGACAGAAGATCCGGAAGGTTTGAGGATGGCGCCGATTGTGGCTTCAACAATCGATTCGCCCATGGATGGAATTTTGATTTCAATATTCATTTTGTTCCTTTTAAGGCCTGATCAATTAACGCTGTTTGCTCCAGCTTATGTTTGCGGTGCGATCCCGTGGCCGGAGTTGCATTGCAAGGGCGCCCTACATAGGAAAGCGCCATTCCCTTAGGGAGGTTCGCTCTTAATGTCGGCTCAATAAAATTCCAAGCTCCCATATTCTGAGGTTCTTCTTGAACCCAATAACACTGGGAGGCTCCCTTGTATTTTGCGATGAAACGCTTCAACAGCTCTGTCGGAATTGGATACAATTGCTCAACGCGAACAATCGCAATATCGGAAATCGTCCGTTTCTCCCGTTCAGCCAAAAGATCATAAAATACTTTTCCCGAACAAAAAATCAACCGTTTTGCGCTGGCCGGAGGATTAGGATCTTCTAATACTTCAACAAAAGACCCTTGCGTAAATTCTGCTACAGCGCTTGTACATACGCGCGCACGCAGCAGCCCCTTTGGAGTGAACAAAATCAAAGGTTTTTTCACTTCTTGCAAAGCCTGCCTTCGCAGGAGATGAAAATATTGGGCAGGGGTCGATGCGTTTGCAATTTGCATATTGTCGAGCGCGCTCAATTGCAAAAATCTTTCCAGCCTGGCGGAACTATGTTCCGGCCCTGCTCCCTCGTACGCGTGAGGCAGTAACAAAACAAGCGACGAAAAGGTATTCCATTTTTGTTCAGCGCTTGCAATATACTGATCGATCACCACCTGCGCGCTATTATCGAAATCTCCATATTGGGCCTCCCAAAGCACCAACGCGTTGGGAGCTCCGCAAGTGTACCCATACTCAAATCCCATTCCCGCATACTCAGTCAATGGAGAGTTCACAACATCAAGGCGCACCTTTTTATCCCGCAAAGCGGACAAAGGAGAATATAAAGACCCGTTTTCTACATCGCACCAAATCAAGTGGCGCTGACTAAATGTACCTCTTCGAGAATCCTGGCCCGCAAGCCGAACCGCAATTTTCTCAATTAACAAAGATCCAAAGGCCAAACATTCTGCCGTAGACCAATCGATCAACTCCATCTTTTGCCGCTCTTGCACCCATTTCTGCAGTTTGGGATGTAAATGAAAGCCCGCCGGGACACGGCAAAAGGTTTCAATCACTTCTTTCAGGATTTTTTCCTCTACGCCCGTAGATACTTGAGTAATTTTCGAAACTTCTCGAGGCTTTTGTGTTTTTTTTCCGGCAGGCTCTTGCGCTTGCGCCAAAGCTGTCTGCAAAGAGCCTTTAAACTGCGCATCGAGAGCTTCTGCAACGGCGCGATCAATGTACCCTCCGGAAACAAGATGATCTAAATAAAGTTGACGGATCGATTGTTTAGCTCGAATTTTTTGATACTGGAGGGGCTGGGTATAGGATGGCTCATCCCCTTCATTATGCCCATATTTCCGATATCCAATTAAATCGATGAACACATCGCACTGGAATTCTTGACGAATTTCTATTGCCAATTTTGCTGCAAGAACACAGCTTTCCGGATCTTCTGCATTCACATGGAAAACCGGAATTCCAAATGTTTTGGCAATATCTGTGCAATATCTAGTCGATCTTCCCTCTTTGGGAAGAGTGGTATAACCAATTTGATTATTCAGCACCAAATGGACAGTGCCTCCGACGGAATAATCGGAAAGTTTTGAAAGCTGAAGCGACTCGTAAACGACTCCCTGTCCCGTCACTGCCGCATCGCCATGGATCATAATCGGCACGCAGCGCTTGCCTTCAAAATCTTCTCTAAGGACTTGCCTGGCTCAAACTTGCCCTAGCAAAACAGGATCTACCGATTCGAGATGGGATGGGTTTGGAGGCAATCCAACAAATACTTTTTTGCCTGCCTTGGTATCCAGTTCCCCGGTAAAACCCATGTGATACTTCACATCGTCATTGCCGAAAAATGATAACGCGGTGTCATCCTCGAACTCTTCGAACAACGATGCATATGGTTTTTTCAAAATATTGACCAACACATTCAAACGACCTCGATGAGCCATGCCAATCCAAAACTCTCCAACCCCCAAATGGGCTCCGAAATCGATCATTTCCGCCAAAATCGGAATGGCCGTTTCATTTCCCTCTAAAGAAAAGCGGGTTTGCCCAACATAGCGAGTATGAAGAAACGTCTCCAATACTTCAGATTGGTTCAGCATGTCCAACAGCAAACGCTTTTCATCGGCTGATAATTCTATAGAAAGACGCGGCTCGAGCTTTGCCTGCATCCATTGTTCCAGCCGGCGATTGCCTAAATCCATGTACTCAAAACCAATGCGGGAAGCATAAATTCCGCAAAGAGCTTCGATAATTTCTTTCAATGAAGCATTTTGACGCCCGCACAAGCCCAATGTCGGAAATTGGACATCCAATTCATTTTTTGAAAAACCAAGCGCTTCCAATTCCAATTCAGGAACGCTTGCAGGGGCCTCTTCTAAAGGATTTGTCGACGCAAGCAAATGACCGTAACGGCGATACGCATCCATCAAGCAAGCAATCCTCAGCTCTGCAGATCCGGTAGACGCTTCTTTAGGCCTTTTATACAAATGCGCTGCAAAATCGATTCCTTCAAAAAAATGGCGCCATGACACATCCACGCTTTGCGGATCCTCTAGATACCGGCGGTATTGCTCTTCGATCATCGATAAATTAGAAAGGTTTGCGTAATCAGGAAATCCGGCCATTGCGCCTCATAATAAAAACTCCGAAGGATCTCTTCTTCCCATAACATACTCGTTTGATTATTAACCAGAGGGACGAACAGGAAAACTCTTTACCGAAATATGAAAATATAGTAAAACTTCACATCCGTACCCATTTACACGCAAAAATCGGGGCCGTGTTAAAAATTCTTTTACTTTTAACATGTTATAGGATAGGAAAAAGATTCGCGGGACGTTCCGCATTAGATGGTGCACAACATGAATATGAAAAGTGAAAGATTAAAAAAACTCGAGACAGAACTCGAAGACCTTGAGCAATGGATGAATCTTGGACTCGTCCCAAAAAAGGATATCGATAAGCATAAAGAAGAAATCCGGTCCCTGAAAGGAAAAATCGATGAGGAAAAAGAACGCCTCCGATTCATGAAAGAAAGCGGGGACATGGAAGAATACGTGACCCCGAAACGCTCCCCTGCAAGACAAGCTTATGCAGAGCCGCATACTCTGCCGGACATGGATGCGGGAGACAATCTGACAGATGCCGGATTGGACATGGAAACCGAGGCCTATGAAACCGAAACGGTCACTGAAGACGAAACAGAGGGCGGCGGAACGGAAGAAGATGCGACTCTTGTTGAAGAAGAAGATGACGAGGATCCCTTCTCTGATCGCAATCGTTGGAAACGAGGCATCCTTGAAGATCCCGATGTAGACAATTGGTAAGAAGCTGTCCTAAAGCCAGGTATCAGTCGATTTTCGTGTTCTTTTGAACCGATTTTCGATCCAACTTATGGAGGCAATATCGACATGAGGTATATTGCCTCCATAAGTTGGATCGAAAATAGGCCAAAATAATCACAAAAAGCGACGAAACATGGTTTTAGGAGAGCTTCCAACAAATAATCAAAACAGAGAGTCCGTCTCTCTTTATTTCCACATCCCTTTTTGCAGCAAGAAGTGTCCTTATTGCCATTTTTATGTAATTCCAGACAAACAATCGTTCAAAGACCTACTTGCCGACGCCATTGCCCTTGAATGGACTCGGCAAGCTCCCCTCCTGTCGGATAAGCAGATCGTCTCCATCTATTTTGGAGGAGGCACGCCAACCTTGTTCGCCCCGGAAGGGATTGCTCAAATTCTCTCGCAGATCCGGCAAAGCAATATCGCTTTTGCAAAGGACATAGAAATCACCATCGAGGCCAATCCCGAAGACGCCAGCCTCCCGCTATTTAGCGCGCTCCTCTCTTCCGGAATTAACCGCCTTAGCCTCGGCATTCAGTCGCTCGACGATCGATCATTAGCAATTCTGGAACGAGGCCATGCAGCCAAAAAAGCGAAAGATGCCTTATTGCTCGCTAATCAAGCAGGATTTAAAAATATTTCTATCGATCTCATGTATGATCTCCCCGACCAAACAGAATCCAGTTGGCGCTACACGCTACAACAGCTTTCCGATCTTCCAATCCAGCACGTCTCTCTTTATAACCTCACGATTGAGCCCCACACCTCGTTTTATAAACGAAAGAGTTCTTTGCAATTCCCGGATGCCATCACAAGCCTGAATCTTTTGCATATGGCCGTAAAAACCTTAAAGGAGCAGCAATTTTCCCGTTATGAGATCTCGGCATTTGCAAAAACCGGATACCAGTCCAGACACAATAAAGGATATTGGACAGGACGTCCTTTTTTAGGATTCGGCCCCTCTGCATTCAGCTATTGGAAAGGCGCTCGATTTCGAAATATCGCCAACTTACAGCGCTATGCCAAACAGATTCGGGCAGGGATCTCTCCAATTGATTTTTCCGAAACACTCCCCTCTCCAAAGAACTTTCAGGAACTGCTGGCGGTCCGTCTGAGGCTCCTCGAGGGAGCTGACATGGAACATTATCCGGAACTACCCTCGGAAGTACATACAGCATTGGAAAAATGGACAAGAGAGGGATGTTTAGATAAAGAGGGCAGCCTCTTTCGACTCACTGAAAGAGGAACCCTCTTCTATGACGCTATCGCATCAGACCTTGTCTAACCCACTCCGGTAATCTTCACATGGAAGCAAAGATCTTTTCCGGCTAGAGGATGATTGAAATCAAGGACCACTTTATTTTCATTGATCTTATGGACTCGAATCGGAAAAACGCCTCCTTGAGGATCTTGGACGCCTAAAATCGCGCCTTCATGACGATATGGAGTTGGAATCGACTCTAAATCCACCTCGCGGAAAGCATCAGGG
>DALYFE010000101.1:0-6736 GCA_031972195.1 Chlamydiales bacterium | reverse complement strand
TTTCAACAATCAGAAACAGCGATCATTTGTCCCAACTTCTGTAGTCAATTTAACTGAGGCTTTCTATAACGAACAAAAGACCTTCTCTAAGTGGCCGAAGAGCGGAAAAGAGTTTGTTTTCAAGCATCTGGCTAGCAATGCGCCGATGTCGTCCGCCATCATCAAATATCTTATTGAAACCTCCGAGAAAAAGAAAGACTCAACTCTCAAGCGGCCTTTGATCAAAGAATGTAAAACGGGCTCTTCAGCGAGCTGTATAACGGTGGCGGAAACCTATACGGGAGAGTCTCATCCAGACGCTTTATCGAATGCAATGAGCATGCTCGGACAGTGCCGGAAAAGCACAAACGCCTTCTGCAATACAGTGATAGAGAATGCAAAAAAACAATCGCTAAAAGCAGAATCTTTGCCTGATGTTATTTCATTAATGCATCACATTATGAAACGCCCGCAAGACATCCAAAAACATCGCGATTTGGCGGAGCAAGGGATCTCTCTTTTTCAACCGCATATCGCAAAATTACAGACCGCTATGGATGCCTGCCAACAAGCAAAGCCTTTGCTAGAGGCGAGCGCTTGGACAAAATGCCCTAATTGGTGGCGTGTCCAATATGCATCCCCTGTTGAAAAGCTGATGACTCCGCAAGATGATTGTGTGACAGAGAAGTACGCAGAGTTCGAGAAGTTTTGGACTTCATGTTTTTCTCATGCCAGCTTTCTTGAAAAACTCGAGGGCTGGGATCGCGGGAACAGTGACTATTGGAAAAAAAACTATCTCGATAGAAAGGCAGACGAGCTCAGGGAAATACTTGAAAACTCGCTTTCCGACGAGGCTGTAAGCCTCTCTGAATTTTGCTCGCAGATTTCAGACTCTTCGATTTGCCAAAATTTTATCGAAGCGACTTTTCAAAACCTGGTCGATGCCAATTTGCCTGACGATGCTACGAAGCTCATGATGCATTCGAGAGGAGTTTTGACCGGGAGATTAAGCGAGGTTCTTGAAACATTAGGCAATAGAGGCAAGCGGAAAGAAGCGATCCAATTCCTCTTGAGTTTTGCCAAATTCAATCCTAAAGCCAATCTCACAAGTCAGACTCAATCGCTTTGGAATCAAGTCATGCAATCGAACGAACCTTATCGAGCATTCGACCTTTTGAGCCTGAATGTTTCTCTCGATGTTGCGAAAACTCTTGAAAAAGCATTCGAGAACAAAGAGGAAAACCATCTGCACAGGATCTACCTTGTTGCTAAATCATGGATCGCGAAAAAAGATGCTCAATACGAGCAGCATCTTAAATTAATCATCAAGAACTTGTTTTCAATTAATTCATGCACTTTTTGCTATTATAATCAGAACGATTTTGAGGATATCATGGCAAAGGTTCTTGTGACGAAATGGATGTACTCTCAAGACCCGAATTCAATTCCCGCTTCGACGTTACAATGGCCTACTTGGCACTTGAGAAATAAGCCGGATTCTTATTGGGACCGTTACAGCAATACAATTACTAAAGACAATTGGGAACAAAAACTCAATCTGCAATAGGGGCGCTCATTAAAAGTCACTCAAGGCCCCCTTCCTTTGCAGACAGCTTCTCACAAAGCAAGAAATCGCCGAAGAATAAAACCACTGTCCATTGAAGATAAATCAAAACGCACTATCAAAGACCAACAATCGCTACACTTTGATAGCCTTGCCCGTGGAATGGGCAACCAGTTCTCCCGAAGAGTGATGAACGGAGGCTTTCATCTCTACAATTTTCCGTGACTGCTTCACAATTTCTCCGCGGACTAATAACAATTCACCAATCTTGGCAGGAGCCACGAAACGCACTGTCATTTCCGCCGTTACAGCGCCGCCGCACACTATGCACGCCAATCGAGTCATCGCTTCATCAAGCAAGGTGGCAACAATTCCTCCATGCAAGATCCCTTTCCAACCTTGATATTTTCGATCGGCAGTAAATTCTGCAAATGTGGAAAGTCCCTCAATTCTCCACTCTATGCGCAACCCATCGGGATTCTCCATGCCGCAAGCAAAGCAACAATGGTCGTCCACTAATTCTAGTTTTTTCATACATACCTTACGCGCATTTCGTCCGTTATCTCATGGCTTAAAATAGCGATCCAATCGAAAAGTAAAAAAATAGGGCAGCCATCGTAAAGGCACGATAATATTTCGGCAAATGGTTTTAAAATCATTGTTTGCAGAAATGGGCGCTCAGAAAGAAACCTGAACCTGTCCTGTAAAACCGTGGATCATTAAATCCCCATAACCTGCGTCAGAGACGGCAATATTTTGAATGAAAGAGTTCTGGTTGCGCCAAGTTTCCCAAAAATATTGAACTTCATAGGCCGCATTGAAAAATAGAGCAAAATGATTTTGCAGCTTTTTTCCCCAATTGAATCCGACTAGCGACCGGATGCTGGGCATCAAGTGTTGTTGTTTATAATGGACTGAAAGATCGGGAAAAGGGAACAAAGAAGAGGCTCCATCGAGGTGAAGATCCGTGGGATTACGCGAGGATCCATAAAGAAAACAAGAGGCTAATTTTCCCATCAGGCCAAATCCATAACCAAAATGAAATGTCCCATCCAGCCCAAATGCAGGACCAATGCCTTCAAAATGATTTTTTTGAATGATCGTAGCATCAAAAAACAGATTGCTATTGGTGTCTAAAAATTGATTATAATGAATGGTTTGCTTCTGATCGATCCATCCACCTTCTAGACCGAGATAAGGATGTAGAGAAAACCACTTGTTAAAACAAATCCAATAACCAAAATCGATTTCAGCGAGATCTAGTTGGCACTGCCATCGACTGCGAGCAGGTCCCCCTGGAGTCCCTATGATTCCCTCAAGAGCACCTCCTCCTAAAGTAAATCCATTCCCAAAAAATACCTGTGTTCCAAAAATCAATTCGTCTGTTTGAGTCACGCTATGCATGGTGTGGTCAAAGTGAGTCCAATACCCGGCAATATCTGCAGGAATTGCTTCTATATCGACGCCAACCCCTACCCTAAAACCAAGTCCCCAATCTGCATGTTGTTGCCGTGCTTGATTTTTTCGTGCGATAGAAAAGTTGAATGTTGTTGTCTCTTCTAACAAACAATAGGTCATGCCTGCCTGATTGGGTTTCCAGTAGAGGAATTCACCATCTAAAAACACGTGCGTTTGTTTAGAAGGCAAGGGAGCAGGGGCGCTCTCTCCTGGGGAAATTGCATCTGGGTTTTGTTTTGGTCTATTTTCCTTGGGAAAAAGAGAGGAAAAAAATACGCAGAATAAGATTAGAAAAAATCTCATGACCCTCTCTCAGAAAGCAAGCTGCACCTGTCCAGTAAAACCGTGAAGCATTAAATTTCCATAGCCCGCATCAGGAACCGCAATGCTTTGAATTGCAGAGCCTTGGTTGCGCCATGTATTCCAAAAATATTGCACTTCATAAGCGGCATTCAGATAAAAGATAAAGTGTTGAAAACACTCTTTCCCCCAATTGAGTCCAATTTGCGATTGGACAGCAGGGATGAGTCGATCCTTTTGATAATTAACGGAAAAATCTGAAAAAGGAAATGAGAGAGGGTTGTTTTCTACATGAAAAGTCACAGGATTATCAGAAGAGCCGTATAATAGTGCAGCCGATAGATTTCCCATTAACCCAAAACCATGGCCAAAGATAAAATCTCCATCCATTCCCAACTGAGGACCAATTCCTTTGAAATTGTTTTTTAAGGTGATTGCGGAATCAAAGAATATTTGATTGTTGGAATCAAAAAACTGATCATAATGAACGGTTTGCTCTTGATCGATCCATCCTCCCTTGATGCCAAGGTAAGGATGCAAAGAAAACCGTTTGTCAAAACAGATCTGATACCCAAAATCGCATTCGATCAAATTCACATGGAGCTTCCACTGACTGTGAGCAGGTCCGGCACCCCTTCCACCTGGATCTATTTGTGCGACGCCGCCTCCGCCTATGGGAACAAAGCTGCCTAAGAAAAGCTGTGTTCCTAAGATAAAGTTATTCGTACTCGTAGATCCATGCATTGTGTGAGAAAAATGGGTCCAATAGGTAGAGAGATCGCAATGAACTTTCGCTACACGAACGCCAGATCCAATTCGAAAACCTGCATTCCAATCCGTATGTTGTTGTCTATCTTGGTTTTTTTTTCCAAGAACGGAGGAAGTCAGCATATCTGAGACCAAACAATAGCTCATCCCTGTCTGATCGGGCTTCCAATAGAGAAGTTCTCCATCAAAAAACACTCGAGTTGCTTCTTTTTCCTGTGAAAAACAGAAACACCAGGCAATGAGGAAGTAGGAAAAAAGTAGACGCGTATGAATCGACATATACACCAAGTATCTCCATGTATAGGGTATAAAATAATATTTATGCTACACTCATTTTTTTACAGGGGTGAATGATGCTTTTTCCTCTTCTTTGGAGCCTTCTATTTTTTTCTTCGGCAAGCGCGCTGCCTTTATATACTTTGGATAACATGGAAAATACTCAGGTTACATTCGATAATCAGGCCGTATTTCAAATGGATTTTCTTGACCAGCAGGCGATTTTCGATTGGACAACGGGAGACGTATTAGAAATCTTTAATACATTTCCAGCCTTGTTCTTCCCGACATCGACTCAACTAAGAAATGGTCTTTCAATCGTCATTCCGACAGTGCGGATCAAAAATATAACAAGGAATTCCGAAATATTAGCGCGCCTTACTTCTATTCCGGCATTGGGGTCTCTCAAGATTGCCTCTGTAGATTTCCCCAGCCGTTCAATCACTTTAAGCGATGCTACAAATTGGAGCGTTTCCCCAGATGATGAGGAACTGCTTAATCTATGGGGTCTTAATGATTACGTCCTTGTCGGTCATAATATTGGATTGAAAAGCTCAATATTTGAATGCGTTCTGTTGAATGCGAATCAACAAGCATTGATCAGAGCCCATCAACAATAGATGTTGTGGATGTGGTTAGGCGCCACATTAAAGCTTATCATTTATTTCCTCATGTTAGAATATTTGAGGAAAGACTTATATTTCTCTTGGACACAAAAAATCAATCAACCGAACGCTCAAGATTTTTTGTAGTTTATTTGAGGAACCCTCTCCTAAAAGAGAAAAGTTTCTTAGGCAGATGCTGCGCTTACTTATTGGATGAATTCATCCAAGAATGGGTTGAATTTTATTGCATTACCCCATTGACAATCATGCATTCCATCGATTGTTTTCATTGCTTAATGAAATTTGATGGATGGAGATTCTCAAAATCGCTTATATACAAAATTATGAAAATTATTTTTTTCTTGATGTTTGCATTATCATGCATGGCAATGACGCATCAGAATGAACACGATAACATGACGATGCATGGGATGTACGGTACTTATCCAATGGGCCGCGATGCAACGGGCACAAGCTGGATACCCGGCTCAACGAAAATGCCAGGCATCCATCGCATGACTGATGAGTGGCTTTTGATGACTCATGGCTACCTCATGGCGATTTATGACGATCAGGGCGGTCCGCGAGGAGGCCAAAAGTTCTTCTCAGAAAACATGTTCATGTTCTCTGCGCAAACTGACGTGGGTATTGGAACCATCGGGTTGAGAAGTATGATCGATCTTGAACCTGCAACAATTGGATGCAATGGCTATCCCTTGCTACTGCAATCGGGTGAAACATGCAATGGAGTTACCCCGTTAATTGATCGACAACACCCTCACAATTTTCTCATGGAATTGGCTGCTGTAGGCACGATTCGATTCTCAAAAGAGAATTCCCTTTTCGCTTATTTTGGAATGCCCGGAGAACCTGCTCTAGGCCCCCCTGCTTTCATTCATCGGTTTTCTGCATTTTTTAATCCAGAAGCTCCCATTACCCATCATTGGCTAGATTCAACTCATATTGTTTTTGGCGTTGGAACTCTCGGATTTGTTCATAATTGGTTCAAACTGGATGCATCTATTTTCAACGGAAGAGAACCAGATCAACACCGATGGGGTTTCAATGCTCCTCGGTTTGATTCTTACTCTATACGTCTCTCAGCAAATCCAATTAGCGATATTGCAGCTCAAATCAGCTATGGATATCTAACAAGCCCTGAACAGTTAGAACCTCAAGTCAATACCCATCGAACTACCGCTTCGATCAGCTACAATAAGGCATGGGAAAAGAGCAATTGGCAAGTTACTGCTGCTTGGGGAGTCAATTGCAACCAACCGGGAAATACCTTAAATGGGACTCTTCTGGAATCTGCAATCGAACTTCATGATCGACATGTTCTATTTGGCAGAGCTGAATATGTTGCAAAAGATGAATTATTTATTCCCCCAAACCCAAATGCCCATAAAATATATAACGTAGGAAAAATCGATCTCGGGTACATCTTTCAATTCCCCGTCATACCCTACACTCTTTGGGGGCTCGGGTTCCTTGGAAGCGCTTCTTTTGTGCCAAGCTCTATCAAGCCTGCATATGGAGGAACCCCTCTTTCTTATATGGCATTTTTAAGGATCGACATTGTAGATAAGAAATAGAGAGGAACTTGTGATTAAAGAATATACATGTCCCATGCACCCGCAAATCGCGCAACCTACCCCAGGTTCTTGTCCGATTTGTGGAATGCGATTAGAACTGAAAACGCAAGGAACCCAAGATGAAGATGATGATGAACTTAAAAGTATGAGCCTTCGCTTTTGGCTCGGCTTAACTCTAAGCCTTCCAATCC
>DALYFE010000100.1:0-6811 GCA_031972195.1 Chlamydiales bacterium | reverse complement strand
GTAGCCGATGTGAGGGCTCCCACCCCCTCCGCTGCTGCAGAAATTGCCATGGCCGAAAAAGCCCAGCTCTTGAAAACGCTTTCAAACATCAGACAAGCCTGCCATTTGCGCATCTCTCAACAAATCAGCCAAAACAAACAACGCCTTGCAGCAATTTACAGACATCCCATGCTCAGCTCGCCATATACGCTTCTCTCTCAACCCATCCAACAGCTCGACTCGATCCGCTCTTCGCTGGAATCCCTCAAGCCTCTCAATCAAATCAATCAATGGAAACAGCGTTTAAGTCCTTTTCCAAATCGGTTTGCTACAATGGCCCGGATGAATGTTGCCGAGAAAAAAGAGAGATTAAAAAGAATTTGGGAGCATCTTCGATCTGTCAACCCTCAAAATCTTCTTCAGAAAGGATATGCCATTCTCTTTTCTGAACAAAATTCTTCAGTGATCCTTTCGGTCAAGGATTTAGAAAAAAACCAAAACTTTACTGCCCTTTTGCACGATGGCCGAATCGCTGCAACGGCCAACCACATAGAGTCCCATGAGTGAAGATATTTCTTTTGAACAAGCATTTGAACGCTTGGAAAAAATTCTCGAAACGATGAACGGGGGAAAAACTTCCCTTGAAGATTCGCTGAAACTATTTGAAGAAGCGGAAAAACTGATGCGCGTTTGCGGCTCCAGGCTTCACACCGCCGAACAAAAAATCGAACAGCTCATCAAAGGACGGGGTGGAGAAATCACGGTAGAACCATTCGCTCGAGCAAATCAAAAAGCACCTGACAGCGTTCCTTTCTAGCAACGGGAAGGATATGATCAGTTTTCTTGAGGCGATGCAGCATCCGGCGTCTTTTCATCGACAAGGCGGCCCAAGCGCAGTGTTGCAACAGCGCAGCTTCCGGAAATAATCAAGGCCGCAGCTCCTGCAATAGGAACGCTTGCCAATACCCCCCCGCAAGCCTGAATGAGCAAAATGCTTGCCATAGAACCGCTGCCTCGGCCAAGACGAGAGCACATTCCATCTACAATCAATTTGCCATGCATCTTTTCCAAAGGAGGAAGCAGCAGAAATGAAATTTCCTTCGATGTATCGAACAGCGTGAATTTCGCAGCGCGCACACAGCAAAAAAACAACGTACCGAAAAGTACTTGCACTTCAATCCGTTCAACAAGCGATGGACTCCATAGAGAAAAGAAAAAAGCCCCTTCAGTAATCAACAAACAAACCGGCGTCACAAGGGAAGCTACCACCCAGCGGGCGCGGCGCAAAAGATATGGGGTAATCACGATCGCGCTAAATGCAGTCAAACACCCATTCCAAACAGAAAGCCGCCCCATGAAATCGGCATAAGCCCTGGGATCCGGAAATTTTTGGCGTAAAACATCGAGAAAGATGACCTCTCCTAATGCATAAGCAATGTAGTCGGCAATCGTTACCCAAGCAAGAAGCATCAAGTATCTCGACCGAAAACAGATCCGGAAACTCTCCCAAATCGAAAGGGGCTCCGCCTGCTTGGGCGGCTCGGCTTGGTTCTTTGGCGTTCCAGACAGCATCCGCCAAAGAGCAAAGAACATTCCTGCAGTAATGATTCCGACAAACGCCACAACCAGCGTCATCCCCACCAAAGAACCGCTCCAAGATTGACGGGAAAAAAAATCCGAGGTGCAAAGAGAGACCAGAGGACCTGCAGCAATCGTCCCAATGCTGCCCCCTAAAATTAAAGGCGCATAAAACCGCTTTGCGCTCTCCAATGGAACATACTGGTTGATAAACCCCCAAAAAAGGACGGTAAGAAGGGCGATCTTCCAAAGCTCGGCCATCACAAAAAACACCATCGTGGAGCACTTGGAAAACCAAACGAACTCTCCGCTCTTGGGAAGCAATGGATAAAGCCCGATCGAAAAACAAACAAAAAAGACGATGAAAATCGCAAGAGTCAAAAAGAAAACCCGGCGGATCGAGAACCGGTTCAGCAGCCAGGTCAAACCAAGGGTCATGAGCACTGCCCCCGGCATCGTTCCGCAAAGTTCAAACCATGGGATTGATCCGGCCCCTCCCCCCAAATCCGCAACTGCTAAAGCCGTTCTTGCGCTGCGTAAAACGGCATAGTTTACATTCAATAAAGTGCTAATGCCGAACATCAGCAAAAACAGCACCATCGAGCGCTTATCGGAAATGCCTAAAATTTTCATAACAGTTTTCGAGTATAGAGTTTGCTCTCATTCCAGACTACGGTAAAAAAAATCATAACCTGTTTCGACAAGAAAAACTTTTCTTAAAACGCCAAACCTCCCGAAGAACATTGCAAAAAACCCAACCATCGTAATAAAATAACGAAAAAAATAAACAACAATAGGGAAATTATGTCATCCATTACATATCAAAAATTAGATCAAAGACTTGCAAATTTTGAAAATACCTTCAACAAACTCGGTTACATCCCTATAGTCTCTACAATAACAGGTTCCACCCGAGCATTATATGGAACAGCGGAACTCACTGCGGGCATAGGTCTGCAGTGTCTCAAAGGAGCTCAGTATTTCATCACCGCAAATCCGGAACACAGAAATGAAGCTGCAGCAGGTTATTGGTATGCCTTCCATGGAGCTCACAACATTAACCGGGGAGCGATTGAATGCGTGCCTGTTATCGGCAACATATCGACCATCCTGTATGACCACATACTTTGCTTAAGAATGAATTATACATTTGAGCGCATCTCTTTAGACACACTGCCAATATTGGAGTCAAAAGAACCCGATCCTATCCAAGCATAACTGAAAATACCGCCCCTTTTAGTTTAGGGGCGGATCTTCTAAAAAAAACAAACCGTCCTGATAAAAAAATTTTCCACGCACATCGCTTGTAAAATTCTCCGAGAGTTCGAGTATAGGAAAGAAACGCGATCCAAATGAAAACTTCTGCCAAAATTAAGCCGGGATCTCTATACTGAAAAGAGATTGTTATTTTGCAGGAGTCCTTCCTTGATCAAGATGATCGCTCTTTTTCCCAATGAAAAAAAAACACAATCTTTTGAGCTGGCCGCTCGTATTCGAGAATTTTTCGAAGAAAAAGGCATCGCGGTCGCAGCGGAAGATGAAAAAGCTTCTAAAATTGGAGCAACTCCGCTCTCCTCAGTCAATCCCAAAGACATCGATTTGCTTATTTCCATGGGGGGCGATGGCACCTTGCTCCGAATTGCCCACCATTTTTCCTACCTCGACGCACCCATTTTAGGAATCAATCTTGGCCACCTTGGATTTATGGCCGATATCCCAGCCACGGATATCTTCCCCAGTCTTAACGATCTATTATCAGGCGCCTACTCTATCGATAAACGCCTCATGCTTAAAGCAACCTCTTCTAAAAAAGAACTTCTTTATGCAGCCAACGACATCGTTCTTCATCGGGCTCAAAATTATAGCCTCATCGAATTGGCGATCCAGGTAGACGGCGTTTACATCAACACCTTCGTTGCAGATGGAGTTATTATAGCTACTCCGACGGGATCTACTGCTTATTCTTTAGCTGCAGGGGGACCTATTTTAGCCCCTACGCTCGATGCAATCGTCCTCACCCCCATCTGTCCGCATACAATCTCAAACCGTCCCATCGTCTTAACAGCGGATCGAAAAATTGAAATCCAATATGTCAGCACATATGGCCCGATTGATGGCCGCGCCGATGGTCTTGATGCCTTCCAAATTCAAAGCGGCGACACGATTTCTATTGAAAAATCGGATCGAGCATTTAGACTCGTCAATCTCCACCGCCATGAATATTTTTCCACTTTAAGGAAAAAACTCGGATGGTCGGGGAAATTGACATAATCCGAATCATCGATACTCATTTTTGATGATTGGGATTCCGTGGGCCCGGGTTGTTGGACTGAAGATATTGACCTACGTCAAAATGCTTGTAAGTCTCGATGAATTGATCAATCAGTCTTCCAATAGCTTTATCGCCCAGTCTCTGACCACCGAACAACCGGACATTCTTTTTTATATATCTCGCAAACGATTGTCTGTTAGGATTCGCATTATCGAGCAACCACGCCGAGAAAAGATCGAATATTTCTGCAGACAAAATCTCCTTGCTGGAAGAAGTAAATAATCCTCGCTGAGTTAGCTCCATAACGACTTTGTCTTCGCTTGGATTTTGGCTATTCACTCCAAAATCTTCTAAAGAAAGTTCTGTTTTTGTTTTGATAAATTCTATAAATTTATCTAAATTAACAGGAGTTTGATGGTTATTGTGCCTAGCGCTATAGATCTTGATAAGACAGATTAAAAACTCCTTGTTTAAATCCGGCCTGTCGAGAAGCTCTCTATATTGGGCAATACTTTCCGATCTTGCCTGAAAACAGCCCCCATCACTTAAGGCTAATTGAAAAAAAACAGGGAGAATCTTCCTTTTGCATGCATCTTCATATACATAACGCAATGTATCTGCCGTATATTTTGCACATTCCATAAATAAATCTGGAGAAAAAACACCAGTTTTTCGATCAACATAACTGTCTTCATGAAATCCGAGATTGTTTCTCTCATTAAAGGCGATTAGCTCTTTGTAACACTCCTTATCTCCCTCTTGGAATCTTTGATACAATTGTTCGACAAGCTTAAAAATCCTGATTGTCTTGATTCCATTATTCAAATATGTCGGATTCGATTGGTTAGCTTGAAGACTCTCCATTATATCGACAGCAGGCACTTCACTCTCGATTTCTTCAATCAATCCCGAACGAATTTGAGTGCGAATGGAAACAACACGATCAATTTGCTGAAGCGAAGAAGAACTGCTGCTGGATGAAGAACTTGATTCAAAGTCTTCCAAAGACACCATCCGGATAGGAGATCTTTCCCCTTCTTTAGGAAAAACAGCTTCCGCCGCTATCTCTGTTTTCTCAATGACTTCCTGCTCTTTTTCCTTTTCGTTTTCACGAACAGGAGAACGACTTCCGGACAAACCCAATGAATGGATAGACATAATTAAACCTCATATTTTTTATTAAGTTATTAAATTATTAATTATACATAGAAATAACTATAAACAAATAAATTTAATAAATCAATGTTTTTTATCAGTAAATAATAAAATAATATCCAAATAATTAATTACATGGTTATCCGCAAAATAATACTTGAATAAAAAAATAAAAATACATTGTTTTAAATGTAAAAAATGATTAGAATGTCCAGAAATTCATTATTGGCTACATAATGTGCGCTAACCTAAACATCTATCCGGCTTCTTTGAGAAACCTGCAAGACGAACTTGAGCGGTTCTCCTTAAACCATGACCTTTGCCTTTTGCTCAAACAAGTCCATTTTAAAATAGAAGAGTGCGATTTCGGAGCTCGCGCCATCCCGGCATCAAACACAATCTCTCTCAATCCCAATTTATTTAAGGGTTCCAATCCCACTTCGGAAGCAATCGAATCAGCCCTGTTTGAGCTTATCAATCTCTCGAAAAAAGAAGAGTTTCAGTCTCTAGTTGACAGAATCGATTGGCTGAATCCCGATGAGTTCGTGGAAGAGTATGAGAGGATCGAATATCGAACGGCTAAGCTCTGCAAAAAAATTCTAATCAAGGAAATTCCTGTAGAAAACTACGATGATTATCCATTGATCTATACAACAGAACACTTTCAACTTCATTATCTTTTACAACAATTGAAAGGACATTCTCAAAAGATTTATGACACCTATAAAAATCGGCTTGCCCTTCACGAACCCTATCGAGGAACTTTGGAGCTGCCCGGAGAAAAAGAGGGCGCTATTTTAAATGAACTGATCAATTTGAAGATCGGCTCGGAACAAACCTCTACAGCCTTTGGAAAATCTGCAAAAAGCAATTATCAACGCCTAAAAACCGCTCTTTTATCGAACCCCAAATACAGTCATTTAAGGTCGCATATCAAACAAATCGAAAATTCGGCCAAAATAATCCAAAAACTCAACGAAACGTTAAATCAGAGATTGTCTCTCAGAACTGCAGGCGGCTTTTGCCTGCGATCCCACACTTTCACGCAAGGCTTGTTCTCAGGCAAAATCCACTTGGCATTTCTAGTCGATTTTGTCATCCTTTTTAGATGCTTTTTCCCCTTTCGGCGTAAATATTTTCCACCATCAGGGAAGATGTCCGTTCTATTATGATTTTCTCTTCGGAGATGCGGAAGCGCCGGCTAAGATTCCGCCGTCGATCGTCAGCTCAATTCCCGTAATATATCTCGAATCCTCCGACGCCAAGAATACGACTGCATTGGCAACATCTTCAGGCACCCCCATTCTTCCCATGGGGATATCGTTGGAAATCGCACACATCGCAGCTTCCCGATCAGATCCGCTCCCCAGCATTGGATCCCACATGGGAGTTACAATTGCTGCAGGATGAATGGAGTTGCAACGAATCGCATATCCTTGCTGGCAACAGTAAAGAGCTACTGTCTTCGTATGATTTCTCACAGCCGCCTTGCTGGCAGCATAGGCCGCAGCGCCGGGAATTCCAACCAAGCCCGAGCGCGATGAAATATTCACGATACTCCCCGCTTCGCTAGATAGCTTCATCGTCTGAATCGCATATTTACATCCCAAAAATACCCCATCTGAATTCACTGCTGAGATTTTACGCCAGCTTTCCAAAGAAGCATGTTCCGGATCTTGCGGTCCAAATCCTTCCTGAAATCCGGTGATCCCGGCATTATTCACGAGGATATTGAGCTTGCCGAATCGCCGCAGAATCTCGCTCATCCCATGGCGCCAGGAATCTTCCTCTTTCACATCTAGATGCAAATACGTGATATTGCCATGA
>DALYFE010000099.1:6502-6881 GCA_031972195.1 Chlamydiales bacterium | reverse complement strand
CGAACAAAGGCTCAACGCACTCCGCTCTCTTGCAGCATGCCCCTCTGAACAGTGGGCAGAAATTGTCAATCAAGCAAATAATCTCCATATTCCGGATGAACAAAGACTCGATGCGCTCAACCTGCTTATAGCAATTATAGCACGCCCTCATGCAGAGCGAGCCGAGATTGTCCAACAGACAAATGATTTCAATCTTCCAAACGGACGAAGACTAACTCCATTTCGAATTCTCTGCGCACTTAACGATCAACAAAGAAGAGAATTTATTGAACAAATCAACCGATTCAATATCGCCGACCAAGACATACTAGCACGCGTATTTACATTGACGGAGACCATTTCCGATGACCAAAGATCGACCTGTCTAAACCAAGCTAAC
>DALYFE010000099.1:0-6467 GCA_031972195.1 Chlamydiales bacterium | reverse complement strand
AAATATTGAGTCCAATGAACCCTGAACAAAGGGATGAGTTTGTGACTCTAATGCACTATTTAGTCCACTACAGAAACCATGGGAAAATTGAAATCATCAGAGCCCTGCATCAACTGCGCGGCGATAGAACAAAGATCGTGGCAACAATGACTGCCCTGCAAGAGGTCTTCAACATCAACAATCCGAATGTCCTACGCATGCTGGAGACTGCAGGCAATCTAGGCAATGTACAGGATGCAGCGTTTCAAGCATTTGTTAATCAGGGCAAATCTATTATACATCGATTCATGCGTTCTCATGAAAAAATGGACATTTTATATCATCTCTCAAAAGTGCCGGACCTGCATCGCGGCTCCATAGAAAATTTCATCAACTTTACAATGAGAACCGCTGAAAAAATAGAAATTCTTGAGATCTGCGGGAACATTCCTCAAGAAAGCTTTGAGTTTGTCATTCAACAATTTTCAAATTTCATAAAAATAACAACTAATTTTGAAAACAGAAAAAAACTGATAAGGAACCTTGCGAACATTCCAGAAGCAAACAGAGAGCAATTCAATAGAATTCCATCTAGCGAAAGACAATCCAACACAAGAGACATTAGATACATTTTTGGAGCTGGAAAATCCAATACGAGCAGCATTTACGAGAATGCCCCTTGCAACACGCCAAATATTCATCACCCTAAGCGCCGATGCTCAGGCTACATTCATTGCCATGGCTCCTCATCATCAAAACCTACTACTCTCCATAGAAAATCCCGATCACCGAAACGCATTTGCCGACATGACCCTCGAACAAAGACAAATGTATAGAAACATATCTCCTGCAGAAAAAGAAGTGTTCATCAACCTAAATCCTGATATGCGACAGGCATTTGTATCCATGAATCCTGCAGAACGAAACGTATTTATAACAATACCCCGCCTCGGTACGGGAAGAACATCCTTTATCGCAATGGATCGCCCAACGCGAGCTGCATACATAGGCATGTCTGACCCTCATCGAAATGTATTCATCACTCTAAGCCCTGAAAGCCAAGCCTTATTTCATGCCATGCCGAATCCCGAACGAAACGCATTTATCCAACTATCCACAGACGAGAGGAAAAGATTCATCCAACAAGCATTGGTTAACAAATTCCGATTGGCTGCTGTAGAAGAAGAAGAACTGATCTCAGTTCTGTACGACCAGCGATTCCATGAAAACCATTTTAGTCCAATCAGAATCGAGCGAGCGGACTTATCTAACAATCCTCATCGGTCTCTTTTGAAAATACTATGGTCAATTCAGCGTCACAATACGTTTCCATCCTGTAATTATGGGGGTCGTGAAGCAGATGCAGGAGGGGTAACTAGAAATTTTATGACCCAGCTATTCGAGGCTCTTTGCCACGACAAGCAGCAAACATTACCACTGCTTTCCTCCGATGGAAAATACATTCCGACAATGCTTGACATTGATGCACTTTCTGCAGAAGAGGCAAGTCCTCGAGACTTTGGCAAACTTTGCAAAGAACGACAAATACAATGTTACCAAGGAATCGGAGAAATCTTTGCAAAAACCTTATATGGCCAAGAGGATTATTCGCTTACAACCGGAGCACACTTCCATGAAAGCACATTTGCCATGATGCATGCTCTGACTGAAGCAGATTTAAATGATATCCCAGCCGATTTTAATCTTCATAGAATGAATGCGGAACGAAGAGACTCACTAATCAAAAAATTAACCATTATATTTTTAAAAACAAACTATACCAACCTCTTTTCAGACGATGAAGGGATCTTTATAGGAGATGCCGCTTTTTCCCAGGAAGCAACCGATCTTGTGGAAGGGAGAATCAGCGATCGACTCAGAGCTAAGAACATCGATGAAGAGGCTCGCTCCGATTTATTGAAAGCAAGCAGAGACACAATTGACGCAATTATAATTATTACCAAATCAATCCATACAAGACTGAGGCAAAGAATACACGCAGGAGATCCAGCCGGAAACCGCTGGGACACAATTAAAGGGGCCGATGCAAAAGTTCTTGGGGAAAAAATCGAAGGCAAACTCACTCAAGAAATGGTCTTAGCAGCTTTTCGTCTCCAAAGAGACGATGACCACTTAAATCAACAAGAACAATTTATCAAGCGATGGATTAACGAAGCCTCTTTTGAAGATTTAGAAAAATTTGTTTGGGCAACCACTGGATCGAAAACCCTACCATCTAACCAAACACTCACTTTACGCATTGCTAGGTATTCATCTCTTGACCATCTACCCATTTTCCACACGTGCACCAAGTCGATCGATTGTCCGGCGTATACATCATACGATATGTGCAAAGAGAGACTGAGAGCTGCCTTAGACAATCTCGGGGATAGCTTTGAGCTGAGATAACGAAGAGGCTCTCCATTGATCTACCCTACAGGGGGTTAAAAAATATTTTCGACAAAATCAGAAACCTACTCAACCCTGTCTTTATCTAGGGAAAAACTCCTTAAAACCATTCCCCACTTGCTCAAAAAATCGGAAAGGGCCTATAGTAGATGGCTTTGTAGCATGCGGGCGTAGCTCAGTGGTAGAGCATCACGTTGCCAACGTGAGGGTCGTGAGTTCGAGCCTCATCGCCCGCTTAATCTCATCAGACCTTTAAGGAGAACATACGTGCCCCAGACAGCTCATACTGATCCGATCGAATTTCAAAACGAACGTTTTCACGCCACCATGTTTCGAAAAGAAGCTTGCCGTGTAGAGCTCCGCATTAAAGCGTTTTCTACCTTAATCGAAGATGCCAAACGAGAAGCCACTAAGGCTGTAAATAAAGAAGTCTCCCTTCCGGGATTCCGAAAAGGAAAAGCCCCGGAAGAGCTGATCCGTAAGAAATTCCCTCGGGACATTGAAAAAGAACTCCATAACAAGCTGGCCAATACGGCATTTTCCGAAGCTCAGAAGATGATGAAGCTGTCCGTTCTCAACGGCAATACAAAGATCACTTTTGATTTGAAACACCTCTCCCCCACCGATGCTGAGTTGCTCTTTTCCTTCGAAACCGAACCAAAGGTCCCAACGGTAGACCCAAAACTGTTTCAACCCAAAGAAGTCGAGCGCGCCGAAGTCGGAGAAAAGCAAATCAATGAAGCGATCCGGCAAATGCAGTTCTACTTTGCCGAGTGGATCCCCATCACAGACCGCCCGATTCAAGAAAAAGATACAATCTCCATTGACTTGGATACCCTGGACGACGAGACTCCAAAAAGAATTTTTAATGGAGTCCGGTTCGAAGTAGTTCCTGAGCGGATGGCCGAGTGGATGCAAAGATTGGTCATTGGCGCCAAAGCGGGCGATGTCCTCGAAGGGATCAGCGAACCCGATGCCAACGCAACAGAAGAAGAAAAGAAAGAATTTCTTCCCAAAAAGGTGCGCATCACAGTCCTGAAAGTAGAGGAAGCCAAGCTGCCCGATCTGGATGATGCGTTCGCCCACAAAGTGGGAACCCGCGATGTAGAGCACTTGCGCCAATCAGTCACGGACATGCTAACGAAGCAAGCCGATGACCATGTCAAAGAAAAACTGCGCGAACAGGTCAACGAATTTATCGTTGCACAATACCCCTTTGAATTGCCCCAGTCGCTGATTGACACGGAAAGAAACCACCGCTGGCAGCAACTCAACCAAAATCCCAAATTCAAAAATGATTGGGCAAAAATGTCTCAAGAAGAGCGCAGCGCTTTTGAAAAAAATCTGCGCGATGAATCTGCCAACGCTGTACGTCTCTTTTATCTTGCGCGTCAAATCGTCAATGACGCCAAAATTAGCATCACCCACAAAGAAGTGGTCGATACAGCAGTTGCATCCCTAAAAGCTTTAGGCTCCCAGCAATTGCCCGTCGATCAAATTCCGCAAGACGTCTACGCTGTGGCAGTTTCCAAAGTAATGCTGACAAAAGCCCAGGATTTTATCCTGAACCAATCTCGATAAATATGAGTGCGATCGAGCAAAAAGCTTGACCTAAGCCGGTTGGCCACATATATAGTGGAAAAGCCTGTTATCTCGATTCAATTGCAGGCAAGCGGAGGAAAATAATTATGTCTTTAACCCCTTATGTGATCGAAGATACCGGACGCGGCGAACGCTCAATGGATATCTACTCCAGGCTCTTGAAAGACAGGATCATCTTTATCGGAACGGATATCTCTGATCAAGTCGCCAACGTCGTCATCGCCCAATTGCTCTTCCTGAAAATGGAAGATCCCAAAAAAGATATCAACCTCTACATCAACTCAGGAGGGGGGAATATCACTGCAGGACTTGCGATTCTCGATACAATGCAATTTCTCGGATGCGATATCAACACCTACTGCATTGGACAGGCAGTTGCCATGGCAGCTCTTCTGTTGGCCGCCGGCACAAAAACCAAGCGCTTTGCACTTCCCCACAGCCGCGTGATGATCCACCAACCCTATGGCGGCATCATGGGAACTTCAGAAGATATTGCCCTGCAGGCGCAAGAAATTCTGGAACTCAAAAAAATCACCACTTCATTGATGTCCCGATTCACCGGGCAGACCCTCGAGCGGGTCACTGAAGATTCCGAGCGCGATTTTTACATGAACCCTGAAGCCGCCCTGAAGTACGGCATTGTCGATCATATCGCAAAGCCGCAGACAATTCCGGGAGGCCTCGATAAAAAACTCTCAGAACTCAATGGTGTTCCTTCATGAGTAAAAAAGCCCCAGAACTTGCCGCTTGCTCTTTTTGCGGAAGGACCGAAGATCTCGTTGAAAAGCTCATTTCCGGACCGAGCGCTTACATCTGTGAAAAATGTGTAGCCCTCTGCCAAGAGATCATCCAAAAAAAACCGATCTCCCACGAAATGAAGCTTCTCAAGCCCAAAGAGATCAAAAAGCATCTCGATGAGTATATCATCGGTCAGGAAATGGCAAAAAAAACGATCGCAGTCGCTGTCTACAATCACTATAAGCGGGTCCGCTCGCTCAAAAAAGGCGCTGAAGTCGAATATAGCAAATCCAACGTGATGCTCATCGGTCCTACAGGTTCCGGGAAAACGCTCCTCGCGCGTACGCTTGCTCTAATCCTTGACGTCCCCTTCGCTATCTCAGACGCTACGACTCTGACCGAAGCGGGCTACGTCGGCGAAGACGTAGAAAACATCATCCTGCGTCTTCTCCAATCGGCCGATTACGATGTCGCCAAAGCAGAGCATGGCATCATCTATGTCGATGAAATCGATAAGATCCGCAAAACGACCTCCAACGTCTCCATTACCCGCGACGTATCAGGAGAAGGAGTTCAGCAGGCCTTGCTCAAAATCGTCGAAGGGACCGTTGCAAACGTTCCCCCCAAAGGCGGCCGTAAGCATCCAAACCAGGAATACATCAAAGTCAACACTGAGAACATCCTGTTCATCGTTGGCGGAGCCTTTGTTCATTTGGACAAGCTCATCGCCAAAAGACTTGGCAAAAGTACGATCGGCTTTGACACTGCAGGGAAAAGGGCCTTCGACACAACAGAGACCAACTATCTGCTCTCTAAAGTCGAGCCTGAAGACCTGATCTCCTTTGGCATGATCCCCGAGTTCGTCGGCAGATTCAACAGCATTGCCAACTGCAACGAATTGACCCTCGCCGACCTCGTTGAAATCCTCACAAAGCCGAAAAACGCCATCATTAAGCAATATATCGCGCTATTTGCGGAAGAAAACGTCAAGCTTGAATTCACGGAAGACGCCCTCGAGGCAATGGCTCAAAAGGCCAAAGAAACAGGCACAGGCGCACGAGCGCTCCGCATGATCGCCGAAAGCGCGCTTCGCGATCTGATGTTTGAAGTACCCTCAGATCCTCTGATCAAAGAGATCATCATCAATAAAGACTGCATTGTGGAAGGGACCCCTCCCAAAGTCATTCGAGACGAATCGGCATAAATAAAAAAGGCCGCGATTTTAAGTCACGGCCCCGCTTTCCAAAGAAGGAAGAAAGGAATTCTCTGAACTTCTTAGGCGACTTCAAGGGCTCCTCCGCTTCCGCTAGGAAAGAAGATGGAACCCTCTTCAGGCGCCTTCTCATTACACTGCCTGAGCAAGCATTCTAATTGCTTTTGTGTCTCCATCATGGAGATGGCTTGCCAAGCTTTGCATTTGCTGCAATCCGGACCGTAAATCCGCTAAGTAACGCTCCGATTCGATCTCGCCATCCTTTTGGATCTGCTGGCTCATCGTCTCAAGCAATTGGGACAAGCTAGCAGTGATCTGAAGGTCTGCCATCGCTTTAGCCTTTTTCATTCCGGTCTGGAACATCTGGATAGAAGCGAGAGAGTTAACACCCATCGCAACAGTCTTTACGCCATTAGCAGCTCTGGTCCATTGAGAAGAAGAACCCTCCATCACAGCTGACGCTGAATCGGATACTCCCATCATGGCGACTAGAGACAGCAACTGCTCAATAACCTCTAACCCTTGA
>DALYFE010000098.1:3424-6889 GCA_031972195.1 Chlamydiales bacterium | reverse complement strand
CAAAATTAGGCGCTTTGACGCGCTGAAATGCAAAGTTATTTCTGATGATTGGTATTACTTGTTTAGAGACAATCTCTGATTTAGGATTAGGATAGGGACCTAACTCAGTGGGATAAACCGACTCATAGCAATGGCCCAAAATAAATCTTCCTCGGATTTATTCCATACAGTATGAGTGTACTGGAAGGCTAATAAGGCTTTTATGCAATTTTCCCATGAAGCTCTTTTAACCGATTTCTACCAGCTCACCATGGTCTATGGCTACTGGAAAGAGCAGATCGCAGAACGAGAAGCGGTCTTTCACCTGTATTTTCGCAAACATCCCTTCCACGGAAGCTTTGCGATTGCTGCGGGACTGGCCAATGCAGTCGATTATCTCAACACGCTAACATTCTCCCCCTCCGATCTTGATTATTTGAGCCGTTTTTTTGAAAAAGCGTTCATCGATTTTTTAGCCAAATTTCAATTTCAATGCGATGTGGATGCAGTTCCCGAAGGCTCTCTTGTGTTTGCCCAAGAGCCCCTCATACGGGTGAAGGGTCCTCTATGGCAGGCGCAACTATTGGAAAGCCCCCTTTTAAATCGGATCAATTTTGAAACCCTCATTGCAACAAAGGCTGCCCGCATTTGCATGGCTGCCTATCCGGATCCAATCGTAGAATTCGGCATGAGGAGGGCTCAAGGGCCCAATGGCGCCATCTCTGCCAGCCGCGCTGCATTCATTGGAGGATGCGCATCGACCTCCCATGTGCTGGCAGGAAAATTATTTGATATCCCTATCGCAGGCACTCAGGCCCATAGTTGGATCATGGCCTTTGATCACGAAAAGGAAGCTTTTGAGGCATTCGCAAAAGCCTTTCCAAAGGGAGGCATCCTTCTCGTTGATACCTACGACTCGCTGCAAGGAGTGCAAAATGCAATCGATACTTCTATTGCCCTCAACTGGCCCCTTCATGGAATCCGACTCGATTCGGGAGATTTAGGCCCGCTTAGTTTCGCATGCAGGAAACTTCTCGATGACCAAGGGTTTCATCACACCAAAATCATGGCAAGCAATGAACTCGATGAACATAGGATCTATCAGTTAAAAAAAGAGAAAGCGCCCATTTGCATCTGGGGTGTTGGAACCCACCTTGTAACTGCAAAAGATCAACCGGCCTTAGACGGGATTTATAAACTCTCTGCAATTCGAATCCCCAATCAGACCTGGCAGCCAAAGATGAAAAAATCGGACCAGACAGACAAAGCGACCAATCCCGGAATTTTACAGGTAAAAAGGGCCTTTGATGGAAAAGTCTACACGGGAGATGTCCTTTTTGATGAAGAACTTGGCACGAATGCGCCGGGAAATAACGTTCTGATTCCTGTTTTTAGAAAAGGCAAATGGATTGGAAAACATCCCTCTCTCATCGAAATACAAACGCATGCAAAAGAAGAATTGCATCGCCTGCCAAAGTCGATCAAACAGCTTGAAAATCCAAAGCCTTATTCTTTGCAATTCGACCCTCTTCTTCTAAAACAAAAACAAACTCTTTTTGAACAATCATGAAAGTCCTAATCATCAGCGATATGCAAAATGACTTTCTTCCCGGAGGCGCTCTAGCGGTTCCCGGGTCTGATGCATTGATTTCGGTGATTAATCAACTCATGTTCCGATTCGACCATGTGATTGCGACCATGGACTGGCATCCTCCAAATCACATCAGCTTTGCCAAAACACACAACCGCAATGTAGGCGATGTTATTCAAGTAACAGGAAAGCCTCAAATTTTATGGCCTGTCCATTGCGTCCAAAATACTTCGGGAGCCTCTCTCTCCTCACAACTGCACAAAGAGCGGATAGAGGCCATATTTCATAAAGGAGCCAATCCGGGAATCGATAGCTACAGCGCGTTTTTTGACAATGCACACGCCCATTCGACAGGCTTGCACGAATTTCTCCAAAAAAAACAATGGAAGGATCTTTATTTCACGGGACTGGCTACTGACTATTGCATTTTATATTCGGTACTCGATGCTTTGAGATTAGGCTATCTAGCAACAATCATTCAAGATGGATGTAAATCGATTGATATGCATCCCAATGATGGGAGGCTTGCTCTAAAAACAATGAAAGTGCATGGAGCCAAAATCATCAATTCCGAAGAGGTTCCATGAAACCATGCGATGTTCAACCACTGCCTCCGCAAGAGCTAAAGTGGGAATCTTTCGTCGATCTATTGGGCAAGGCGCATGCAACGATAGCCCGTTTCTCCATCCTGACCAAAAAAGCTGATTCTTTATTGAGGAAACGAGAGGTGCGTTCGCAATTCCATAAAGAACCGATCAATTACCAACAACTGCTCTCGTTCAGGTCAAAAAAAATAATCGATTGCAAACTCTCATCCAAATTGCTCTGCGAAATCCATTATATTCTTAAAAAAGACCACAATGGACAATTTCGAAAAATACAAAATTGGATTGGCGCAAAAAACTGCGCAAGAAAAGATGCGCATTTCTTGCCCCCTCCTCCTGAAATGGTTCACGAGGCAATCAGAAAATTAAATGCTTACGGAAATAAAAAAGAAAAAGATCCATTGGTCCAGGTTGCCATTTACTTCGCACAACTGCTCATCATCCATCCGTTTATGGATGGCAATGGACGCCTTGCAAGATCGCTGGTCCCCATCTTCCTATATAAAAAAGGGCTGATCTCAACGCCTCGATTTTATTTAAGCGCTTACTTCAAACGACACCGGTTGGAATATTTCAAAAGGCTCTACATGATTTCCCAAAAAAAGGATTGGGAAGGATGGATCCGGTTCTTTCTTCAAGGCGTCATTGAAGAAGGAGAATTGATGATCCGGCAGTGTCTTAAGAAAAAACCTACCGAATAGGAAATATCCGGTATTTATTAGCCAGCTTCTTCGGCTGGTATGACAGTTTTGATTTCCTCAAACCCTCCTGCCCAAGATCTTGCTCCCAATTAAGGCAGCAAATTTCCTCTGAAGACAGTTGCAAGGCCAATTCTTTAAACAAAAAAGGATAAATCCCTTTGTATTGGATATTCGCTTTGGCAAAATGAATCACAAAGAGAGTGGATCGATAAATCTCCCCTAAAATAAACGCCGCTGGCTGCTGATCGACATATACAAGATATCCCGATAGCTCCAGTGTTTCAGAAAGCTGCAAGGCATCTTTGCAAGCGCTATAGTCAGTATCGTGTCCTTTCATTGGCATCTGCCAAGCATCCAATACCGCAAGGGCGTCTTGATAAAGCTCTTTTTTATACGGAACTACTCTAGGAGTATGATTGGCCAAAAATTGTTTCAGCAAATTTCTTTTGGGACTGAGGTTTCTTCCCGGATATTCGGCAATTTGATCCCTTTGAAAAATGTAGTCCGATTCATCGCGATTGAATGTAAATTGAAAATGCTTCGAATCAAAAGAAGGAATCCAAGACTCAGGGATCGGAAAAAAGCATTG
>DALYFE010000098.1:0-3414 GCA_031972195.1 Chlamydiales bacterium | reverse complement strand
CCTTAACTTATTCAACAGTTCTTCAGAGGAAATCTTCCGAATATCTTCGGTCGGCATCAAATAAAGAACGCCGTCCCTTGTTTTCCCACGGATCCATACCAAATCGCCATCAAACAAAACATGATAATCATGTTCTCGCCGAAAAAGGTAGAGGCTTGCAAAACCATATTCGGATAAACACATCCCAAGGGCATTGAATCTCGGACGAAGCAAATCTTGATGTTCTAAAGAAAGAGGTTCGCTTTTCATATTGGCAGTATAGCGAATCTTTGCGTGCTTAGGAATATTTTTCAAGTCTGAGAGATAATCTCGGAACAGGCAGCTTGGGTTAATATCCTCTAAAAAAATTGGAAAAGAGAGCTTGGGTTTTTATTTTCTCCCGAAACAGGTATGGAGTTAATACCTTGGAGAAAAATTCATCGACGGACATGTGCGCTTTCTGTCTGCAAAATTCTAACAATTGCTTCTTGAAAATGACCATCGGAGGACCTGCCATGTCATAGCGTTTTGCAAGATAGACGAATAGCTCGCTCGATACCGGGGCTCCTTCAGAGAGCTTCCGAATAGCGGTTTCTCCCGATTGATATAACGCCAGAGCCAATTGCACTTCTTCTTCCGGATTCTCAATTGTTTTGATCACATTGTTGCTAACGGTCCACGTTTCATAACTGGCATATGCAATCATCGAAGAGAAAATAGCGATATTGCCTCGGGCCAAAGATTGAAGCATAGAGACGGACGCAAGCGCTCCTAATGCAACGGAGGCAATACGAACTCTTTTTGCTTTCAGGAGCAGATCTTCCCTCTCCTGAAAATACTTTCCGGCAAAAAAAACGTTCCCTAGATACTGATGCAAACTAACATTGTAATTCATAAAAACAATTATAGTTAAAAAACACACTTAATATCAATAGTAACAAAAAATAAAATATTGAATTTTTTATTAAAAACCCAAGCAAACCCTATATTAAAAAAAATAATACGAAGTGACTTTGAGATCAAACATAGTGTATATTCTTTGACTCAAAACAAGAGGATCTATGGCGTCTACCATTCAAAGAGAAATTGCAATCCCTACGCTTCAAGAACAAATTATTGCGCAGTGGTTGAATGATCACCCGGAAATCACCTCAGACAATGCAGAAGACATTGCAAGCAGCCTATTAACATTCGATGGTGAAGAAAAAAAAGACGCACAAGAAAGGATAGAAGAGGTCTGCAGCCAAATATTATGGGCGGCAAAAATTCCTGATTTCAAAGACACTCCTCCAATCAAACAATTTGCAATTACACGCAAAGCTCTTCGACAATTGGCTCAAGAACTGCCGCAAGCTGCCATACGCCTGGATGAATCATTGGCCTCGGTTTACGCACAAGTTCAAGCCGCTCTGGGAGATGTGAACCTTTCCGACAACAATCGACAAACCCCCATCGAAAAAGCGGCAATTTCCAACCATCTGGAAGCCATTCGCCTCTTAGTCGCTATGGGAGCTGAGATCGATCTTAGAGACCAATATAGCTACACTGCTTTGGATCGAGCCATCCACAACAAACACACTGAAAGGGCGAAAACTTTAATTGCATCAGGAGCCAATGTGCATCTTACAGATAGCCGCGGTTTAAGCCCTTTGCATATTGCAGCTCAAACCAAAAATATAGAAATCATGCAACTTTTGCTCGAACGAGGAGTTGATGTAGACGGCAGGGACAATGCAGGCGATACTGCTTTGCATATTGCAGCGATCAACGCATGTCCGGAAGTCATGCATGTCCTCATCGAAGCCAATGCAACAATCAACATACAAAATAGTGATGGAAAAACTCCATTGCACCAGGCGGCTTTTTTTAAAAAATTAGATAGCGTAGATGTTTTGCTCTCTAATGGCGCCGATATCAATATTCAGGATATGTCGGGAAATACGCCTTTGCATCATATGGCCTCTTATGTTCAAAACCAGGAAATACTGCGCCATATTACCCAAGGACAACCGGATCTGTCCCTTAGGAACAACATGGGATGGACCGCTTTGCATCTGGCTGTGCATCATGGCAATGAAGAAATGGTTCAAAATTTAATCGGAGCGGGAGCTGATCCTACTGTTCAAACACAAGATGGCAGGAGCGCTTTGCATCTAGCGCAGAACCACCCGCACATTGCAAATTTTTTGCAACAATCGAATGCCTACTTTTGGAACCGGTCGAGATAGTAAGTTTTTCCCGCTTCAAGCATGAGAGGATCGATGCTGTTATGCCTCTCTCCCCGCCCGGAGCGGGTTGTCCGAACGCGAAAAGAATGAAGATCTTTTTGCAAACCAATTGAAACATTTCCTGAGACGGAGGCTCGGAGGATCGCTCTGCGCAGGGTAGAGCTTGCCCACTCCAAGTCGATCTGGCCCAAGCCATCAATTTGCACATCCGTCATCCTGCCTGCATCGAAAGGACAGGCCGGAAGCAGCTCCAAACGATTTTTATCCTGGCGAAAAAATAGATTGCGGACCCGATGCGCTGCAGCCTCTAGCAGAAAAAAAGGATCCAAATGTTCGCAATCTTCAGAAATGAATCCCTGATACTGATTGTCAAATATCCTTGGCACCAAAATATGAGAAAACCTCGCAAGACAAAAAGCCTCAAGCGTCCCGTCTTTTAAAAGCGATGACCCGTCTTTTAAGCAAGCCGCCCCTTGGCGGGGAATTTTTTGGCCAAGTCCAAAAAGAACCGGCAGAATTTCTTTCAAATCAAAACGGCGAAGGACTAAATCCCAATCCTGCGTCCTGCTAACTCCTAAAGAAAGCCTTTCCCATGCTTGAGGAAGGAAAAAAGCGTGTCCGGTCGGGTAAACGATCTCTTCTTTTCTTTGGACCGATTTTCCGTTGATCGCAAGACCTCCCTGCGGCGTTTTCTCTACAAATAGATGAATGCCTTTCTCATCTGCCCAAAATCGCAAGCGATAAAATCCTTCTTGGGCCCTGCCTGACACGTAGACGCAATTTTTTTCTAAATCTTGCTGCAACATAAAATCGCGCACAGGACCTGTTAGAGAGAGAGAAAGGGCGATATCCGATAATCGGATCAAGCAGGGAAATGCTTCGATCTTGCAACAAGTGCCCGGGATCAAACACATCGCACCGGGAGTATGGGAAAAGGGCTTGAGCCGTTCTGCAATCGCAATTTTCATGAAACCACAACTCCAATCAGCCCATCCGGAGCATTGTCCACTAAATCCACTTCCAATAGATCATTAGGCTTTCCTGCTGCGCCCGGCAGAAAAACTCGAAGAAAATTCGACGTGTGGCCGCTTAGTCGTCCCGGCTGTTCTTCATTTTCTAAAAGCACCTGCATACGGCGTCCTACAAACCGGCTTCGCAAATCATAGCTTGTTTTTTCAGCCAACCGCAGCAATTCCTGTTTGCGGCG
>DALYFE010000097.1:0-6922 GCA_031972195.1 Chlamydiales bacterium | reverse complement strand
TTGGTGCATCGGAATATCCTGTATGGGAGTCTGCCAATGAACCGGATGCCATTCAACAGTTTAAAGACCGATTATTGGTTTTGGCATCATGAAACATTTAGGCGGCTATTACCTAACTGAAGAAGAGCTTCGTTTAGCCGGTTTTAAGCGGCTGGGAAAGAATGTTAAAATTCACTCAAAAGCAAGCCTTTATGGGTTGGAGAATATTGAAATTGGAAATGATGTTCGGATTGACGATTTTGTTGTAGTGATTGCTACGGGAAAATTGGTGATAGGTGATTACGTTAGCATTCCGAACTTTTGTTTTTTAGGTGCCAAGAATGGTATTACCATTGGGAATTTTGTCACTTTTGCTCCGGGGGTGAAAATTTTTTCAGCCAGTGATGATTATGATGGCAATTGTTTAACAGGAGTGGCTGTGCCTGCGGAAATGTCTGGAGGAAAACACGCTCCTGTCAGTATCGAAGATCATGTGTTGATTGGTTGCGGCTCGATTGTTCTTCCCGGTTGTTGTATTTCCCGCGGCTGTTCGATTGGTGCGTTATCCCTTGTGAAAACGGATTTAGATGCTTGGGGAATCTATGCAGGAGTTCCTGCGATAAGAAAAAAAGAGCGAAAGCAAGATTTATTAAAATATGAGGAAAGGTTGCGATTATGCCTGAAACAGACATGAAGACTACGTGGAATAATTACCAAGAGGGGACAGAATCTGCATTTGAGACTCCTGAAGTGAGCATGGGACCTTGGACTTCTTATGATTTGATGAGAGACCCTAAGCATCATCTGTTTGTTTTATCCAGGTACAAATTTTGCGCTAAGATGTTGGCCGGCAAAGATTTTGTCGTGGAAGTGGGTTGCGGCGACGGCTTCGGCATTCCTATTATGGCGCAAGCGGTCAAGAGGCTGCATTGTATCGATTGGGACGAACGAAATCTCGAAGGATGCGCCCGTAGGTTAAAGCATTTAAATAATGTGTCTTATGAAAAGATCGATCTAAATCAAACATCTGCTTCTTTAAATGCAGATGCTTTATTTTCTGTGGATGTCATCGAGCATATTGAACTGGAGAATGAAGATCGTTTCATGAAAAATCTTTGCTCTTTATTGAAAAAAGAATCTGTCCTGATTACAGGAACTCCAAATATTTGTGCGCAAGAGTATGCTAGCAGAAATAGCGCTCTTTTGCATATTAATTTGAAAAGTCAAAAAACCTTGAAAGAATTAACGCTGAAATATTTCAAATACGAATTTGGTTTTGGAATGAATGACGAAGTGCTTCACACGGGATTTAGTTCCATGTGTCATTATCTCTGGTCGATTGGAGTAGAAAAAATCGATTAGTCATTCACTCTGCACTGCTCCGATCGGAGAAGTATTTTTTTGCTACTTGAAGTTGTTGGTCTTGCGCCTTCGCAAGATCAACATTTGCAAATTTCCTTCTTGCTTTATCCGGACTCAGAAAAATATTCAAAATCATACAGCACCATTTGATCTTGCAAATAGGCAAGACTCGTTTCGCTCTTTCAATCACTTCCTGTGGATGCTGGCTCAAGGAAGCTGTCATTTTTGAAAAAGACTCGAAATATTTCAGTGAAATAGGAATCCTGGGCTGTAAGAAAAAATCGCAGATTGTTTTTGCCGGATCGTCCCAGCCCGCATATTCAAAGTCAATAAAGGAGTATTGGTTTTCTCTAGATACAATCACATTGTGCAGGCCAAAATCGGAAGGAGTAATGATTAGGTCTGCAGAGTCAGGAGCTAAGGTTTGCAAGGATGATTTAGAGGCAATAGTTGTGACTCGATCCCATTCAGGAATGAGCTGCTCTTGTAAAAATCGATGTAATTGCTGTTCTAATGAGGTCTCTTGAGGAACGAGAAGGAGTTGATTGATTCGTTTTTCAACGACTTCAAAGTAGTCGGAGATTTGTAAACAGGCTTCCGAGGCAAGAGGAAGATGCTTGCCTTGATGGTTGGAGCGATTGAGTTTAAGAAGAAAACCCGCTGCTGCTTCAACAAAAGATAATGTAGAGTGTTTAGCTCTCGCCAAAGATCCATCCACATAACTATAGATTGCGAAATTTTGTGTAGAATCTTTGTATAAAGGTTCTGGAATACAGCGAATTCCTTGTTCCCACGCAAAGGAAAGAAATTCGAACTCTGTTTTTAGTCGAAGGCGAAGATCTTGTGGGTGTTGAAAGTAAGATTTTAAGATTAATGAAGGTATATTTTCAAAATTTAGCTGAAATACACGGTTGTTTGCTCCGCCTGTAAGAGGTACAAGCTCAAGCAATCTTCCGGAAATTTTAGCGGCAGCTAGAATTTCTGTAGCGGAGTTAAGATCGAGGAGCCTTGTTTCCAAGATACAAGCGTTGTCCATGTTTTATTCGGCAGATGTTGATTTATAGGGTCAAATAATATTTTGCGAACATTTGAAGGGAAGGCGGGGGCATTGAGGAGTTCGGGCAGGTCATCGATAAATAGGGCGCATTGTGTTTGCGCAATCCGTTCGAGTTTTTTTTCTAATGTGAGCTCAAAATAGATATCGATTTGGGAGTGGAAAAAGGGTTGCGAAGCGATCCAGTTGTATGCCGCATTATGAAGGTCGTAAGCCGGACCCAGATAGGGGTGTTTTGTTTTATGGCTGATAATGGAAATTTTGATTCCGTGTAATTTGCAGTAGCAGAAAAATTCATCAATTCCCGGAAATGGATGGGCAAGATCCATTCGTGAGCCATAGATATATCCCTGGAGCTTTGTCCATTCATTTTCTTGTTGAGAGGTTCGGAAGAAATCCCGGACAGAAGTTTTATTGGGAGGAACCGAGGCCGGGATGAGATTTTTTTCCAAAGCAGCTTTATAGAACACATCGTCATAGCACACGATGGTGTTGTCAAAATCAATGCCAATGTGTTGAGGAATCACAACAGACTCATATCCAGAAGGGGCCGCAGTACTTGGCCTGTTTCAAGATCAGAGAGGGCCGTGTCGATTTGATCGAGGCGGTAGATATTGTTTGTGAAGGGAGTAAGTTCTAGATGGCCATAGCGAATCAGATTGCAATAGCGGGGAAAATGAACATCCGGTTGGTTGTCTCCGCCCCAGGTTCCTAAAAGTTTTTTCCCTTGATTGAACTCTTTTGGATCCAGCGAGAGATGCTGGTCAAAACGAGCGTTTCCGACAATCACTGCAGCGCCGCCTTGGGCGCGGACTGCTTTAAGCGCTTGTTGCATCGCAATAGGGCTTCCGCTGGCCTCGATCGCATAATCGAGAGGCCCGATTTGTTTGAGGGCTGCAATGGGATCTTCTGAGGAAGCATCGATGCAATGAGTGGCTCCCATTGCTTTGGCCATGGCAAGTTTTTTGGGATTCAAGTCAATCGCAATACGGGGTACGCATCCTAAAATCTGTGCGCCCAAAAGTGCACACAGTCCGATGCCTCCGCAACCGAAAACGGCAAGGCTTTCTCCTGCTTTGGGCTGAGCGGTATTGAATACGACACCTAGTCCCGTTGGAATAGCGCAGCCGATGAGGGCAGCTTCTTTCATGGGAAGTTCGGAGGAAACGGGAGTGAGTCGATTTTCAGAAAGAATAGAATGGCGGCTAAAGGTGGTGATCGCTCCGGCGTTGACCGTTTTGCCTTTCCAATCGTATAGAGAGCCGGGAACATTCATGCCTGTGCCTTTCATCCAGGAGAGAATGACCGTATCACCTGCTTTGACTTTTTCAACTTTTGGTCCAACTTCCAAAACTTTTCCGCTTCCTTCATGTCCCAAGCAGTGGGGAAGATAGGGATCATGGCCTCGATGGCCGCGTACTTCGGAGAGTTGTGTATGGCAAATACCACTGTAATGAATTTCTACTAGAACTTGACCGGGTTTGAGAGGAGGGAGAGAAATATCATCGATCACAATTCGATTGGGTTCAACGAGAATAGCAGCTTGTGTTTGCATAATTCATCTCCTTAATGATGCGGTTCGCGATGGGTTCAGGTTCTAGTCCGTATTGGGTGCGCAAGTATTGTTGCGATCCAATGGGATGGGGAAATCGGTCAGGTGTTCCAAACCGAACCAATTTTGTCTGTTGGATCGTATGATCGCTCATCCATTCAGCAATGGAAGCTCCAAGTCCTCCGATCAAACTATGTTCTTCTAATGTGACCCAAAGAGAATATTTTGGGGTAAGTGATGCTAAAAGCGCTGTATCGAGCGGCTTAACAGTATGGAGCGATATAAGATGGGTAGAGATGCCTTTTAATTCTAACTGTTTTGCAGCGGCTATAGCGGTAGGGAGCATGTTTCCCGTGCTAAACAGGCATAGATCAGTTCCTTCCTTGATGATCCAGCCTTTTCCGATTTCTAGAGAAGGAGGCGATGCATGGATCAGAGGCTCTCCCGTTTTTCCGATGCGCATATAGGTGGGAGCATTGGAATTGAGGGATAGTTTTAAAAGGCTTCGCAATTCCATAGCATCACCGGGACATAGCACATTCATATTGGGAAGACTGCGAAGCAATGAGATGTCTTCGCAAGAATGGTGCGTGCATCCAAGAGAGGCGTATGAGAGCCCGGCGCCGGTACCTACGATGAGAACGGGGACATTATGATAGCAGATATCATCGCGGATTTGTTCCAGGCATCGCGTGGTATTGAACGGTGTGATTGTATAGGTGATTGGTTTGAGTCCGCACATAGCAAGTCCTGCTGCCATGCTTGCCATATTCGCTTCTGCAACTCCACAGTTATAGAAGCGGGAGGGAAATTGTGTTTTAAACTTATCAAAGAGTCGATTTCCGATGTCTCCCGAAAGAAGCACAATGCGCGAATCTAGCTGAGCTAATTGCAATAATTCGTCCGCAAATGCGTTTCTCATAAGAGAAGTTCCTGTTTGGCTTTCCGTAAATCTTCATCGGTAGGGATGCGGTAATGCCAATTATTGTCATCTTCCATAAAAGAGACTCCCTTGCCTTTGACAGTATGCGCAATGATTGCAGTAGGTTTTTCTGGAGTTTCCGGGATTTTTGCAAAAACTGAGAGAATTTCTTCTAGAGAGTGGCCGTTGATTTCATAGGATTGCCATCCAAACGCAGTCCATTTTTCTTTTAGCGGCGATAAGTTCATGATTTGTTCGCTTCTGCCGGTCGCTTGCCATTTATTGAAGTCGATGATGGCGATGAGATTGTCTAATTTGTGAGCAGGCGCAAAAAGCGCAGCTTCCCAAACGGAGCCTTCATTGCATTCTCCATCGCTCATAAGTACCATGGTTCGATAGGAAAGATGTTGGATGCGGGCAGCTAAAGCATGTCCGATTCCAAGCGAGAGCCCGTGTCCTAGAGAACCCGTTGCGACCTCCACCCCAGGCACGCAATGAGGAGTTGGATGTTCCGGTAAAGAGCCCCCATCTTGATTGAATGTATTGAGAAGCTCGGCGGAAAAAAATTCCTTCTCAGCGAGCGTTGCATAGAGAGCGGATACGGCGTGTCCTTTGCTGAGAAAAAATCGGTCTCGCTTCGGATCAAGCGGGTGTCCGGGATGAATATTTAGAAAATGAAAATAAGCTGCAACAATGAGGTCTACGCATGAGAGGGAAGATCCGAGATGCGGAGCTTTTCCATAGCGCGACATTTCGATAATTCGATAGCGGATCCGAGCTGCAATTTTTTGGAGTTCTTGCGCAGAATGCATGGCCTAAATCTACTAGAAGGAGGAATTTAAAGAAATAGGTTCCAGAGAGCGGCGCAAAGCAAGAGAGCTCAAGAACCAATAGAAGGCCAATACCGGAATGTAAAGAAGAGCGCCATCCGACATGGAGATGAAAAGAAAATTCACAAGGCCGCAGAGAATTCGTTTATGAACAAGGGAAATAGGTTGGTGGGCGAGGGTTAAAAAAATGGGTCCGGATAAGCAAAGGAGGTAAGTGAATAATCCGGTTATGCCAAAGTTAGACAATACACTGAGATAGACAATTTCGCCAAACCCATAGAATGGTCTGTCTGGGAAAATACTAATAGAATGGACTGTTTGTAATTGTTCTGTTCGTCCTCCTAGATTTTGGTCGAAAAGAAAGTGAATGTTAAAACCGCAAGAATAGGTAATTATAAGAATAACGAGAATTGCCACTAAAGAGCCTGTTAGTAGTTTTAGGTACTCCGGTTTTTTATTTCCGAGCAATGCAGTTATGCACTGACTAAAAAGTAACCCAATCCATACCGTGCGCGATAATGACAAGATTAGAGAAAAAATCACGGCTGCCTTTTTCCAGGAATTGTGCTCAAGCAAGAGGTAAAGAGGCAAAAGCATTAGGATGCAAATGCCATAGATGTTTCCGTTGTTATAGGTAGAAATGAGCTTGAATACAGTGCCTCGATGGATGTGTTTGAGATCGATTGCGCCGAAATCATGAAAATTTACCGTTAAAAATGGGATTTCAATGAATTTTCCGGTGATTAGTTTAAAAAAAAAGAGAAAAATGCCATATGCTGCGACAAAAAACACCCCTTTTCTCAACAATTCAAAGAGCATTTTTGAATTCATTGATTCTATGTATTCGGAAAATAAAATGAAGAAAAAACAAGGGAAAAAGAAAAAACTCAAAATCAATGATAAGATGAAATTCAAGTAGTCTATTCCATAAACCAGAAAGCTAAACATGCAGACTGCTTGAAATGGAAGCGTTAGGAGAAATGCCTCGATGCGCCGCCTATGGCAAACGAAACGAGATCGAAAGATAGAAAAAATGGAAAAAAGAGTGAGAAAAAAATAACCCCAGGTAAGAGGCAGAGCGCCGATCTTAAATCCTCCTTTTGGAAAAACAAGGAGGAATAGCCAAAGGATCAGCAGGATAGTTTTTGGGTTAAAAAGATCAATGCCTCGACGTCCAAGCCGAAATGCGATCATTTCTTGAGGTGTTTGGTGAGGATGCCTGC
>DALYFE010000096.1:6218-7017 GCA_031972195.1 Chlamydiales bacterium | reverse complement strand
GTCGGCAAGGTAGTTGATAATAATGCAAGAGGCCCCTGCTAAAAAAATGAGGGAGGCCTGCAGCATTCCTAAATGATTGGGATGCTCGACCAAATAGAGTGTTGGAGATGTGTAGATGCATGGAAGCCAGACAAGGCAGCCCCAGCAGATCATGAAACCTGCGCGGTCATGCATGATGTCTAAAGAGCGTAAATAGCCTCCTTCCCATAAGAAGAATTTGCCAACGTAAATTAACTGGAGAGCCACTGCAACCAGCATGGAGTCGCTGATATGGCCAAACAGATTTTGCTGCGCTGCTGCATAGGAAAGAAGAAGAAGGGGCCAGCCCATCATCCCGAATCTGCAATTTGTAAATTGCTTGATGTTCCATCCAAAAAAGAGAGGATAGAGTTCCGTTCCCCAATAATAATCGAACAATGGATTGCCTGTAACGCCATGATCGCTGGAGGAAGGAGCAAAAATGCCTTTTAAATACAGAAAAAGACAAAACAGGAGGCTGAAAAAATTTAGCGCGCCGAGAAGGTAGCCTAAATTGTCATACAGAATGGAAGGAGAAAACCAATGAAAAACATAGCCTCCGGCTAAAAATGTGGCAATGGTGATGATGAAGCAGGTAATGCCGTTATCTTTATAGACAGGGATATTTCCTTTAGGAGTGATTGGGCCAAGCAAGGGTTTTCCGGGAACTGCTTTCATCAAAAATAGCTGAAAGGCTGCATAGCAAAACAGGATTTTCCAAGCGGTAGCGGATCCGAAAAATACAGGCGCCCAAATGGATGCTACAGTCGTTAGCAATCCT
>DALYFE010000096.1:0-6208 GCA_031972195.1 Chlamydiales bacterium | reverse complement strand
GGCAAGCTGCCAAAATGTTTCAAAAGAGCCGCCAAGGGTTGTATTGATATACCAAAATACAAACACAGCAGGAGGACATACGGTTAGTAAAAAAAGAGGAACGAGCGTATTGTGAAACCACGCTGGAAGACGCAAAGATTGATTCATAGATGCTCTTTTAGGCTCAAGGGTTAATGGTTTTTGAAAAATAAAAATATGACTATACCAATTGTTCTTTTTAATGCACTCAAAAAGTAGGACGAAAGGATAAGGGAGAGTTAGATGAAGAGGCTTTATCGTTCACGTGTAGATCGGCGAATTGCCGGAGTTTGCGGAGGACTTGCTGAATATTTAGAGATTGATCCGACAGTGATTCGTCTGATTGCTGTGCTGATTCTGATTTTTACAGGCTTTGTTCCTATGCTGATTGCGTATTTGATTGCTTGGATTGTTATTCCGGAAGCATAGAGCTTTTTTAGACCTCTTTCGAAATTAAGGTTCAGTCGATTTTGCGGTTCTTTTGAGCCGCTTTTCGACTTCAAAATTTGGGGGGCCATATACGAAAGTTGATATTGCCCCCAAATTTTGAACGGACAGATTGGCTTGGGTCCCTGTTCTTTAGGACAGGGTCAAGCGAGCTATCTATAATCTGTGGCAAAGAATTTGCCGCCCATTACCGGAGCGGAGAATCTCTCCTCTAAAGAGGAGAGTTCTTCAATCGAAAACTCGGCCAAAATAATCCACAAAAGCGACGAATCCTTAATTTCGAAAGAGGTCTATTCGTCCGTTGGGCTGCCCATCGATGAACCGGCAATCCAGCCTGTGGTCCATGCGTTTTGAAAATTAAATCCTCCGGTGATTCCATCGATGTTGAGAATTTCTCCGGCAAAAAATAATCCGGGAACAATGCGGCTTTGCATGGTTTTGAAGTCGATGTCTTTCAGGTGGATTCCTCCTGCTGTCACAAATTCTTGCTTATAGGTCGTCTTTCCGTCGATGCAGTAAGGGTCTGCATACAATTTTGCAGCAAGCTGTACCAAAGTTTTATTGGGGATTTTTCCAATCGGAATTGATGGGTCTATTTGGAGGCTTCCAAGAAGCCTGGCAAATAGATTTGCCGGAAGAGGAGAGGCAAGAGATCGGTTTGGATGCGCTTTTTTTTGCTCTAAAAGATTTTGGTAGAGGAGTTCTTGATTTGGAGAGGCGGTCCAATTGATGAGAAGCATTGCCTTGTAGCCGGCTGCATGAAGTTCTCGAGCGGCCCAAGCGGATAGTTTGAGTGCGGCAGGTCCGCTAAATCCCCAATGGGTAAGCAAAAGGGGGCCTTGCATCATGAATTTGAAGTCTGCTCCTTTCAGGGTTAACGTAGCGTTGGGGACGGAGATGCCTGCTAAATCCAGGAGTGGAGATGTCGGCACGTTAAAGGTGAACAGCGAGGGGACGGGAGGGACAATCGTGTGGCCGAATTGTGCAGCGATCTCATATCCTGCCGGGGCAGACCCTGTTGCTAATAGAATTTGATTGGCAATGATCGGCTCTTTGTCAAGTTTGATGAAAAATTTTCCATTGATTTGTTCAACCGATTGGATTTTTTGCTGTCTTCTGATTTCAACACCTACTTTCTCTGCTGCATGCATTAGGCATTGAATGATGGTCTCTGAAGAGTCTGTGATCGGAAACATCCGCCCATCAGCCTCCGTTTTTAAAAGAACTCCTCGTTCCTCGAACCATTGAACAGTATCTTTAGGCTGAAAGCGGTGAAAAGGGCCGATGAGTTCTTTCGCTCCGCGAGGATAGTTTTTTACAAGTTGCGTCGGATCGAAGCAGGCATGCGTTACATTGCATCTACCCCCTCCCGAAATACGCACCTTGGCAAGGAGCTGATTGGTCTTTTCGAGCAATAGGACCTGAGCTTCGGGATGCTTTAGTTTGCAGCGGATGGCGGCAAACATTCCCGCCGCGCCGCCCCCAATGATCGCAATAGTCATATTTTTAGTTTTTCGCATAATTGATTTGTAAAAAAGGATAGATCGGGAATGTTGTTTTTTGGTAAACTTCGTTCCAAGCTGGTAAGTATGCCAACTTTCCTTGCGTTTAGGCAAGGGCATTTATGATGTGGATGATGTACAAAACAGACGTGAGATCCTCTTGTTTCGGATTGGGAGTCGGATTGGGTAGAACCAATACCTGCGCCTGCACGGATGTGGTGTGCACCGCCATGTCGCTTTAACTGCCCTTTTTCGCCTGAACTTCACAATTCCAAAGACCCAAAAAGGAGATAGTCATGTCTGTTGATAGTGCAATTTGCGATAAACCGAAGCGGCGCCCCGGCGTTTTTTCTACAGGATTTGCTTTGTTTTCCATGTTTTTTGGAGCAGGCAATCTCATTTTCCCTCTTCTTATTGGAAAAACCTCAGGTACGGAAACTCCGGCAGCCCTAGTGGGATTGATGATTTCAGCAGTAGCATTTCCTTTAATGGGGTTGATTGCGATGATGCTGTACCAGGGAAATTTGCATCGATTTTTGGAAAGGTTGGGGAAGGGGCCGTCCCGCTGCCTTATGTTTGTGCTTTTGATCACCCAAGGCCCTCTTTGCATGTCCCGGTTGTTCACCCTGATGTATGCAAGCGTTCAACCCTATCTTCCATTATCCCTTGCCGCATTTAGCATTGTGGCCGGAGTATTAGTATTTTTTCTGACTTACCGTCCGCAGCGTATTGTATCGATCCTTGGCGTGGTTTTAACTCCATTTTTGATTTTATCTCTAGCCGCCTTAGTGTTTTCCGGAATGATGAACCCTCCTCCTATCCCGCAGGTGTTTGAAGGATCGGGTTTTCATTTTTTACATGGGCTCAAGGGGGGGTATATGACAATGGACCTGATCAGCGCCCTTTTGTTTGCAACCATGATCCTGCCATACCTATCGCAAGGATTGGAGCATCTCTCCGGAGAGGCCGCAGAGAAGGAAGTACGTCGCAAAATGATAGGGGCCAGCCTCTTTGCCGCACTGCTTTTGATGCTCGCTTATCTGGGTCTATGCTCCCTTTCCGCCCACTATAGTCCGGTATTGGGGGATGGAGTTGCGCCTCAGGATTTGCTGCGCACCATTGCCGTCCAAATCTTAGGTCCTTTCGGGGGAGCGATTGCAGCGGTTGCGGTGTTTTTAGCATGCTTTACGACTGCAATAGCGCTTGCCGCCGTATTTGCAGACTATCTGCGCAAAGACCTGTTAAAAGAGCGTATTTCTTCTGAAATTTCTCTTGGGATCACGCTCATGATGACAGCTGGATTGGCAAATCTTGGTTTTTCCGGATTGCTGAAATTGATGGGCCCGCTCCTTGAGACGCTCTACCCATCGCTGATCATCCTTTGCGTCTTGAATATTGCCTATAGCCTTTACCGGGTAAAACCTTTAAAAGTTCCGGTATTTTTGGCCCTGGCGCTGGCTTTGGCCGGACTTATGAAGGAAGTAGTTTAAACAGGACAAGCAGTTCTGCAAAGAGTTTGGCGAGAAATGCGATCGCAGTTGGCATGCGAAGATGCTTCCATCCCCATAATTTTTGCAGAATGCTCAAGACTGCTAAAACGATGAGCGCCGGATAGCATACGACAAGGATGGGCCCGATGATTTTTGAGATCCCCGAGAATTCCAATGTCGAAGTCACAAAGGCGATCGCCAAAGTTGCAATAAGCGCAGTTGCTTGAGAGATCCGTTTGTTGGAGACCTCTTTTCGTAAAAAATCTGCATAAAGAGATGCGAGTACGATCGCAGTCGTAAAGCAAGCAAGAAGAACCGTTATGCAGATGATCGGCGCGGCAATGGGACCTAAGCTCTGCTGCGCAATGAACCCAAGCATTTCTTGAGGGGGGACGCGAGCGAGCATGGGTGCATACATAGCCCCGATAAGTACAAGGAAAAAATAGATTGTAGATAGAAGTCCTGCCCCTAGAAGAGATGCCTTGAAAAAGATAGGCAAGGATTGGGCCGGACTATTTTGCATTCCCCGGTGGTCTTTTAGGTGTTTGATCACAAATACGGAGAAAAAGAACGCAGCGAGCAGATCCATGGTTTGGTACCCTTGGAAGGCTCCGGATTTGAAACTCTCCCACGAGGAGCTCGCCGTCTCTTCGACGATAGGTAAATCGACAGATGCCATGGAAAACCCGACGATAGCGGCTAAAGAAAGGATGAGCAGGGGGGTCAAAATAGAGCCGAGCATTGGGACAATGCGGTTTTTCCTGATGGTCAATAAAAAAATCACAGTACAGGAAACAAGGCTGAAGAGCCAAAGAGACGTGTTAGGAAGAAGCAGCGTAAAGGCTCCGTGGGCCACCGTCATACAGCGGGCCAATACTCCAAAAGGTCCCATGATGGATAAGCAAATCAAAGGAATGAAGAATGCAGCAGGCTTTCCCAGTCTTGAAAAAAAATCGTATTGATTGCCATTGAAAAGAAGCATGGCGAGGATTCCTAAAAAAGGAACGATCACACCGGTTAGTAAAATACCGATAGCAGCAGCTAGATAGTGCCCCTCGCTAGATTGGCCGACCATCAAAGGAAAAACGAGGTTCCCGGAGCCAAAGAACATGGAAAACATGGCAAGTCCGGTCGAAAATATAATTTTTCTACTTTTCAAAAAAAATCTCCATTGAACCTTTTGCATAGATCAAGGCTCTATCGTTTTTCATAGGATTTCGACCTGGAAAAATTGACAGAACCTAAATTAAGCATTTGGCGTCTTAATGACGATGATCTTACTCGTGTTTTATCTTCATTTCAAGAGGTTCAATATTTAAAGATTGTCTCTTATAGATGTTTTTTGCAGACGCTCGCTTGCATCAAGTTTTTTCTCAATTCATGATTGCTAAGAAATTAAAAAATTGATTATGCAAAGGAAAAGGAGCTATTATGCCAACATTGATTCATCCGATTGTGGCAATTACTGCCGGAATCATCATTTTGATCTACCCTAAGATTCTGAACTACGTTGTTGGTGTTTACCTGGTTCTTTCCGGAATTTTAGGTTTTTTAGCCGCGAAGTAGTTTCTTTGGGTAGTGAGTGACTCAAACGCGCTGCGATTTTATAAATCGTTGATGATCCTTGCGCATTCCATCGCAAAGCGGTCTCATATTTCTCTGCCTTGTTGCGGCTTGGCGCTTACTCCTATCCGTTCAATGGAATCATCGATGCACTTTTCTCAGAGCCATTGTATTTTTTTTTCAAAGCAGTTACGATCATCCCCCTTAAAAATTTGATTCGGGGATATATATGCTTAAAATAACCTTCATTTCTTTGCTTGCAGCAATTCAGGTATGTGCTCAGTCGGAGCCTTCATCGAAAGCTCATTTCTTACAGATGATTGAAGAAAGCGAACCTGCGATTGAGCAGGCTCTGATTGATTATCAAGTTCCCGGTCTGGCTATCGGAGTTGTCGTCGATGGTGAATTGGTGTATGCAAAAGGTTTTGGCTCGCGCGATTTGGAAAACAAACTTGCCGTAACGGCTGATACGGTGTTTGCGATCGGATCATGTTCGAAGGCATTTACTTCATTTTTAGCAGGGACCCTTGTTGATGAAGGGCTCATTGCTTGGGATGAGAGGATCATTGATATTTTCCCGGAATTTCGACTCCAGGACGAGCATGCCACATTGCATTTGACGATGCGCGATTTGCTAACTCACCGATCCGGCCTGCCTCGTCATGGATTTATGTGGTACGGATCTTCAACGATGACCCGTTCGGATGTGATGCGGCGGCTCCGCTATTTAGAGCCTTCCTGCGATCTTCGCGCACGCTATCAATACAACGATTTGATGTATCTGGTTGCCGGCTGTTCCATGGAAAAACTCTTGGCAAAATCTTGGGAGGATCTCGTGGCTGAACGGATTCTAACTCCGTTGAATATGACGAATACAGGCTTTACGGCAGATTCTATGCAGAAAAGAGCGAACTTTGCTGTTCCTTATTTAGAGAAAGGGGGAGTTTTGAAGCGCATGATGCTTCGGGATATTAGCTTGATTGCGCCTGCCGGCGGTTTGCATTCCAATGTAAAAGATTTGGCCCGTTGGGTGACGCTCCATTTGAATGGGGGACGTTTTGGCGATACGACTTTAATCAGCCCTGCAGCATTGCAGGAAATGCATGCGCCGCAGACGATCGTGCCCGGAGCCCCCGAGTCGAATGAATCGCTGATTTATACTTGCGGGCTTGGGTGGAATATTGTTCC
>DALYFE010000095.1:0-7047 GCA_031972195.1 Chlamydiales bacterium | reverse complement strand
TGGTAGCCGGTCTCTTCAAGAAATTCTCGTTTTCCTCCTAAAAGAGGCTCTTCATTCTCTTCGAGCCTGCCGCCCGGGCATCCAATGAGAACTTTTCCCGAGGCGTGCCGATATTCCCGATTTAGGATCCACCTCCCAAATGGATCTTGTGCAAGAACTGCTACTGCATCAGAGCAGGAAAGCGTCACATAAGGATGGATTGTCCCATCGGTATGCTCGAGCAGATCTTCTCGAAGAACGAAAAATCGGTCGTGAAGGATATTGGAAGATTTTAATTTAGGAAAATCCATGGGTTATCCATTTCCTACTACTTGATAAAATAAGTCCAGCTGTCTGTACAGTTCTTTTTTCTCCCACCAGAACGCTCGATGGATCCATCCGGTTTCATGATCGATCCTGCCTGCCAGAAAATGACTGGGAAGAGCTGCTGTGGGAGGATAGGGGGTGTCCAGGACTGCGCCAAAATGGGCAGCGGCAGCTTCCTTGCTTTCTTTTAAATGGAGCCATGTTCCGTAAGGAAAATGAAGAGGAGAGATTTCTTGAACCAGCGCAGATCCGGGAGCTTTTTGAAACAGTTCTTCTGCCGCTTTCCAATTTTTTTGCAACAGAAAGCTCCATGCCTCAATTGCTTGAAAGGAGAGCCTTTCCCTCTGTTTCATTTTACGGGTTCTTAGTTGCTCCATGTATTGCTCGATAAGGCCGAATTTGTGGTGTTTGAGAGCGTTGGACATAATGTAATAGAGGACTCGATATTCTTCTTTTTTAATCAAGTCCGGTATGTATGCAGGAGGCTGGAGCATGTGTTTGATCACAGACAGCCTTGGATATGTCGAACGTGCATCCGAAATTGGATTTTGAACAGGCGGCTCTAAAGAACAGGCATTGCGCCGAGTTGCCTGTTCGCGCGATCCTATGCAAGGTTTTGCCCGTTCTGGATGGGACTGGGACAGAAATTTTTCAGCCAGATGAGGCGCGTCTAGTTCGATCAAACAAAATACGGCGTTGGCCAGCAAGATTTCATTGACAGGTTTTCTTTTTGTAAGAGAGTCGGCGATCTCAACAAGAATTGGGGTAGCTCTTAGCCAAAATGCCAGTTGAATTGTCATCAAAAGAATCGCATCTTGGGAGTCTTCAATAAATGGCAGAGGTTCCCAATTATTGCGAAGGCTATGAATGAGGGCGCATGTGTCCGGATTTTCCAAAAGATCCGGAATATGGCGCAGTGCAAGGAGGATAATTCGATACGCCGCTTCCCGATTGTTCAAAGAGCTTTCATGCATGCGGTAGACAATATGCTCTTTGAGCATGGGAAGCTGAGGATGTTTTGGAAACTTTCTTAATGCCAGCTCAAGGCATTTGGCCTCTTCTTCAGAATCATTCAAGGATTCATAAACAAGGGATTTGCCCAAATATTCGAGGAGGGCCCCCGGGGTTCTGTATAGTTTTTCGAATTCCTTTAAAGCCAAGTGGGCAAAATGCTCTTTCTTTTCCAATTTTCCTTGTTCGAGCAATGTGAGCCCTGCTCTAAACAGTGCTTCACGTCCCTCGATCCTTCCCGGAAACGATTGGCCGATACGCCTGTATTCGCGCAGAGCCAGGTCGTATAGTTTGTGTCTTAAAAAAGCATTGGGAACTGCAAGACAGTTGACCATCACATTATGGCTTCCGTCATGAAAAGTCCATTTTCTGATTGCGAAGCATGCATCTTTGTGAAGAAGACCAACATGCGTCCCCGCAAGCGGCAGGTAACTGGCGAAGCTGAGTTTAAGTTGTCCGTCGAAGTAGAACCTTATATGGTCTTCAATCTTTTCGATCCTAATTTTATGCCACACATCCGGTTCAGGGAGAGTTCCTTGGACTTCCAAGACCTGTACATTGTTCCGAAATAGCCGAAAAGAAGGGTCTTTTTGCGATCCGATCCAAAGACAATAGCCCTCTTCCAGACTTTTTCTGGCATCGGATTCAGGGATGCTGAATAAAAATCCGATCCCTTGGCTATCTGCGTCCATTTGAATTTCTGCTTCAATCCGTAAATTTTCGGGAAATGATCTGCAAGAAACCATCACCGCAGCCCAATCGGTGACGTTAAGAGATCTTGTGATTGCAATGTGTTTTGCAAGAAGGATGTTTTCTTGGAATTGCCAATCTTCTTTTTTTCTCGGGTCGAGCTCGCCCAGAAAGATCCATTCAGGTTTTCCTTCGATATAGTTTTTTAAATCCGAGATTAAATCTTCTACGCACTGATAGCGTTCCGAAAGATCGCGGGCAAGACATTTTTTACAAACTGCCGACAGTTGATGGGGAATGTCCCGATAGGGAGCCATCTCGATAGGATCGATGAGTTCTTCCATGTCTGCAGTTCTTCGAAAGGCGGCAATTGTTTTTCTTTGAAAAGGGAGTTGCAACGTTAAGAGTTGGTACAGGATCACTCCCAGCGCATACAGATCTACTTGGACCGAAGAGGGTTTTCCTTTCAGACGCTCCGGGGGCATGTATGCCAAAGTGCCGGCAATTTTTCCGGGTTTTGTTAAATTCTCTCCATACTGGTTACTCAGACTGATATGGTTGGATTCTTTATATTCGTTTTTTTCGAGGTGATCGATAAAATCTGCGATTCCCCAATCAAGGATCATCACTTCGCCATACTTTCCAACGATGATGTTCTCGGGCTTTAAATCGCGATGGATGATTCCTTTTGAGTGGGTATAGGCGACAGCTTCGCAGACCTGAAGAAAAATACGGGCAAGAGACGGAATAGAATGTCCGATCGAATCCATGTCTCTTGTAGGAGGAAAGGATCCTTTTAGATGCAATTCTTTTCCATTTTGATTCAAAATAGGATCTTGTGAATTTTCTTTCATCACAGGAGGGATTTCCGGGCGCAAGGAATAGGTGGAATCGCCGTTTTTTTCCTGATCCCGTGTTTTTTTTAGAACTTGTCGAAGCGTATCCCCTTCCACGCAAGGCATGGTATAATAAATCTCCGGGGGTTCCATTTGAATGGAGAGAATCGGGACGATTGAAGGGTGGGTTAGTGCGCTTGTGACATGGGCTTCTCGTAAAAATCGATTTTGAATGATTTTATTATGGCTCATTTCCGGTTTGATCCGCTTGAGCGCGATGTAGCGTCCGCATGTTGGATCTTTTGCTAAAAAAACCTCCCCCATGCCTCCCTTTCCAAGGCTTTGGAAGATCGTATAAGGACCAATTGTGCGTGGGAGCGCGCTCTCGGTGTTTTGCGGCAGTTCACAACATGTATTTTCTTTCATAATGACCAAACGTCATTACATAAATGCCTAAATGAGCGCAAGGTTTTTTTTGTCAAAAAAAAGAATTGTCGGCTTCTCGCTATGGCCATTGTTAAAATAGTATATTAGCAATTAGTATATGCATACCAAAACAACCTGAGATAGATATATGACGCATCGTACTCAAATTATTCTTACAGGAGATCGCCCCACGGGAAAGCTTCATCTTGGCCATTACATTGGATCTTTAGCTTCCCGAGTTGTTTTACAAAATCAGCATAAGCAGTTCGTGATGATTGCGGATGCGCAAGCGCTGACCGACCATGCCCATGAACCGCAAAAAGTTCGAGAACACGTGCTTGAGGTCATGCTCGACTATCTGGCCGTTGGGATTGATCCGAAAAAAACGACAATTTTTATTCAATCTCTGGTTCCCGCCCTGCCCGAACTTACGCAGTATTATCTGAACCTTGTGACTTGGAATCGGTTAAAACATAATCCGACTGTGAAGGTAGAAATTCAACAAAAGGGGTACGGAGAGGAAGTGCCTGCAGGCTTCATGGTGTATCCGATTTCTCAGGCAGCGGACATCACTGCATTCAAGGCAACCCTTGTGCCCGTGGGAGATGATCAGATTCCCATGATCGAGCAAACAGTAGAGGTCGTGCGTAAATTCAATCGGCTCTATCATACCGAAGTGCTTGTCGAGCCTCAAATCGTATTGGCTGCCCAATCCAGGCTCCCGGGGACAGACGGAAAAGCCAAGATGAGCAAGAGCTTGGGCAATGCGATTTTCTTGGCAGACGATCCTGATGTTGTCGCAAAGAAGGTGAAGGGGATGTATACGGATCCCAACCATCTGCATGTTCAAGACCCGGGCAAGGTTGAGGGCAATCCTGTTTTCACTTACTTGGATGCGTTTGGAAAGGATTCGGCCAAGATTTTGGAACTAAAAGAACACTATCAGCGAGGCGGTCTGGGCGACTCGGTTGTGAAGAAGTATCTTCTTGAGGAACTGTTGGCTTTTCTCGAGCCGATCCGTAAGATTCGCGAGCATTTTGCAAAAGATCCTGGTTACGTGATGGGTCTTTTAAAGAATGGGACTGAACATGCAATCAAAGCTGCGGACCAGACGCTTTGCGAAGTGCGGCGGGCGATGGGGATTAATTATTTTTAACTTCCAGCAGGTAAAAAAAAACACCGGAGAGTGGTTCTGGGCATAAGTCAGATTCCTTAAGGCTGCTGCCTTCCGGCCCTGACCTAGTTCAGATTGCTTATTCCCCGAGTTCCCCGGTGAAGGTCCAATGATACCACGGGTGGGTACATTTTTCAATTTGTTTTTCAATCGACTTTCAGGAGCCCAAAAAAAATTTGGGCTCCCTTGCAATTAATTATTTATTTGATCGTTCCGTCGGGCAGCGTGGTCAAGTTATAGAGGTAGGTTTCCGGAAAAAACTTTGCAAGAATTTTTACTGCATTTTCTCCATTTTGAGCTAGAGCTGATGCAGAATAAAGGCAAAGCCCCACTCCGTGCCCTTTCCCAAATCCTGTGAAAGAGACGGTCTCATCTTTAATCGAAACGGTAAAGTCAGAGCTGAGGATATGATGAGGCCCTATTTTTTCTTGAAGAGATAGGAAATCGATATCAAATGAATCGCTAGCTCCGCTGACTCTTAACCCATAAACTTTTCCTGATGGAGGATCTATGAAGAGCTCCAAGGATTTGATTTGATCGATATCGAGGAGGTGAGAGAGGTGTTTTTTTGAGATCTGATAGGCCCATTTTGACTCTTGCCTTGCCAAAGCTGCATGGGGAGCCTCGACCCCTCGTTCCGGTGCATCGGCTTCTTTGCGGAAGATGGTCTCATAACGAGCGGTTTTTCCGGCGCTATGTTCGGTCCAAGCTGTAGCAAATGGTTCGTTTCTTCCTTCATCCGGATGAACCAGGATTAAATTTTTCGTAGAATGGACGGCTCGTTCAACAGGAGATCCTGTGACGACCAGAGCGGATCCTGCATAGGAATTCTCTGCTGCAGAGGTATGCCAAAAACTATCCTGATTTTTTATCGCTTGATGGTATGCATTGGTACGAGCGAGAATTGCAAGGGCGGACATAACCTCCGGCTCGAGGGGAGTTGGAAATTGCGTTGTTAAAATGGACTTTACGTAGGACTCTATGTCCAAGTCGTTCACAATATTGATCATGCCGTTTACTCCGTAGACGGCGATGGCTCCGCTATATTGGATGCCGTTGATAAAAATCGATGTTTCCGGAGATCGGGGCTTAATATAGATCTGGTGGATCCCGGGGAACTCTTCGCCCCACTTTAATCCGGTCTCTCTTTCACGGATCATAAATCGTTTTCCAAGAAGACCCGCGGCGACTCTGCTGCCATCATGTGGATTGAAGATATAGTAAGGGCCTTTGACTTCCAGAAGAATTTCAGAGGCGTCTTTTTCTAAAAGAACCTGAATATTTCTTGGGCCGATGGGCTGGGCGATCCGCTCAAATGATGAGACGGGCGTGTTTTTCAGATCATTGGCGTAGATGGTGCTGGATAGGATCACAGCAGCGAGCATGCATTTCATAAAAACTCCGGATGTGTTTGGGGGAGCTGTCTCCCGATATGTTGATAAGCGAGCGCTGTCGCTTCCCGTCCTCGCGGGGTTCTGCGAATGAACCCTTGCAAGATAAGAAACGGCTCATGAACCTCTTCTAGAGTATGAGCTTCTTCTCCGACTGCTGCCGCCAAATTATTGAGACCTACAGGCCCTCCCTTATGATGGTCAATCATAATCGAAAGAATTTTTTTGTCCATTTCATCTAAACCTTTTTCGTCGATTGACAACATTGCAAGCGCTTTTTTGGCTAGATTTAGGTCTACAGTTTTTTGTTTTTGGATTTGCGCGCAATCGCGGACCCAGCGGAGCAGATTATTTGCAATTCTAGGCGTTCCTCTGGATCGTTTGGCGATTTCCAGGGCCGCCTCTTCAGTCAATGTGATCTGCAGCAAGGCAGAGGAGCGTTTGAGGATTTGACTGAGCGTGTTGGGATCGTAGTAGTCCAATCGCAAAGAAATCAAGAAGCGCGATCGCATTGGCGCGCTGAGCAACCCTGATCGGGTAGTCGCGCCTATGAGAGTAAAAGGATTCAATTTTACCTGAACGCTTCTGGCGTTAGGGCCTGAATCGATCAGAAGATCCAATGCAAAATCTTCCATCGCCGGATACAGGTATTCTTCGGCCACTTTAGAAAGACGGTGAATCTCGTCGATGAATAATACGTCGCCTGCTTTAAGGTTTGTCAGCAAACCCGCCAAGTCGCCTGCTTTTTCAAGAGCGGGTCCGGAAGTTACAGTCAACTGAGTCCCCATTGACTTGGCGATAATATGCGCAAGCGTTGTTTTTCCAAGTCCGGGAGGGCCGGAAAATAGGCAATGCCCGAGAGCCTCCTGACGGCTTTTGGCTGCGGCGATAAACACTTCGAGTCTTTCGCGGACAGATTCCTGTCCGACAAAATCGGAAAGTGTCTGAGGACGCAGAGGCGTTTCAAAAGGAGTGTCTGGTTTTGCCCAGGAAGATTCTAGGTAAGGTTCTGCCATAATCGAAAAATGTAGCAAGAAAACCATTTCACGCGCTACATTGACCATTCAAGTGATTCAAGATGCGTTCAATTTCCCTAGACAAAGGGAAGCGCAAATTTTTTATATAAGGGGCAATGAGTTTGTTATGAGTTTAAGATCCGACCGTTGGATTCGCAAGATGGCGATTGAGCACAAGATGATTGAACCGTTCGTTG
>DALYFE010000094.1:0-7105 GCA_031972195.1 Chlamydiales bacterium | reverse complement strand
GGAATCGGGTCATGAACTCCCTGAAACACTTTTCCTGCGACCAGTCCCGCAAAATGCGCCATATCGACAAGAAGAACCGCCCCTACGCTATCGGCGATTTCCCGCATCTTCGCAAAATCAAGCAGCCGCGGATATGCGGAGTAGCCTGCGATCAAAATCAATGGCTTTTCCCGTTTTACCTGGATGGCAAGCGCCGAATAATCAATCAGTCCCGATTGAGGATCCACTTCATAGCTGACCGAATGCATAATTTTTGAAGAAATATTATGCCGGTATCCGTGGGTAAGATGCCCCCCCGATCCGAGTCCAAGGCCCATCACTTTCTGACTCACCAGGAGCTTGCGGACCGATTCATATTCCTCAGGCGTCAATTCATCCAGCGTTTTTTTCCCCAACCGCTCGATCTCCGGAGACTGGATCTTGTGAGTTAAAATAGCCCAAAACGCAACCAGGTTCGCATCGGCCCCCGAGTGGGGCTGGACATAGGCATGTTCCGCATTAAAAATTTTTTTAGCCAAATCGACAGCAAGTCCTTCTACAAGATCCACATTGCCGCACCCTGCATAAAACCGATGGCCCACGTACCCTTCGCTGTACTTGTCGGTCAATAAATTGCCCATAGCCAGCTGAACAGGAAGCGAGCAATAATTTTCCGAAGCAATCAATTTTAAATGACTGCGCTGATCGCGCAACTCTTGAACAATGCCCTGCGCCACCTCAGGGAAAGCATCATGCACGGCATCGATTGCAGCCAGATAGGCCACGACAGCGGGAGGGTGTTCCCGAATTTCCCTATTTGCAAGGTATTTTTTTAAAAACGACATAATAGATCCTTAACCATTCAGCAGAATCCATCGATTCTCCTACATTTTCTTTTTTTCCTCAAATCCAACCCTAAAAGAACGGTTGCCCGCATCCTGCAGAGCAGGGTGCGGAGCGCGGGTTAAAAATAGAAAGCCAAAGACGTAGTTAACCCTTGAAGGCTTATGTCTTCATCGCGAGGATAAGCAACTGCGGGAGGACCTCCGGGTCCTCCCCCTATCAGATCAGAAAGACGGAACATTCTTGGCCAGTAGGACATTTCATAGAAAGCAGACCAGGAGATACGCCCCAGATCGCAAAATAATGGACGACACCATTCGAAACCAATTTTCCCCTCCCAATTGAGTTGGTTTCTCCAAATGGAATTAGGAATGGAAAAGTACCCTGCGGGATTCGTGTTATAAGTATGAATCTTTTGATTCATACTGAATCTTCCCCTTAGAAAAGATCCTGCAATGCAGCCAACAAGATTCCAATGTTCAGACAAACCACATCGAATCGCACTTTCAAATCGAGGACCAATGCCGGAAAAATTACACTTGGCAAAATAATTGGCAGATCCTCCGACAGGCGTCAAATCTGTATCAACATAAACATATGTTGGAAGCCGTATGTGTTGACTGATTTTAGCTCCTCGTATGCTCATTTGGGGAACAATACTAAGAAAAGGGTTGCTGAACAAAGTTTGCGTACATCCAAGATCGAGAAGATCATAGTAAAGAATCCATCTGGATCGATAGCTCAAAGCCAAGAAAGACAAAGGACCCAAATCAGGGATGACCACTTTCTCCCGCGCTTTACTGACGACGCTGGAAACGCCTTGGCCGTGCATATGAGTCCAACTAATTTGCAGAGTTGGATAGTCCTCGCGGCTGAAGCAATATCCTACAGCCGCCTGGAACCCTGGCTGCCATTGAAAATGATATTCTAAAGGTTGGAAAATCAAGGTTTCAGCTCCCCCTTTCCAAGCAAGCCCCGAAGGGACTCCACTCACCTCGGATTGCCAGTAAAGAAAAGATCCCTGAACAAAAAAATTAGCTTTTCCCGCCCCTTTCCCGGAAAGGCAACGGTTATCTTCAGACGGCGGAGACTCTTCAGCCCGCCTCATGACAATTTCCTCTTCGCAACCTCCTGCGACCTCCACTAACTCTTGCTCTAGAAAAAACGCTAAATTCGACTCTTCAGCAGCAAGGCCGGCACACACCGCCACGACACTGATCAACACCGATTTGCTCCAATTCTTTTTCATATTCCGACCCCTTTGAGGAATTCTTTAGCTCAATTTTAAGTAAACAACAATATTTTATTTGTGTTGAGTACCGAAAGACATTGAAGGTTGCATGTTCTTTTTGGTACCGGCTTGAACGGGCAGCTCGGCGCAATCCCTGTTGTTTAGGACAGGGTTAAGCGAGCTATCTGATACCCTGCGGCAAAGAATTTGCCGCCCATTACCGGAGCGGAGAATCTCTCCTCTTTAGAGGAGAGTTCTTCAATGCCAAAGAGTATGCGCAATGGGGCGCCTCCTATCAATTTTTATTTTTATAATCTCATGGCTGACGAGGGCCGGAGAGGAGGTCATGAAATTGTACAAAGTCGAGATCACTCTTTTGCTCAAAAAAGATAATAGAAATAAGGCCGCCTAAGTCTCAACATTTGTATTTATACCCTCAAATCGGATTACACTTGCGAATTTTCGAGAAAAATCGTAAAGTACTTCCATAAACTTTATCATTAGGTTTCCCATGCATCCAGCACTAAAGGTCATTCTTGATATCCAGGAATACGACATGAAAATGATCCGACTCATGCGCCTCAAAAAAGAGCGCCTAAGCGAGCTGGGCCATATCGACTCCCTCAGACATGAGCTCCGCAAACAGCAGGCAGACAAAGAATCTGAAATCTCCGAGCTGGGCCGCAGCATTGCTTTGCAGGAAACAAAAATCAACGACATCAAAGAAAAAATCAAAAAACTCGAAATCAAACAGAATTCTGTCAAAAAAGTTGATGAATTCAATGCTTTAACTCAAGAAATGACGGCATCTGAACGCGAGCGGATTGCAACAGAGCAAATCACAAGCGACATGATTGATAAAAGAGCGCTCGAAGAAGAATTCCTTGAAAAAATCAAAGAATCGCTTGCTCAATCAGAATCCAGCAGCGTTGCTCTGGAAGGCGAAATCAAAGAAAGCATTCGGATGATCAATCAGGAAGGCAGCGAGCTAAAATCAGCGCGCGACATCCTTGCGAAGACTGCAGATCCGGAAGTTTTAAAAGTATATGAGCGGCTTCTCAACAACAAAAAAGACCGGGTCGTTGTTCCCATTGAAAACCGCACTTGCAACGGATGCCATATCGCATTGACCGCGCAACACGAAAATCTCGTCCGCAAAGGCGAAAGAATCACCTTCTGCGAACATTGTTCGCGAATCCACTACTGGCAGGAAAGCGCAAGTGTTGAAGGCACTGCCGCTGCCACAAAAAGACGCCGCCGCCGCCTAGCAGGCGTCTAAAGTCCCTCCTTTTTTTTCGGGAAGGTAGGTCATCGCTCCGCAACAATGTTGCGGAGAGGAAAGTCTGGACTTCACAGGAAGAGATACCGGTTAACGGCCGGGCGCCGCAAGGCGACGGAAAGTGCAACAGAAACTATGCCGCTTTCGCAAGAAAGACAGGATGAAAAGGCAGTCTTCAAGAGATTGCCGCACTGCGGGAGACCGCAGGCGTTGTAAACCCTATCTGAAGCAAGGTCGAATTGAATCCCCCCTTTTGGGTACGTGCTTTCGCGTATGTCTCAACAGGGATTCCAACAGACCGCAGTAGATGAATGATGACTCACGACAGAATCCGGCTTATCGCCTTCCCGATTTTTTCTTATAATAAAGACATAAAAGCGCCGCAGGAGAAATAAGGACAACATTGCCAAGTCCAATCAGGGCGATATATCTCAAATCGCTGCCAACATCAATCCCCTGAGGAGGAAAAAATCCAACTACAATCGTCAAAAGACAGCCGCCTAACCCAACTAAGCAAGTCAACTTTCTAGTCCCCTTCGGCATCTGAAAAACTTGGACACCTCTAGGGGCTCTGCCAAGATAAAGAGCTGCAGCGAACATCAAAACGTACATGATCATGTACATTTCCGTACTCAAAGCCGTTAAAAACCAATAAAACGCATTGATGCTCGGCATCAAAATAAAACACAGGCAAAAAACAGAAACGAGCACTGCCTGGGCTAATAGAATACGAACAGGCACTCCATGCTGGTTTGTTTCTGCAAAATATTTTGGAAGGAATCCTCTTTTCGCAGCTTGCAATAGACCCTTCGCAGGAGAGATCAGCCAGTTGATCATTCCCCCAAAAGTTCCAACCATGATCAACAAGGCAAGGACAGGACCTGATGCCGGAATATGAAACGTCGCAAAAAATTGCGTAGCTGTCTGCATAATGCCGTCAACCAAACGAATTTCTTGTTCGGGAATCACCGCAGCAATGGAAAGAGAACCAAAGAGCATCGTAAAGAGCAAAATGAATACGGAAATTCCCATCGCTCTTGGAAAATTCCTCTGAGGATTGGCAATTTCATTCACATGAACGCCCGATAACTCCATCCCGAGAAACGAAGCCATGATCGCAATCAAAGAGACCCAATTGTCCGATGAGCTAAGCGTTGGAAATATAGAACCCCAATTCAACGAAATTTGCACCGGATTGCCAAGGACAACCCAAAGAACGCCCAGTCCAATCAACAGAAGCATCGGGAAAATCGTTCCCACAATCCCACAAACTGCATTAATTTTCGCAGAAACCTGAAGCCCTCGCAAATTAATTAAAGTAAGACTCCAGAAAATAATTAAAATAACAGAGACTAAGAATAGTTTATTCTCAGCCAATGCAGGATCGAACAAATAGGCTGCCGTACCGGCAATAAATGCCAGGATCGTAGGATACCAAGCCATCGTATTGATCCACTGCAGCCAAATGGCCACAAGGCCCATCTTTTCTCCAAACGCACTGCGCACCCAATGGAAAATCCCCCCTTCTTCCGGATAGCGGGAGGAAAATTCTGCCGACAGCAGCGCCACCGGAATCAAAAAAATCACAGCCGAAAAGAGAAAAAAGAAGATCAACGAACTGCCAAATAACGCGGCAGCAGGAAGATTGCGGATGCTGTCAATGGCAGCAACAATCAGAAAAACAAGAGAAAAGAGAGAAATTTTTTTACCCATACATCTATTATGATAGCGCAACAAATTGGTATTCTACCAATGAAATTTCTCAAAAGGGTGTTGTACGTATTTTTTGGCCATGCTATACCAAAACAATTTTACAATTAAGAGACTGACCGCAAAAGCGAGATTTGTGGTCAGTTTCTAAAACGGAGCACCCTATGAAACAAACATGGATCCTATGTATAGCAGCCCTGATTAGCGCAATCTTCCCCTCTTTCGGATCTGCAAAACCCCATCGACTCAGAACTCAATCGACGCTTCCTTTCACAAGTTCCTATAGCCAATGGATTGACCCTGCAAACCACTTCATCGATTTCTTTACAGTGGATAACGAAGAACAGGCAAGAGTGATTTTCATCGGCTCGTCAGCCTATTCGGAAGATGGACAAGGCCAAAGACCCACTGTGTCTGAAGGGATGGGCTATGGATTGCTGCTAGCCTATGCAAATAATGACCAAACAACTTTTGATAAATTCCTTCGCTATATATTGGGAACTGCAAATGCCTATGGCTGCAGCGCCTATGGGAAACAAATATGCTACGCCTCCGCTCCCTTCATGATGCCATGGATCGTCAACGCTAAGGGGATGCCTTTTACATTCGCCTCCTCGTCCGGAGCGCCTGCCTATTATTCCAATGGATCTGCAACGGATGCAGACATCCAAATCGCCTGGGCTATTTATTTAGCCAGCTTAAGAGTCGCCAAAAATCTTTGGGCGCCTTCTCTCTTCTCCACAGTCGAAGGCAAAATGACCTATGCGGAAATTTTCCGGCAAATGGGCAGAGAAATTCGTTTAAATGATGTCGATATCCAAGCGCTCCGCTATGTGCCCGGCAATCAGTGGGGAGCCGCAGGCTTGCAAGTCCTTTATCCCGGCTATCTTACCCCTGAAGCCTTTCTAGCTCTGGATACGTTGCCGCCTCCCGACATCTCTTCCAAATGCCCTGATTTCCCGGACCACTCTCCAATCAATTCCTTACGGCTTATTTTTAAAAATAACGTCTCAAAAACTGTATCTATCGACTATCTCGGAGGAAACGGAACTGTGCAGTTGGATAGCAATTTTGTTCCAAAACCCGATGTCCCCAATGGATATACGGTATCTGCGCTCACAACTGCCGAAGCGGTCTTTTCTTCCGATATCGCCAACTATGCAAACGCCACGATCCACGCAACCTATTATGATGAATCAGGCGCCCCTGTCATGACCTCTAAATACGGCATTGAATACCAATATTCCAAATGGACTGTAACAGACCAAGGGTCTTCAAAAGAAAGCAGCTTCTGCCAATCCACTCAAGGCAACTCGGTCTTCGTATGTCTAACAGCCCCCGACATCAGTAAAATCGATTACCGTTTTTCCGATGTCCTCCAAAACAGTTTTGCCTCTATTGAGGCGTTTCAAAAAAACCACAAGACAGGCCTCATGCCGAACGTGCTCCATTATGATGGACAGCACTATGACGCGTGGTCTGAAAGTTTTGCCTATGATGCTTGCAGATTTCCTCTTTGGACAGCTGACTTTATCAATAACAATCCCACGCACCCCATCGCCTTGCCTCTAACAGCGTCTCTAAACTATTTGCTAGGGAATTCCGGCGTTGCGAATTTTGTAAAAAACGGAACGCTCCCCTCGGAAGGAATCGATGCAATTACGCAAACTGCTTTGGGGTCTTGGGACCACTCTTCGCCGGCTTTGAACGCTCCTGTGCTCGCTGCCGCAAATATTTTAAAAGACACGGCGCTCTATAACGCATTATCCCAAAGCGTATTTACCTATGACATCACGAAAAATCAACCAAGTCCGATGGATCCTGTGGGAGACAGCTCCCCCTACTTCAATGCGGTCATGGTGCTTCTCGCTCGCGCTTGTATGGAAAACAAACTCACTCCTCCATAAGAAGCTGTGTTAAAACCAGGTATTGGTCGATTTTCGACTCCAAATTATGGGGGCTATATCGACATGAAGTATACAGCCTTTGAAGAACTCTCCCCTAAAAAAGGAGAGATTCTCCGCTCCGGTAATGGGCGGCAAATTCTTTGCCGCAGGGTATCA
>DALYFE010000093.1:0-7184 GCA_031972195.1 Chlamydiales bacterium | reverse complement strand
CGATTTTAGAGTTTTTTTTGCGCCAATTTTCGATCAAAAAATCCAAATCCACCAATAATTTCAGAAGCATACACCAGAAAGTTATTTTGAAACCATGGTATGCACTTGCTTGCGATGCAAGAATCGATTTTGAACGGGCAGCTCGGCTTAGGTTCCTGTTCTTTTAGGACAGGATCTGGCGAGCCATCCATCTGGCTGGGCTAAGGAACTTGGCCGCCCCTTACCGGAACGGAGAATCTCTCCTCTATAAAAAGAGGCGATTCTCCGTTTTAAGAATTAGGTCTATAGCGCAAATTTTTTATTGAAGAATAAAAAGGTTTTAAGAGAAAATGCGTGACCTTTCTAAGAAGCTGTCTTAAAACCATGTGTCGTCGCTCAATGTGGTTTCTGAACGGAATGCGGTTCTAGGAAATTTCTTATGTGTATAACGGCAGATTCCATACTCATCTTCCCATCCAGGGAAATCATCATTGAGCATCTTGATCGGTGTTGGATCGCTGAACAGATCGATGTCGATCGGTCTACGGAAAAAAAAGTCATTGATGTTGTTGCTAGGTATTTAGCCAATCAAAGAGAGTATCCGATGGGACTGAAAAATTCTGTTTATGTGGCCCTTTGTTCTTTGCAATTAGGATGGGATAGGGAAAGATTAGAGCGCGTCACTGCAGTTCTTTCTTACTCTGCCTTTTCTTGTGCAAAAGGAAAAGCTGCTTACTGCCCGATATCGATAGAATATTTCAGTCATTGGGGATGATCGCTGATTGGTATTAGTCTCTAATATGACAGGCAACGAAATGTCCTGTCCGATGCTCTTCTAAAGTGGGTTTTGCTTGATGGCATATAGGCATTGCAACCGGACACCTTGGAGCAAAAGGACATCCTGCCGAGACCTTTTGGTCATGGTCTTTTTTTGGCAGGATCAATGGAAGCGAAGAATTTTTAACCGGTTGCGGAATTGAGGAAAAAAGCAGCTGCGTGTAGGGATGGCGCGGAGTTTGATAGAGAGACTCCGTTGGCGCATATTCCACGAACTCTCCCAAGTACATCACAGCCGTTTTTGTTGAAATATGCCGCACCATGGCAAGGTCGTGAGCGATGAACAAATACGTTAGCTGCAGTTCTTTTTGGAGTCTGCATAACAGGTTGACAATTTGCGCCTGGATAGAAACATCAAGAGCGGAGATCGGTTCGTCGCATACGATGAAACTTGGGTTTAAAGCAAGCGCTCTTGCAATCCCTATTCTTTGTCTTTGCCCTCCGCTGAATTCGTGAGGAAAGCGCCCTTTGGCATTTTGGGGAAGCCCAACCAAATCGAGAAGTTCATCCACTCTGCTTTGTTTTTTTCTAATTAGCAAAGGCTCATCTATAAGGGACTGGATCGTCATGCGAGGGTTCAGCGAAGAAAAGGGGTCTTGAAAGATCATTTGCATTTGTTCTGTCAAAGCTCGATCTTTGCTTGATGTGATATTTTTTCCCTCGAAAAAGATTTCTCCCGATGTTGGAGCAGTGAGTCTAAGGAGCATCCGGGCCAACGTGGATTTGCCGCACCCGCTTTCTCCGACAAGTCCCAAAATTTCTCCCTTTGCAATGGAAAACGAGACATTCCTTACAGCAAACAGAGGAGCTTTCCCTAGTGGATAAATTTTGGTGAGGTTGCGCGCTTCGATCATTTGGTTTTCCAGCATGCGGCGGACTGCATTTCATGGACAGACTTAAGAGTGCCCTTGTTATTCAGTTCAAGGTCTTCGAGGTTGTTTCCGTATAAGGGAGGCTCATTGCTGCATATTGGCATTGCGTAAGGGCATCTTGAGGCAAAAGAGCATCCTTGAGGCGGATGTGTGAGATTAGGCGGGGTTCCCTCAATATTTTGTAAAAATTCCGATTTGGGAAGGTCCATGCGGGGAAGCGCCCGGAGCAGCATCTGCGTATATGGATGTTTGGGATGAGAGAGAATTTGTTCTACAGGACCGGATTCGACAATTTTTCCTGCATACAGCACTAACATCCGCTGACAGACTGAAGAAACAACTCCCAGATCGTGTGTAATGAGAATTAGGCTTGTCGATTTGCTTCTTTGTTTTAATATTTCAAGAATTTGCGCTTGGACTGTGACGTCTAGAGCGGTGGTCGGTTCATCTGCGATTAAAAGCTTTGGCTGGCAAGATAAAGCAATCGCAATCAAAGCTCTTTGGCGCATGCCGCCGCTGAGTTGGTGCGGGTATTGTTTGAGCCGCAATTCCGGCTGAGGCATGTCTACTTGTCGAAGTAGATCGAGCGCTTTTCCCGGCGCATATAATTTATGGCAGCGGAGCGCCTCTTCGATTTGAGCTCCGATTTTCATTGTCGGATTTAATGAGGACATCGGATCTTGAAAAACCATTCCGATTTGACTGCCGCGAACAGTCCTCATTTCCGCTTCGGTTTTATTGAGTAGATTTTCTCCATTAAACAGGATCTTTCCTGAGATTTTTGCATTCGGCACGAGACGGAGGATGGCTTGCATGGCAGCGCTTTTTCCGCATCCGCTTTCTCCAACGATGCCTAGGGATTCTCCTTGTTCCAATTGGAATGAGATCCCTCGTACCGCGTGAAGCGTTTGTCCATACAAAGAGAAGGAGACGGAGAGCTGATCAATTTCTAATAAACTCATTGGCGGAGCCTCGGATCGAGCGCATCGCGCAGCGCATTGCCAATCAAATTGAATGAAAGCATAGTCAAAGTAATCATGGCCGATGGGAAAAACAAACGCCATGGATAATAGGACATTGCGCTCAGTCCATCATTGACCATCATTCCCCAGCTTGCCGCGGGAGCTTGAATTCCAAGGCCCAGGAAACTGAGAAATGCTTCCGTGAAAATTGCAGTGGGTACCGTAAGCGTGACTGATGCAATGATCGGGCCCATGGCATTGGGAATTAGATGCCGTAGGAGGATGCGGTGAGGAGAGGCTCCAATGACCTTGGCTGCCAAGATATAATCCAGTTGTTTGATTTGAAGGATTTGTCCTCGGACGATACGCGCCATATTAATCCACCCTGTGCATGTCATGGCAATCAGTATGGTCCCAATGCCGCTGCCTCGGATCACGGTGAGAAGAATGACTACCAAAAGGTAGGGGATTGCATAAAGGATGTCGCAAAGCCGCATCATGGCTTCTTCTGATTTTCCCCCGGAAAATGCTGCGATCGATCCCCAAAACACGCCGATGATCAGATCGATGATTGCAGCGGTAATTCCAATAAATAAAGAAATCCTGGCTCCCCAGCAAGATCTTGTAAAAAGATCTCTTCCCAGTTCATCAGTTCCAAACCAAAATTGCAAACAGGGGGCTGTGTTTTTTAGTTCCAGATGCAAGTCGTAGTAGGCATGTCCTGAAATCATTGGACCGAAAATAGCCATTGCAAACAGGAAAGCGAGAGTTCCTAAAGCAAAGAGGGCAGGCTTGCTAGAGAGCAAGCGTCTTCGGAAGTCTTGCCAAAATCCGGGGAATTCATCCATAGACTTCTCTTATGGGTTTTAGCCGGATCCGAGGATCGAGCAAGCAATAGAGGATGTCCACCAAAAACATGGAGACCATTAAAAGCGCGCTAAAGAAAATCGTAAGTCCCAAGATCATAGGATAGTCTCGTCCGTGGATGCTCTGGATCATCCATTGTCCCAGGCCGGGGATCGCAAAAATCCTCTCTACCATGAAGCTTCCTGTTAATATTTGCCCTGTTACGGGACCGAGATAGGTGATCACAGGCAGGATCGCATTGCGCAGTCCGTGGCGCAAAGCAATTTGGAATAAAGGAAGTCCTTTAGCCCGCGCCGTTCGTATGTAATCTTGCTGCAGCACATCGACCATATTTGATCGGATCAGACGTGCGATGAAGGCAGTTGGAAGGGCGGCGAGCGCAATGGTAGGGAGGATCGTATGTTCAAAAGAGCCCCATCTTGCAACGGGAAGCAGATGTAATTTCACTGCAAAAACATATTGGAGGACGCTGGACAGGACAAAATTTGGAATCGATACCCCAAGTGTCGATATCGCCATCGCAGCTGCATCTTCCCACCGGCTTCTTTTGATCGCTGCGATCGTTCCCAAAAAAATGCCAAGGGGGATTGCGATGCAAAGGGCTTGGATCCCAAGCTGGGCCGAGATGGGAAATCCTTCGAAGATAAATTGGTTGACGCTCCGGCCGGTATAAACGAGAGAGAGTCCAAGATCTCCTTTGCACAGGTGTTTCAAATAATTTGTATACTGGGACCAAAGGGGTTGGTCGAGTTCGTAGTAGGCGTACAGCGATCGGACGACTTCTTCGGGGAGGGTTTTCTCTCCGATGAACGGGTCTCCCGGGATTGCATGCATTAAAAAAAATGTACCAGTAGCTACGCACCAGAGAGACAGTAAAAGGAAAAGAGACTTTTTTAGTAAAAACTTAGGCATCAATGTTGAAGAATTCGTCCTTGAAGAGGGGAGATTTTCCGCTCCGGTAATAGGCGGCAAACTCTTTGCCGCAGGTTATTAAGCCAGTTCAAACAGACTGCTTGCCATCCAATCTAACACACTTTATAATTTCCCCATATGTTTGACCGAACCATCAATTTTCAGAATAAATTTCACTTTACATCCCTGGGCTGCGCTAGGAATTTAGTCGATAGCGAGGTGATGATTGGCATCCTTTTAAAGGGGGGCTATGAACATACTCCGATCGTTTCGGAGGCGGACTATCTCGTTGTGAATACCTGTGCCTTTCTCGAGGCCTCCCGTCAGGAGGGGCTGGAAGTAATCGGCGATCTCTTCCGGGAAAAGAAAGAGGGCGCCAAGGTAATCATCGCAGGCTGCATGGTGCAAAAGCATAGAGAGCTTTTAAAAGAGCGGTTTCCGGATATTCATTATTTTCTTGGCTCCGGCGATGTTGAAAAAGTTCTTGAGGCTGTCAAGACCAAAGAAGCCGGAGAGTCTGTAACAAGCGCCCGCAGCTATCTTGAGTGGGGAGAGGTTCCAAGAACTCTTTCTACCCCCAAGCACTATGCCTATTTGAAAATTGCCGAAGGGTGCCGAAAGCGGTGCGCTTTTTGCATCATCCCGACCATTAAAGGGCCTTTGCAGAGTAAAACAGAAAGCCAGGTTGTGAAAGAGTTTCAAGCGTTGTTATCGCAAGGCGTATTTGAAATCATTTTAATCGCTCAAGATTTAGGCGATTTTGGTAAAGACCGCAGGGAAAAAGGGGCTCTGGCCCAGCTGCTTCGATCTTTACTAACAATCCAGCAAAATTTTTGGATCCGCCTTCTTTATCTATATCCGGATGAGATTGATGAAGAGCTTGTCGCTGTGATGAAAAGCGATCCGCGCATCTGCCCTTACCTTGATATGCCAATCCAGCACATTAATGACGCAGTCCTTAAGGCAATGCATAGAACCACGTCGAAGGCGGAAATTCTGAATACGCTCCAGATGCTCCGCAGAGAGATTCCGGATGTTGCGATCCGCACAAGCCTTATGGTAGGTTTCCCTGGAGAGACAGAAGAGCAGTTTCAGGAATTGGTAGATTTTGTTCAAACAGTTCCTTTGGACCATGTTGGTGTTTTTCAATTTTCTTTAGAAAAAGAGGCCTATGCCGCAAATCTGCCGAATCAGATTAGCGCAGAGGTGAAGCAGGATCGGTTTGAAAGACTAGTGGAAGCGCAGCTTAAGTCCGTTCAGAAACGCAGTAAGGCAATGGTCGGGCGCAAAGTCTCTGCCATTGTTGAAGGATTCCATCCCGAATCGCAATTGCTTTTAAGGGCGCGTCACCAGGGACAGTGCCCCGACATCGATGGACTGATTATCATTAATGATGGACGCAAGGTGACTGAGTTTGGAAAGCTCTATGAAATCGAAATCACCGACACTGCGGATCATGATCTGATCGGACGTGTTGTCAGACCTCTCAACAATCCAAGGAAATCATGCAAGCTCTCCCTCGTCTCAAATTAAAGAAAGGGAAAGAAAAACCCATCCTTCAGCATCACCACTGGATTTATTCAGGAGCGGTTGCCTCTCTTCCGGAAGGTGCGCTTGCAGAGGTTGAATCCTTTTCAGGAGAAAGGCTAGGTCTTGCCCTGCTCAATCCGGGACATTCGATCGCAGCGCATATGATTGCGTTTGGATCTGAGCTTCTCGAAGAGGCCCTGCGCCGTCGAATCAAGAACGCTGTAGAATTGCGGCGCTCCTGGTTTCATCCTTCTCAAACAAATGCCGTCCGTTTGATGAATGCCGAGGGAGACGGAATTCCCGGATTGATTGTAGATTCCTATGCCGATGTCCTTGTATTGCAGATTTCTCATCCGGCCCTAGAGTCGATGAAAGAGCTGATCGTACGTCTTTTGGTTGAAATTGTTCAGCCGGCAGCGATTTATGAAAAGTCTACTTCCTTTCTTCGAAAAAAAGGGGGAATGGAAGAGGCCCGCTCTTTGTTGTATGGAACCGAGCGCTCCATTGTACAGGTTTTGGAAAATGGTCTGCAGTTTTCTGTGGACGTATGCAATGGACAAAAAACGGGTCTTTTCCTGGATCAGAGAGAAATGCGCTCTTTTGTTAGAGAGCATGCAAAGGGCCGCAGAGTATTAAATGCGTTCGCCTATACAGGAGGTTTTAGTCTTTCTGCTTTGGCCGGAGGCGCCTCTCATGTCGACAGCGTTGAAATTAGCGCGCGCTGCAAAGATCCTATGGAAGCAAATCTTGCCTTAAATGGAATGGCTGAGAACCATCGATTCGTTCAGGCTGATTTTTTTGAGTTCCTGAAGACGTCTTCATTGGACTATGATCTTGTGATCCTCGATCCGCCTGCCTTTGTTAAAAAACGAGCAGATATTGCCAATGCTTTCCGCGCTTATAAAGAACTCAACCGCCTTACATTAGAAAAGCTGCCTGCCGGATCGATGCTAATTACCTGCTCTTGTTCCTATCATGTAGATGAGCCGTTATTTCAAAATATCATCTTCCGGGCAGCGCTCGAAGCGAAGCGTTCCGTCCGTATTTTAAGCCGCCACCGTCAGGCGTTAGATCATCCAATTTCAGTGTTTCATCCGGAAAGCTCTTATCTCAAGAGTTTTGTCCTCTATATTGAAGACTAAACAAAATTGTTGGAGCGGAGAATCTCTTCTCTTTTTTTTAAAGTTATCTTAGAGACAATCTCTGATTTAACGTTTCGTCGAGT
>DALYFE010000092.1:0-7192 GCA_031972195.1 Chlamydiales bacterium | reverse complement strand
ATTTGCCAAGAACAGTGAAAAAAATACAAGTCCGATTTTTTCGTGACCAAAATAGAGACATCCAGTAGAATTTCAGCTTTTTAGATTGAATATACCCAGAGGAATTGAACAATCAGTTTTGATTATTTTTTATTCTCGAACAAAGTGCGAGAGAAGACAAAAAATGGATCGCAGAGTCGATACTGACCAAACGGGCGGCGCAGATTTGCAAGTGCTTTGCAACGAAAAATGCTAGTACCCGTCAGAACAAATAAAAACTCTCTCGCGATGATTTTTTTTGCGATCTTTGCGATTTTTTTTGACTATTAACCCGCTCGACAGATAAAAGATTCTTTTGAGGACATACCAAAAATGCAAAAAAACCTGATTAGAGGAGAATAAGAACTATGGCAACATCACAAAAAGAAAAAGTTTCAAAATTCATGCAGCCTATGAAACCTAGCAAAGAGTTGGCGGCAGTGGTTGGCGAAGGTCAAATGCCTCGCACAGAAGTCACCAAAAAACTCTGGGCATACATTAAAAAGAATGATTTACAAGATGCAAAAAACCGAAGAAACATCAATCCTGATGCAAAATTAGAAAAAATCTTCGGAACTAAAAAAGCTGTTAACATGTTTGAAATGACAAAACTCGTTAATAAGCATCTTTCCTAAGATTTCTGTTTTTTGATAAACTCCGGGCCCTAAAAACCCGGAGTTTGTTTGTCTACGCCCAATCGCTATAAGCTCACCATTGCCTATGACGGGGCCGCCTACTGCGGATGGCAGGTACAGGCAAATGGCATTTCTATCCAGTCTCTAGTTCAAAAGGCGCTGCAAACAGTCTTGCGAGGACCCATCGATTGCACAGGATCAGGGCGCACCGATGCAGGTGTCCATGCTCTGGGACAAACCGCCCACTTTGACGGACCGGAAGACCTGAAGATTTCCAAAACAAAGCACTCCCTCAATGCGCTTCTCCCTTCTGATATTCGAATTTTTAATATAGAGCCCGTCCATTCAGAGTTTCACGCCCGCTACAGCGCAGTATCAAAAACATACCATTACCACCTGCATCTCGATCCGATCAGCGACCCCTTTGTCCACCGATATCGGCATCACGTTCGAGGATCTTGTAATCTCAGCCGCATTGCAGAAGCTGTCCCCTACTTCTTGGGAAAGCATGACTTTTTTTCTTTTGCCAACAAGGGTTTAAGCGGCTCTGCATCGCGTGATTCCATCCGGACGCTCTCGCGCATTGATCTCGTTGAACAAAAAGGAGGCGTCCGCCTTGAATTTGAGGGCGATGGATTCTTATATAAAATGGTTCGCAATATTACAGGAACGCTTCTCGATGTTGGCTCCGGGGGCTTATCGCCAAGCGACATCCCCGCCATTTTCGAAGCCAAAGACCGGCGCAAAGCCCGCTTTACAGCACCGCCTCAGGGATTATTTCTGATGGCAGTGCGGTATAATTAAATCAACGTTTCTTCAGGAATTTGTTCAAAGGATTCATAGTGGACCGCCGCCCCCTCGGATGCTATCTCTAGCAAGGGATGGTGATTTGCGCAAATCAGCACAGGCAAAGCAGGCGTCCCCTGCAAAGCTTTTAAACCGCGGACGCTATCTTCAAAACCAATGATCCGATCCCCTGTCTTTCCGCACATCGCAATCGCCCGCAAATAGCACTCCGGATCCGGCTTTGGTTTTTCATAATCTTCTCGAGTAATCCACTTCGGGATTGTATTCAAAATCGGAAGCTGGGAACGAACCAAAAGGGTCTGATCTAATAAAGAATGGGTCGCAACACACCTGCGGATATTCGCCTCTGCCAAAGCATTCAGCAACGGGGCAACTCCGGGCATCAATCGAATGGACCCGGAAGCGAGAAGACTTAAGTAATTTTTTTTCTTTTCTTCATACAAAATATTCCATTCCACATCGAGATCGGGGAATTTCTCATAGATTGCCTCTCGAATTGCGGTTGCATTCAGGTGAGCCAAGCTGCAGTAATAAGGAAAATTCCAGTCCAGCTCATAGCCGCGCCGATGCAGCGCATTGATATAGGCTTGATAATGCAGCCGCTCCGTATCGACCAAAAGGCCGTCAAAATCAAAAAGAAAAAGTTGAAAATCGTGAATCCAGCGCATACATCCTTCGCAATAAATCAGTTGTCTCAAGAGACTATACCAAAAGAACTTTTTTCTAACACTGCGGCAAAAAACAAACTCACATCACCACGCACGAATAAAACAAACTTTAAAAACAACAAACAAACGTAATTACAAAAACGAAAAATAATGGTATAATAATTAAAAAAAAGAAAAAAAATGACACCGGAAACAGGTTCTATACAAATAATTTCTTCACAAGCTCCAATAGCTCATGCTGCGCTAAGCCGGCTGACTTGGGGGCCCAGATCCGTACAGCTTCTTGCCGGAAGCGCGATCGGACTCATTGGCCTTGGACTCATCCCTGTTATTGGACCATTTAGTGCAATCATTGCCGGAATCGGCGCTGCCATTTTACTCCACGGCATTTTTTATGGAGAAAGCCCCCCCTTGCAAATTCCTGCTCTCATCAAAACTCCGGAAACAACACCTCCTCCCATCAATCCAAAACCCCTTCCAGACGCCTCAAGCAACGAGGACCCCAATAACAATTTCTGGCAGGCAGCGCTGGGACTTGGCGCCTTATGCTACGGGCTGATCCACCGAAATGGATATTCTAAATCCGCAAATCCGGAGGGACCCGTTGTTCCTTACCGAAGCGGAGAATCTCCTTGCCTTGAAGAAGGACTTCTTCAAAGTCCCTATCAATTCCCGCATTCGAACAAAAAATCTCTCGCTATCGGCTGGATAGATGAAGAGTCAAAAATTCTTGCCCAGTTATCCACAAGACAGTACCCGATCGGGACAATCACCTTGACAGACACTCCCCGCCCCCCTGGACTCAAGCCGCCAACACACGATCTCGCACAGATGCCAAAATCCGCCTTAAACCCATTCTCTGTAAGTTCAGATCCAAAAAGAAATAATGCCCACAATACAAGCTTGCAAATCGCAGCCAAAAGCACTTCTTCCCAACTCCCTCAATCCCCATCGAATCGCCAAGAAATCCAAGAGATTCTTAAATCAATTGAAGCCGCCTTCGAAAATAGCAAAACACTCCACATTCAACTGTTTGATAACGCCGGGTTTCGTCTTTTCGATTTTGAAGGCAATCCAGTAGAAATTACTATTGTTAAACAAGACCCTCAAATTCCGGATAGCGCTTCAACTACGCTTGCAATCCATGCGCCATACAGAAAAGATCGAAATCCTGAAGAACCATTTTCAGCATTGATCAGACAACTCTTAGAAGAGAACATCCGCTTTTCTATCAGAGACGATGACCCGCTTGGATCAAAAATACTCACTTATGTCCCTGCAACATCAAATCCCCTCAACACACTCCTTGATCTATCCAATGCAAATCTACAAAATCTCATCGGAAACCACATACCCAACAACACACCGCTCCAGATCGCAGAGCTCCCCTTGCCGAACATCGTCGACAGAAAACCAACCGGCATTTTTTCTCTGCTCCCGAACCTGACATTGTCCCTGCCAACCAGTAAAATCTCCTCCTCAATCAGCCCGCAATTAACCACCGCTCTCCTTGAACCGACCCCTCTAGCAGTCTCAAAAACACTCCCACCCGGCCAACCCATTTTCAACCAAAGCAGCCACCTTGCAATTCCGTTACTAATGCTTACTGGATTCGGAATAGATGCTGCCATCTCTGCAGTAAAAGGTTCTATTTTTTCTAATGACTACTTCAATTTTAATGCTACCAAACCTGTTCTAGACACTTCGCCCTTTTTAAATACAACACAACATCTAGCTCTTAATGAATCTAGATCCGATTCAATCAATAACGATGCTCCCTTAGCAATTCCGGAAAACCCAGAAAATCGCCTATTCAACGTTGTGTTGGGAATTTGCGATGTTACTAGGACAGCAATGGCAGACTATGCTTATCCTGCACTGACAGAATACGTTTGGCCCGCAACAGCATTTACAGCCCAAACTGTTTTTAACGGAGCCATCACACCAATTCGAGACTATATCATTCCGATGCTCACAGGCTATGCATCTTGGAAATATGACAAAGTAGTGACTCGGTTTGAAAATGGAATCCGAGGTTGGTCCTCTATCATCGTAGAGGAACTCTTGCCTGCAATAGCATTTACAGCCCGAACCATCTTTGACATAGGGACAATGGCAACAATAGGGGGCGCTAAATACGTCTCATGGAGTCAGCAGGATCTAAAACGCCGAACCGAAGAGAACCGGAAATTAAAACCAATCGCCGACACCGCCTTAAAACTTGCTACAGAATCTACTGTAAATGTGTGCACGGATCTGATGCACCACGCATGGAATGACCTCACCTGGCTTTTGGAAATGACTCAATGGAGCGCAGAACAATTCCATGCTCTGCTGAAAAGTAGTGAAAGCTCTATAAAGTCGCCCATAGAACTTCTCGGTTTAGAAGATACAATCATTTCTTCCTCAGAAAAAGATAAAACCGCCTCGCCAATTGCTCTATACAATCCTCCAAAGAACCAAGATCTCTTGGATCCAAACACAATCCCTAAAGCGTCTGCCAATCATCGAACATGGGTCCTAAACCAAACTTATGCAATCCTAAAACCAAAAATAGTTCCGGCAAAACTACACTTTGAACGGGCGCCCCAAACCTATCCCCGTTCTTTAGAACAAGGTCAAGAAAGCTCCCTGACAATCTACGGCAAAGAAATTCTCCGTCCCGGTAACGAAAGCCAGAACTCCTTCCAAAGCCAGATAGATCAATCACTAGAGGCCACTCTAGAGAATGGAGATAAGATACCCACCCAATATGTAACTCCACAACATGCTTCAACTGTCGCGCACTCATTGATAACCGCAGCTAACTTCACCAATCTATTTTGTCCTACAAATATAACAACCAGAGCAGCCTCTCTTATGCCAACGATCGTCGGCGAACAAGAGGCAATTGAACGATTCACCGACCTACGAACAAAACCCCTGTTAATACCACCATCGCCAGCGGTTATATACCCTATCGAAATAGACAAAGTCTCTTCTTATTCGGAAACCATTTTTGGCAAGACGTTGGATTCATGTCCAAATAGCTCGGCAAACCAGTCCTTGGCAAACCGCATTTCCTCCGATATTTTACCTGCACCATCTTCTCAAATATCTCAATCTATCCCCTCACCTTCCCCGAACTTATTACCAAATTCTCTCGCACCGGAAATGGCAGACATCATCGAAATGATGAAACCCGATCCAAATCCCAAAAATACTGCGAACGTATTCGAAATATCTACCAAAACAAAACCATTCAAACAATGTCCTGCAAGCCTAGTGCCTTTTATAAAACATCTTTTTAAAACATATAATACATGCTCAACAAAACCTCCGAAACCTTCTCGCAAAATTAAAAAAACACCCCCAGAAAAAACAAAAGCCACTGAATTTAACCTAGATGCCTTTCTTAGAGAAGTCGATGCAACTAACCAAAAGCTGGCTAATGACATCAGAAAATTCGAAGAAAGCGCAAAAATTGTCGCCACCTTAATGGAAGATCGATCCCCCACAGATTCTTTTAGAAAGAAAAAAGAACAGATTGAAGAATCTATTAAAAATGGAAAAATAAAAATCGAACAATTTGAAAATGAACTACAAAAAACAATAAACCAACCAGAAATAGCAAATATTATTGATGAAACTGAAAAAATTCTTGCAGAAAAAAATGATAAGAAACTAAATCATGCTGTAGAAAAATTCAAAGACATAATTAGCAGCAGTCCCATAGAAAATATAGACGCTCTTTTCAAGGAAATAGCAATCATTGAAGAGAATCTAAAAAGAGACGAAGCTCGATTCAATGAAAGTCAAGACGCTGTAAATAAAATAATGAATACGCAAAATGACAAACCAACAAAAACCCCATCAAATAATTTCTCCAAAACAATCATATTGGCTGCGCTAATTTTATCTATTTCAGAACAGATAGACTCAGTTCAAGGGAACAAGCTCGTATTTAAAAGCCTTTCCCAAGATTCAGACACCTTTATTAGACCCCGATTTAGCTTCTCAGGATACGAAGACACTCCCTTACCCCCTACGGCCTAGCAGCTCCAGCCTAGTTTGAAGAGGGCCTTTGCCAAGGGAAGGAGTTGCTTCGCCCCGGAAGAACTAGAACCCTTAAGCCAAGCCGCCCATTCGAAAATCTCTCACTTTTATTTTAACGAATAAAAAATTTACTACAAAATAAACAAAACGTAAAAAAATAGAAATTAAATACCAAATTACATATAATTACTAAGGATAACAAAAAAAAAAACCAAGGAGACATTTCCCATGGCAAACCCTATTCTCACCCTAGCACATACCCAAGCTTGGATGGCCACTGCCCCGGGCGCAAAGGATGCCGCAACTGCTGCGGTCGATGCATTGACAACAGGAATGCATCAATTAAATTTAAACGAAGGAAACCTTCCAAGCCTTTTCCAAGACAACGTTGTGAATCGCTTGAACACCCCAAACCCAGCATACCCCAAAAATACCCCTCATACAGTCAGGGCGTTCATAGACTTAACAAAGTACACATTACAAGAGACCCAAAAACAATTATTTGAAATGACAGGAAACTGGTTAAATAGCCAAAACGATGTTCAGGCCGCTCAAACCCAGTTAACTCGCACAACAACAGAACTGACACAGGTACGAGGCCAGCTCCATGCATTAACTCAAAGAATGCCTTCTACCAGACTTCTGGGCACTGCTGCCGTAGCTACATTTATAGCAGGAGCTGTGGTTACGCATTTCACTCCGCAGATCCTCCCTTCCTGGCTTTCATTAGGCGAATCATCTCAAAATGATTGTTCCGATTGCGAAGGAAAACTAACTCAACTCCATAGAGAATACACAAACGTGCAAGAACTCGGAAAAGATTGCATCGCTGAACGACAAGCTGTCGGGAAGAAGCTTGAGACTTGCGCCAAGTTATTAAAAAAAGAAGTTCAGGGATAATCTAGAAAATATTAAAACCTGCTACCAATCGTAGCAGGTTTTAATGCACTCTCAAAAAGCATACCCAAACTTAATTTCTTAAAGAACGCCTCCATTGAAGAACTCTCCCCTAAAAGAAGAGAGATTCTT
>DALYFE010000091.1:0-7295 GCA_031972195.1 Chlamydiales bacterium | reverse complement strand
CGGTCAGAAACTGTTGTTTGACCTCTTCCGGGATTCGTTCAATTTCCCGGATTGTTCCATCGAAATATTTCAAATCGTCGATCATTTCGGCATCCCAAAGGGACAGGCTTTTTAATTTGTCTATCAGGTATGGATTGACGACTGTAAATTCCCCGGAAAGATTGGATTTTACGAACAAGTGCTTATAGACAGGTTCGTTAGAAGGGGTGGCTCCCGTAATATTTCCAATGGTCGCGGTAGGGGCGATGGCCATTGTATTCGAGTTGCGCATGCCATATTTTTGCACAGCGGCTCGAACTTTGTCCCAATCCATGCTCGTGGACCGATCGATATCGATCTTCATGCCCCGTTCCTTTTCCAAGAGATCAATAGTATCGATTGGAAGCAGTCCTCGATCCCACTTCGATCCTTTATACGTAGGATAGGCTCCTTTTTCTTGGGCCAATTCCGTAGATGCAAGGATTGCATAGTAAGAAATCATTTCCATGCTTTTATCTGCAAAACTGACGGCCTTATGGCTCGCATAGCTGATATTTTGAATGTACAATGCATCTTGGAATCCCATGATTCCCAATCCGATCGGGCGATGGCGGAGGTTCGCATTTTGCGCCTCTATGGTCGGATAGAAATTGATGTCGATGACATTATCGAGCATTCGAATGGCTGTGCGGACAGTTTGGCTGAGCTGTTTTTCATTCAGTCCTTTTTCTGTCGTGTGTTTGACCAGGTTGATTGAGCCCAGGTTGCAAACAGCCGTTTCCTCAGCGGAAGAGTTGAGAAGGATTTCCGTGCAGAGGTTTGAAGAGTGGACAACGCCGACATGATCTTGAGGGGAGCGGATATTCGATGGATCTTTGAATGTAATCCAAGGATGGCCTGTCTCAAACAGCATGCTCAGCATCTTTCTCCATAGCTGCAAAGCTTCCACTTTTTTGTGTAATTTGATCGTTCCGGCTTCTGCCTGTTTTTCATATTCGACATATTTTTTTTCAAAAGCGGTTCCATAAAGGTCGTGCAGATCCGGCACATCATTTGGACTAAAGAGCGTCCACATACCGCCTTCTTGCACTCTTTTCATAAAGAGGTCGGGAATCCAATTGGCGGTATTCATATCATGAGTTCGTCTGCGCTCATCTCCGGTATTTTTTCTCAGTTCCAAGAAATCTTCGATGTCGAGGTGCCAAGTTTCCAAATAGGCGCACATAGCTCCTTTTCTCTTGCCGCCTTGATTGACTGCAACAGCCGTGTCATTTGCGACTTTGAGGAAGGGGATGACGCCTTGCGATGTTCCATTCGTTCCTTTGATTCGGGCGCCGGTGGCTCGAACGTTTGTCCAGTCATTGCCGATGCCGCCTGCCCATTTTGAAAGCTGCGCATCATCTGCGACCACTTTGAAAATATGGTGCAAATCGTCCATCACTGTGGAAAGGTAGCAAGAACTCAACTGCGAATGGAGAGTGCCTGAATTGAAGAGCGTTGGCGTGCTGGATGTGAAGTAAAATTCGGAAAGGATATTGTAGAATTCGATCGCTCTTTTATTTTTTTGTTCTCCTTCATTGAGGGCCAGCCCCATAGAAACCCGCATCCAGAAAATTTGAGGAGTTTCCAAACGTCTTTGTTCATGATGGATGAAATAACGATCATAAAGAGTTTGCAGGCCGAGATAGCAAAATAAGTCGTCCCGATTAAGATCTAATGCTAGGCTTAATTCATCCAGATCAAAATCGAGCAGTTTTGGGGAGAGTCGATCAAGAGCGATTCCCTCTTTAATGTATTTTTTAAAGTACTCCTTATGAGCTTTTGGCAATGTTGAGTCGGATGCAGGCAGGCCGACAGTTTCCCGATACAAAACATCGAGCAAAAGCCGGGAAGCTACTTGAGCGTAGGCAGGTTCGATTTCAATTTTTGATTTAGCAGCAAAGATGTAGGCCAAATCCACTTCATGGATTTTCATCCCGCCGTAGAATTGGGTGATTGCAGTTTCTAATAGATCTTCTACAGATACCCGATCTTCCAGTCCGCGGCAGGCAAAAGAGAGCTTGCTTCGCAGCATGATGTCGGTGATGATCATTTTTCCACTGTCGGCAGTGGCGATTTCGAATTGACGGACCGGAGTGATTTCGTCAGGAACTATAAGGGTCGGCTGGAGCGTCTCTTGTTTTTTGGCTTTTTCGGATCGATATAGGATATAGTGCTTTGCTACATCAAAATATTTTTCTAGCATCAATTCCCGTTCGATCCGGTCTTCGATCATGTCGATATAAAGGAGGTCGCCCTTCGCGGCAAGCTCGGATATTTCGGAGACGATCTTTTGCGTTAAATGGTTTACGGCAGAAACGGCTTCGTCGGGTGTTTGTTCCTCTATAGAGCGAGCTCTTCGGAAGGCGCGTTCCAGCGAGGATGCAATGCGCATGGGGTTAAAGCGGGCGGGGGTGGTTTTGTCTCTGCGGTAAATCTTTAGATTGAGAGCGGAGCCTTCGCGCGTGGCTTTGCGGCTGTCTCTATATATGATGTAATCTCTAGCCACGTCGTGATGCCCGTTTTTCATTAATGTTACTTCAACGACATCCTGGATTCCTTCGACGGTCAAGGAAGCTCCTTTAGAAGCTAGCTGAAGCACCTGCTTGACGACCAAGTCGGTGATTTGCCGGATTGTCTGGTCTAGTTCCGTGTCGATCGGATTTGGAGCGGGCGTTTTTTTTGTGTCTCGAAATGCCGCCTCGATCGCATGCAGGATCCGATCGCGTCGAAATGGCACAAGCGTACCGCTGCGTTTGACAACTGTGTAAGCCGCCTCTTTTGAGGGGCCGCTTTTTTTTGTTTTGTTCACAGATTCGAGAAAAGATGCTGTTGTATCGTGAATTTTTTTCATATGCCCGCCTTCTGTTGTTTTGGTCGCAAAATACCAGATATGGTAGCGCGCCGCGTCTTTCATACACTATATATTGTAGTCTGTATTTTTGAGTCCAGAAGAAATTCTGAGCGATTTTCTTATTTCCAGACTCAGAGGATCTTAGCGATCCGGAAGCTGTCTTGATGGATCGTTTCGATAAACTTTGTTGATCCACTGCTGCCGACTCCAACATCCTTGCAAGATGGATGGAAACAAAAAAATAGCCGAGCTTGGATTAAAAGGGAAGGTGCATTTTATCCTTTTCAGGTGTTCTGAAATCTGGTATTTTAAGGATATGAAACGCGTTTACCTAGTTCCAAATATTATTACAGCTTTTTCTCTTGCCTGTGGACTGTTTGTCATTTTTAAAATCAATATGCTGGAGCCGGGAAGCGGCGATTACGAGGTTGTGCAGACCTCTGTATTTCTTCTTCTTGTTGCTGCTCTTGCCGATTTTATGGATGGAGCCTTAGCCAGGGCCATTCATGCAGAGAGCGAGTTTGGGTTTGTGTTTGATTCTTTAGCCGATGCGATCTCATTTGGCGTGGCACCCTCTGTCTTAATGTTGAAGACCCTTTCTTTGGAGCAGGGAGCGATCTTTTCTTTTATTAGCGCAACAGGTGCGATGGTTTATTCTCTTTGCGGAGTATTGCGCCTGGTTCGTTTCAGCGTTAAGACCACTGAGGCCAAGGGGAATGCTGAACTTGCGTCAATGCAGAAAAAACACTTTACCGGACTGCCCATCCCTGCTGCCGCCGCTGCCGCTGTTTCAGCCAATCTTTTCTTTCTTTCTCCATTGGTTCGGCAATGGATTGACCTATCCAAATCAGATCTTGCCATCATCTTTACTTGCGTGATGGTTGTGTTGGGCTATTTAATGGTGTGCCGATTGAAGTTTCCCAGCTTAAAGATGCTCCACTTAAAAATTCCATCGTTTCGATTGGCGTTTTTTACGGTCGTTTTTGCAGTATTTGTTCTATACGGGATCTTGTATTTCTTCGCGATTATCCTCGCATTGGTTGCTTGGAGTTATGTTGTTGTAGCGCTTATCTTATCAATGATTCGGATGATTGCCGGAAAAAAATCGAAAACCCTAGAGGAGTTCGAGCCGGAACCTGATGATTTTGAGAACGATGAATGACGCTTATCTTAGCAATCTTTGGGTTGGTTGTTGGTTTTGTTGGAGTGTGGGTCGCCATACAAAAACGGATTTCATTTAGCGAAGAGCGCCTCCGCGAATCGTTCAAAGCGCTCTCTTATGAAGCCATTGAGAGCAATTCCCGTATTTTTTTGGATTTAGCCAAGACTTCCCTCGAGAAATATCAGGAAGGGGCAAAGGTTGATTTAGAAAACCGCCAGAAATTGATCGAGGCATCCATTTTTCCGTTTCGAGAGGCGGTGCAGCAGCTTGATGCGCATCAGCGAGAGCTCGAGAAGAGGCGAGAGGGAGCTTATGCGGGCTTGTTAAAGCAGATTGAAGGCATGGCCCATACTGAAAGGGCCCTTTTAAAAGAGACCTCTCTTCTTACCCAATCGCTTCGTTCTCCCCAGATCCGGGGAGCGTGGGGAGAAATTCATTTAAGACGCGTCGTTGAACTGGCGGGGTTGCTCAACCATTGTGATTTTTTTGAACAAAAAAGTGTTGATACCGGAGAAAAAATTCGCCGTCCCGATCTTTTGATCCGTCTACCGGGGCAGAGACAGATTATCGTCGATGCAAAAACCCCTTTAAGCGCTTATTTGGACGCATCCGATGCAGGAGATGATGAACTGCGGAAGAAAAAGCTCCAGGAGCATGCCTCGATTGTGCGTAGACACGTGAAAGAGCTTTCAGGAAAAGAATACTGGAAGCAATTCGACACTTCTCCTGAATATGTGATCCTCTTCCTTCCTGCGGAAGCATTTTTTAGTGCGGCGCTTCAAGCAGATCCTTCTCTGATAGAGATAGGCTCCGATCAAAATATTTTGATCGCAACGCCTACAACGCTCATTGCGATTTTACGCGCTGTTGGTTTGAGCTGGAAACAGGAAATGCTTTCTAAAAACGCAAAAGAAATTTCCCAGTTAGGGCAGGAACTCTATGACCGAATTGGAGTATTTTGCGACCACTGGAATAAAGTTGGAAGAAATCTCAATACGGCAGTCGATGCATTCAATCAAAGCGCCGCCTCGCTCGAATCTCGCGTGTTGGTCAGTGTCCGTAAGTTAAAGGAGACGGGACAGATTCAAAAAGAGCTTCCTGAAACAGGCCAGCAGATAGAGAAATCGGCCCGTTGTTTACTGGGAAGCGTTGTTGAAGGCGAAGAGTAACTGCTCGCTTGTCTAAAGACGAAGCCTCAAGCCATTGAAGAACTCTTTAAGAACAGGCATCCAAGGTCTAAGCTACCCGTTCAATCGGATGGTAAAACAATGAGTGCGAGACCTGAAGGACCGAGTTTTCCCGCGTCCTGCGGATAAAAAAGCCTCTTGCATCAAGCTAGAGGCTTTGGTGTTATTCAACGCTTAAGACGAAGTAAGCCGGAAACGCGAAGTGATTGTTCGGTCTTGGGCTTGCAAGAATCGATACTTCTTTTCCAACATATTCAGAAAGATCGACCTGGGTGCTATAAAGGTAGGAAAAAGAGCCGTCGGAATGGCTCAGCAGGAAGTCTCCCGGGCGATTTTTAATCGTATCCAAGTAGGTTTGCACCGTTCCTGTCAATACGGAAGCATTGGCGTTTTGCTCCGAATAAAAGTCATCGATTTTTTTTCCTGAGTGAAAAGCAGTCCAGCTTAAGTAGAGCGACTCTTCAAGGGCATTCCATGCATGCATACTAGATGTCAGAGGTTTTTTTGCGGCGCGCTTATTCCATAAGTTCGGATCGAGAACCATCGGAGCGTCGGCAAACAATTCGGAGCTCTCTTCGCGATGCTTTGCAAGCAGCTCTTCTTTGGCGTTTGGAGGAAGCTCTGCTTTTGATTCAAGGTAGCTGATCTTTTTGTTCAAATACGTCTCTTTAAGCAGCGCCAAAGCTTCTTTTGCCTGGGCAACAGCTTCGGGAAAATCGGTATAGCTGCGGAGGATTGTTTGAAATTTCTCGGTTGCTGCAGCGGGGGCCATTTCCAGGTATGGCTTTTTGCATTCCGATTCCGCCATGAGAAAGCCTGCATTTAACAGATCTTCTACTTGCGCTTTGCGTTTTTCCATAGTCACTATGAAATCAGGTCCGCCGGCGTGCGCTAAAAACTCTTTAGAAACGTAGAACCTTGTTTCTTTGGGGGCCGTAATTTCCAGCCACTTATGGTTTGATGGGCAAATCTGTCCCTTGACCGTATCTCCGGCCTTGAACTGTCCAATGATCGGCGCGTCGACATGCGGCTCTAAGCGGATATTCACTCGGTTCGCTTCGATCCGATCATCGAGGATGTAGCTGCGGAACACATAGGCCTTCGTGTGTTTTGGAGGTTCGACAGCATAAAAATCGCCCTCTTCTCCAACGACTAGCAAAAGTTCGTTTTTATTGATCTGTCTTAAGACATGGCTCTCTAGATCAGGCTTTACGCGCAGACGTACCTTGCTTGCAGAAACTCTTCCGGTGAATGGTGAAAAAGGCTCGCTTTTTTTTGTTGAAGCGGCCGGCTGTTGTTGCGCAGGTGTTTCTTTGACTGGTGCTGCTTGCATAGCTGACGCGATGCATAATAAAATAAGCTGAAAGCGAGACATAGAGCGACTCCTTAGATCTAAAAGGAATAGTAGTCAACTCAAGGATTTTTCTGAAAGATAATTATTGGAGACAATCTCTGATTTAACGTTTCGTCGAGTTTTTGGATGATTTTGGCTGAATTTTTGAACGGGCAGCTTAAGGCTTATCCCTGTTCTTTAGGACAGGGTCAAGCGAGCTATCTAATAACCTGCGGCAAGAAATGGACCGCTCGTTACCGGAGAGAAAAATTATCTCCGTGCGTGCAAGGGTTCTTTAGGTACTAAGAACGGCGCGGATATGTTCGCAGTTTTTCTCTCCGCATGTGCAGCCGAGAGGATTTCCGAGAAACACGTTATATTGTTCGGTTGCATCCAGCGGATTGGTGACTTGATAGAGATTGTCTGCCGTTTGTTTGATCTCCCAATCGCGGAATGCGAGGTCTTCATCGGATACAATCTCTTCTCCTGCGTCTTTTTCGATGGCGTTGATCACTTGGCAATAAATGCAATTGCAGTCGGGTTCTTTTGTGTTTCCGGAAGCTACGAACATCTCGTAAATTCCGAGAGACTTGGCGATGGCGATGATTTTCTGAAGGGCTAGAGGGGGCAGTGGAGGAATGTCCGCTTGGTCGGGATTGTGTTGGAGGGGAGCGGCGAGGGCGCCGATCGAATCTTCTATAGCCTGCGCAGGCAGAGTAAAGCTGAAATGTCCCGTTTCGC
>DALYFE010000090.1:7108-7359 GCA_031972195.1 Chlamydiales bacterium | reverse complement strand
CCTGGTTTTCATCAAGGATGCCGCAGTTTTGATACGTATCCACATAAAGTCGAAACGCTTTTTCTGTAGGAATCCTTCCGCCGGAGGTATGCTGCTGCTTTAAGTAGCCAAGGGTCTCGAGTTTGCTGAAATAGTTACGGATGGTCGCTGAGCTGAGCGATTCAAATCCGTTGTCCTGCAGCGTATTTGAACCGACCGGCTTGCCGGTTTTGAGGTAAAGTTCCACAAGGCCTAGGAGCACTGCCTGCTCT
>DALYFE010000090.1:5559-6989 GCA_031972195.1 Chlamydiales bacterium | reverse complement strand
GCCTGTTAGGCATTATAGCAATTGGGTATTTTTTTAGCAATCTATACAACGGATTGCTGCTTTTTTTTGCAACACATTAATATTTAAATGGGTGCGTCTTGCTTTTTTTGTGTGTTTGATACCGGGATTGCTGAGGAGCAGTTTTATGGGAATGCAACGGAATATAGGGATGTGAAAATTTTTTTAATGACTGAGTTGCGACAAGGCTGACCGCTTTGCTATGGATCGAGGGCCCTGCCGATCTGGCCGTTTAATTACTATGAATCCGATGAGGGAATAAGGTTTTTCGAGTGAATGGACAGCTCGGCTTTAAGTCCCTGTTCTTTAGGACAGGGTCTAGCGAGCTACTTATACCAAACGTAAAAAATAAAGTCATAAATTTGCTCCGACTTTTCCCTGCGCGCCTTTGTCTTCACTCGGCCCAACTCGTTTGAGTTGAGCTCTCGCTCCAGACTTTGGTGCTCGGCAAAATTCAGGGCTAATTTATAGCTTTATTTTTTGCGTTTGGTATTGTCTGGTCTGCTTAAGGAACTTGAGGCTCCTTACCGGAGCGGAGAATCTCTCCTCTTTTAGGAGAGAGATTCTTCAATTTTGATAATTGGTAGAAATGTCTCTAGGGGAAGGTGCAGCTATCTATTAAAAGCAGAAGCTGGGAGGGTGTCTCGGAGAGAAAATCTGGAGCATGCTCCTGAAGCAAATTGAATGAATTGTATCCCCAAGTCACTCCAATGCTTGTAATGAGAGCCTTTTGAGCCGCTTCGATATCCCGTGTTTCATCTCCAATATAAATAACTTGATCTTTCATGGGGTTTAAATGCGTCTTTTTGAGGATGGCTGTGAGATGTTTTTCTTTTCCAAAAACATTGTTGCCGCTGTAGATGAAATCGAAAAAATCAATCTTATATTTCTTGAGATATAAAAGCACATTTTCTGAGGAATTCGAAGTCAATATCCCTAAAGAATATCGGCGCCGTTTTAATTCTTGCAGCACTTCTACTATGCCAGGGATCGGCTCTAGCTCTAGCAACTGATTTTGTACATTGCGACGGGCTTTTCTTAACAGAAAAGGCAGTTTGAAGAGAGATACATTCAATGTTTTCATCATCGCTTTGGGAAGCATATTTCTAAATTCTTCCATCTCTTCAGTTTTTATTTTTCTAAGACAGTATTCGTCTGCTAAACAATTCACCTGATCAATAAACAGAGGATAGGAAGGACAGATGGTTCCGTCAAAATCAAAAATGACTAGAGGAGATTTTGATTGAGGCCAACTTCCCCAAAACGTTGTCTTGTGAGCTATCCAATACCAGGAAGCTGTCAAAACCATCGCGATCAGTGTTCCGGAAGCTGCTAAAAAATATTTCATTCAATGGCCAAAAAGAGAAAAGTCCTCAATGAACTTAGCAGAATTGGAAACTGAAGGACAACCT
>DALYFE010000090.1:1218-5549 GCA_031972195.1 Chlamydiales bacterium | reverse complement strand
ACTGTTGGATTGCCGTTAATCTTGGAATAGATGCAGCTCATTGGTCAGGGTGGGAAGGATGTCCACAATATTAGGACTCCAGTCAAGACCTCGGTGATAGACGAGTCTTGCCGCGATATGGCAGGCGATGATCGCTTTTTTGTGAAGGTCCGGCATGGCGAGAATCCCTTTCAGATATCGTTTTCGAAGGAGCAGAGGACAATAATGGATCAAGCATTTGATCAATAAATCATCGGGATCATTTGAGAGTTTGACATCTTTTAAGTAATCGATCAGCTGATGTTTAAATAGGTTGATTTTTGCAGAGACCGCTTCCGAGATGTCTGTTAAATAGCCATTCGTTTTCTTATGGGTGTCTAGAAGAAGGCGCGCTTCGTTGAAAGCGGCTTTTCGGATGATTTCAAGCACTTCTTTGACATATTCGGTTTTTTCTTTCAGGAACTCTTCTTCCGTCATGCAAAGGCTGGAGAGAACTTCAAACGATGAAGTGATCACGCCTCCTTTGTTGCAGGAGCTGTCTTTCAGGACAAGCGTTCCCAAATCTTCTAAAAATCTACGCGCTTCGGGAGTGAGATAGAGGTTGGCTCCTTCGACAATCGCCTTTGAGGTGGGCTTTCCTTGAGGATCTAAGTAGGTGGTGATGTTGGTTTCATTCAGGGTTCTGGGTCTTCCTCCTCCCGGCATAAAAATATCTGTGATGGTTTGGTGGAGGTTATTGCGGTAGAGAAGATTCATTTCATTTCCCGGAAGCCATTCTTGCACGGTTTGGCCTCCCGTTTTTCTCCAGAGAAGCGTTTTTTGGGCGTAGGAACTTTCTTCCTTCCTGGTCTTTAAATCGAGCAAATAACCCCCTTCAGAGAGTTTTTCCGGAGGATAATTTCGGATGGGAAGGGCGTTGTGGAATAAATCTGCCATTTCTTTTAAATCCAGCCCATTGGGGTCGTAGATCGTCCCGGAGACGTCGGTAAGAGCCAAGAGCTTTGCTGTTTTTGGATAGAACCGATAGAGATTGAGCAGTTCATTGCCCGCAACATCTCCATCCGGACCTCCCGAAATTTTAATCGTAAATGGAGTGGTTTTGGGCTCGATTCCTAAAAATCGAAGTGTTTCTTCCAGATAAACGTTGACCCCGTAGGAAGTAACTCCATACTCCTTATGGTTGATCCCTCCGCCCGGTTTGCTGCTCATGAATGCGCGGCCCGGTTTATATTTGCACTCAACTGAGTAATTTGCGATCCAGACAATCATTTCATTGGAAATGTTTTCATCAGGTCCAAGATAAATGTACTCCGGCTTTTTCCAATAATCGACAATGGATTTAGAAAGGAGGGTCCCGTCGTCGCGGCAATTGATCAAGTTGAGCAAACTGTCGATAAAACAACGCTGAGAACTGTTAATGTAGGCTTGTCTTTGCTGCTGTCTGTAGGCAATGAGTTTTTTTTCAATGGTTTCTAAGTTATGACCTTCTTCTTCCAGTTCGTTTTGAAAGATCGATTCTTCCGTTGCCAGGACATCTGTTGGTTTTAAGAGGATTGCGGTTTTCGCGCCTCCTTCCGGAATGTCTTTATTCTTTTTTTCCTGTGTATAGGCAAGGTTGTAGGCTTCCGAAAAGACGTTGTTGCGTTCGTGGTTGAACTGTTCCCTTTTTTCAGGGATCACTGTGCGGACGCCTCCTCGAGCCAGATCTCTGAACCGGATGTTGAATCCTATGAAATGCATGCCTCGGATGAAGAAAATGCCAAAGGGAAGCTCCGGAAATTTGGCTTTGCGATCGTAAGGAACGTCGTCTAAGTAGTGCGGGTCGAGCCGGAAGCTAAAACTTGTTTTATTGGTCCTATAAAAATTGGTCTTCAGCGTGTGATCGACGAATTGGATCCCTTGTCTCAAGATATGTTTGCGTCTTAGATCGTTGACTGCTTGTCCCGTATCGAGTTTTTCAACGAGTAAAACGAGTTCTTTTTTGGCAGATTCGTATTTGGATGCATTGTGTTTTTGAGGATGAAATCGCAGTTCAAATGCCTTGCAGAGTTTTACAGTCAGTTCGGGGTGGCGGCAAAATCCATCAATAACGTGATCCAGCGAATACAAGTTGGGATCTGCATAAACCAATACCTGATGGACAAAACTGATGAAATTGCGAACAAGATGCCCCTCGTTGCCGCTGAGCATCTTGGTCTGTACGAAGGTCGTTCCTACGGGATCATCGATCTCAAAGAATTTTGTTAAAGCAATCTCCCGCAATAGATCATCGATATCTGTCTCTTCCCACGCAGCGCCCCCTTTAAGCCCGTGCAAGCCCAAAGAGAGGATGACCACATTTTCAGTGCTGTAAGGTTCTACGTACGCAGCCACGACCTTTTGCAGCATGAGATCGTGAGAGTAGATAATTTTAGCTAGGCGATAAAGAAATCCCCCTTTAGGGACATTTCTCCATGCCAGCACCAGCTGCATGGATGGGGCGTCTTTGCTTTTCCAATCTTCATTTTTTCTGACTTCGTATTGGCATTGATCTCTTGTTTTCGCCCGAAAAAACATTCTGATGGCCAACCGCAGTCTCTCTTCATTCATGGCCCTTAAGAAACGGGGGCTTAACTCATTGACCAGCGTCTCGCATTCTTCTTCGCTCAAACCCGGGCTTTCTTCTTTGGCAAGTTGCAGCAGTTGTGCTTTTGTTTTTGGAGGTAAAGGTTCGTTGAGGTCCGGATCTCGAAAATAGATGGCGGCAATGCGTAAGTTTCCCGTTTTTTGTCCGGGAGGGGGTTCATTGGATACAAAGGCTCTGTAGTAGCGGATCGCAAACTTGGTAAAGGGTTTTAAAATGTTCAAATCAGCGCCGGGACCATCCATGCAGCAAATGATTGCCATTTGTTTTAATCGAATTTGCACAAACCGATCCTGCATGGAAAAATTCAGTAAATTCCGTGCAATGACGATCCGTTTTTCCGGATCGATTTCATTGAGAAAATTAGGGGGCATGTGGTTTTCCAGCCATCGGTAGGCCCGTTCGAATTCCGACGATTCTACCTGGATTGCCTGTTTGAGCTGATCCTGGGTTAAGGGGGGGTATTTGGGGTTAGACATAAGGCTGCATCCTTCCTGGCTGTAAATGTCTTTTTTTCATGGATTAGGATGATTTGTCAATAAAAACAGTGCAGGCGGGGGATGGGAGTTTTATTGTAGATATACGTAACTATCTAATATTAAAAGTTTAAAGATTTTGTTTATTTGTATTTTTTATATAGATATTAAAATTATTTTTATTGTATAATTATAGATATAAAAAATAAATAAAGGAATTTTTTTATGTCTTCAGTATCTGATAGTAATTACGTGGATAATAGTAAATTGTCGAGCAGCGGCGACTTCTATAATTTTTTGGTCGGCGAGAGCCCGGTCCCTAATCGAGCCTCTTCTGCTTTTGCTGTTTCAGATGCAGAAAAACGGATTGTCGAAATTGTCAAAGAACAATCAACAGATAGTCCGGCGGCTTTATCAAAAGAACCTGCAAAAAGAGGGCCTCGTAACTTAACCCCGGCGGAATTGGAATCATGGGGAACATACAGCGGTCAGTTTAAGAGGCGCATGAAAGTATTGCCTAAAGGTACACCGTCGGCCACTCCTTCCAAATCTTCAGCCACGCCATTGAGCCCCTCAGACAAGATAAGCGATGATGAATTGGCTAAAAGCGTTACTAACGAAAAAGATAGTCCAATTACCGCAAGCGGAGATCAAACTCCATTATCGAGTCCCGATGCTCAACAAAAAGAGAAAATAGATACAACTCCTGATCTTAGGCTGGAAAGAGCGAAATGGAGTTATCATTTTCAATTTAAGAAAAATTCTCGGGTGTCCTCTTCTCTATCTCTGGAGCAATTGAGTTCTTCAGCATCGAGTTCTGCCAGCACCCCCTTGGCAGATAGACGCAATCGCGATGGCCTGTTGGCCAACGGTGAGATTCCTGAAAACGCTTTGAGTCAAATTGTTGATGTCGTCAGTGGAAATTTATCTCGGATTGCCGCCGGCGGGTCATTATTGGTTACAGGGACTAGTTTAGGTCCTGTGTTGGTGACCGTTGCAGCGACAGGCTCATTGCCTGCTATTGCGCCGGGCGTCTTAGGTACCTTGATTGCAGGCGGCGTCATCACCGGTGTTGGCTTGGGACTTCATGAATTAAATCGAAGCGGTTCGCTTCCTGATTCTTGGCAGAGGCCCATGGAGAGAGCAGAGTTAGTCTTTTCTATCGCATCAGTCGGTCTCTTAGCTGTAGGCGGTCTTGCGTTGGGAATTCCGGTGATCAGCGCTGCCGATTTGGTAGGCAGTGCCAACAATAC
>DALYFE010000090.1:0-1208 GCA_031972195.1 Chlamydiales bacterium | reverse complement strand
TGACTATCAGTGCAGCCGCGGCCGATGTGCGTGCAGCTCTTTCTAACGTACAGGATCATGATGCTGAACTTTCGTCCTAATCGTCCATCTACACAAACAGTGCAGACTTAACTGGTGGCTCAAGAACAATAAGCTCGGGGTTTGCTTGAAGTCTTCCCGAAGCAAATCGGATCGAATACATGTCTTGGAGCATAGCATTAGCAACGATATCGGGGTCGTCTTTTAGGTCCTGGGATGCAAATTCAAGGGCCCATCCATTTTGTTGCACTGCAGCCATTACAATGTCAAAATTCTCTTGAAGTGCTGCGAATGCAAACCTAAGAGCCCGGCCATCTTGTTCCACAGCAGCTAGAACAATAGCAAAATTTCTCTTCAGCTCTGCGGATGCATGCAGAAGAGCCAAGCCGTTGTATTGAACAGCAGTCAGAACAATGGTGAAATTTTCCCGAAGTTCTGCAGATGCGTATTCAAGGGCCCATCCACATTTAAGTGCAGTAAAAACAATGTCGAAATTCCCTCGAAGTTCTTCGGATGCGTATTGGAGAGCTAGTCCATTTTGATCAACTGCAGCGAAAACGATGTCGAAATTTCCTTTGAATTCTTCAGGTGCAAACTTAAGAGCCAATCCATCTCGTTTAACTTCAGCCAAAGTTCTTTCAAAATTAGCATTGTTGAATGAAGTCTCGAAAACCGGAGGTTGATGGTGGAAAGACAATGCAGAGAGGCTCATAAGAAATTTTTTTACAGATTAAAAAAGTGAGCAGTTTTGCAGAATATGTTGTTTATATCAATCACCCCAAGAGACGGCTTCCTCGCCTAAAAGCGAAGGCTTCCAGGCATTCCTCCGAAGTCATCCAATCGGAGGGTCAGTATATTTTGCGCCAAATTGAACGGACAGATCGGCTTTAAATCCCTGTTCTTTAGGACAGGGTCAAGCGAGCTATCTAATGGATCTCTTTCGAAACTAAGGATTCGTCACTTTTGTGGATTATTTTGGTTGCGTTTTCGATTGACAATTTGGGGGCAATATCAACTTTCGTATGTGGCTCCCAAATTTTGAAGTCGAAAAGCGGCTTAAAAGAACCACAAAATCGACTGAATCTTGGTTTCGAAAGAGATCCAATAACCTGCGGCAAAGAATTTGCCGCCCATTACCGGAGCGGAGAATCTCTCCTCTTTAGGGCTGACTATTACCCATAAACCTTTTA
>DALYFE010000089.1:0-7420 GCA_031972195.1 Chlamydiales bacterium | reverse complement strand
CGACTTTGCAACTTTTTAGGGCAACCTGCCTTGTCTATTTGTCCTCGGACGTTCTCCCTTAAGGTCAAACCGGGAGAGTTAAAAGATTGCCCATCGGAAGTACGGATTACGAAAAAAACGGAAAGAACTCAGTCCAGCGCAGCATTTTGCTCTAGCTGTTGTTTGAGCTCGTTTAAAAAACCACAGCCATAGATACCATCGAGAACGCGATGGTCGAAGGTCAATGAAACCCATAGGATTGACCGAACTGCAATCGAATCATCAGGCATTGGAACTACTTTACGAGTGATCGCTCCAAGGCCTACGATCGCCACTTCCGGATACCGGATGATTGGGATCCCAATCATTGTCCCCGTCATTCCAAAATTGGTCATCGTAATCGTCCCATCCTGCGTATCTGCTACTTGAAGACGCTGCGTCCTGGCTTTTTCCGCTACAATGCCAATTTCTTTCGCAATTTCCGGCAGCGATAAAAGCTGGCACCCTCGGATCACCGGCACCATGACCCCCTGATCGACGCTGACAGCCACCCCAAGGTTCACAAATCGCTTCATGACAATCGTATCCCCTTCCAAAGAGGCATTAATCAACGGGAATTTATGCAATGCTCGGGCAATTGCGCGCGCAACAAAAGCAGTAATTGTCAGCTTTGTCCCGTATTTCTCTAAAAAAGAGGCTTTGTGTTCCTGAATCGTCTTTAAAATCAATGTAACATCGACTTCCGTTGCCAAGGATGCATGCGGCGCTTCATAAAATGAGCGGGTCATATTCTCAGCAATTGCCTTCCTCATCGGAGACATCTGGACTCGTTCGGTATCTGGAACTGAGGACGAAGAGACTGAAGAAACTTTTGGAGCTTGATAGGCCTCAATATCTTTCTTGGTGAGTCTGCCGCCCTGTCCGGTGCGGGGAATGCGGTCAATATCACCCAATCCCAGTCCTTTTTCCTTCAAAAGACGCATTACCGATGGAGACAGGAAATCTTCCATCTCAGAAGAACACGAAGGCTTGACCTCTGTTGAACCGGGAGAAACAGAAGGAGCTGAAGAAGGGCCCGTAGTAGACAGAATGGCTAGAGCCTCTCCTACTTGCAACTCTTGGCCCGGGACGGCGAGAATTTCTTGAATCACTCCGGCCGCAGGAGAAGGGATTTCGCTATTGATCTTGTCCGTAGAAACTTCCAAAAGGGGTTCATCGAGCTCGACAGAGTCGCCCACCTGTTTGAACCATTGGACAACCGTTGCAGAAACAATGCTCTCGCCAAGTTTCGGTAAATTAATTTTTATAGATCCACTCATAAAGCAGCTCTATTTTCAATTTTTTGATCGATTTTTGCAATCAGATTTTCCCAAGTTCGACTGCCGCTAGCCACTCTCGCTTCAATTTCTACATAGAAAATCGGCAAAATTTGAGGATCAGGGCCGGGCAGTTTCACAAAATCTTTTTCTGTAGTCACCAAGATTCGAGCCCCTGCTTGACGACAGCAATCGGAAAATTTCTTTAACGCCCTCTCCGATGCCGCCTCATGGTCGGCAAGAATCCATTCACAGACAATTTCCCCCCCAAGATCTTCTATGATTTTTTTGAAAGAACGAGGATTGGCAACTCCGCAAAAAAGCCCCACTTGCATCCCTCGAATGCAGTCCTTGCGCTCTCCATAAAACCCAAGAATGCGGGTAGGAATAGAAATCACATCCTGGCCGCTGACAAAGATCGCATCCGCCTCTTGCAGTCTTTTTGGAGTGTCCCGCAAAAAGCCCCAAGGAAGAAAGTGTCCTTTCCCAAAAGGATCCTCTCCTCGAAGCAAAATCACCTCAATATCGCGATGGAGCCTTCGATGCTGCAAGCCATCATCGAGTATGATTATTTCCGCGCCTTCCTTAGCGGCCAATTGCGCCAACGCCACGCGATCCTTGCCAATATAGACTTTTGCGCCAGGCAATCTTCTCTGCAAAAGGATCGCCTCATCGGGAACCTCTCCGTATCCGCGAGATAAAATTGCAATTTTTCGGTGGGAAAAGACGGTTGCGAGCAAATGAACGAAAGGGGTCTTTCCGGTGCCCCCGGCCACAATATTCCCAATGCTGACGACGCAAGAATCCACGCGGTGCGCTCTAAGAAGCCCGTGTCGATAAAGAAAGTTCTTACAAAAAACAACAGAGGCCCATACCAGGCTGATTGGAGCTAGAAACCAAGCGCCATGCTCAATGAGCGATTGTCCCCATAACAGGAACTTCCTGCGGTGCATAAAAAAGACTCGTTTCCACTTGCTCGATAATAATGTGGATTGCCGCCATATGGGCTTCTTGAATCCGATCAGAAAAAGTAAATCCGGAAACAATCCATTCCAAATCACACAATCCCTTCATCGCGCCCCCTGTTTTTCCAAGAAATGCAATCGTCCGCATCCCTTTCGATTGGGCCATGTTCGCAGCAGCAATCAAATTAGGAGAATTTCCGCTCGTAGTCAAAGCAATGAACAAATCTCCCGGCGCGCCAAGAGCTTCAACTCCGCGGGCAAATACCGATTCAAATCCCATGTCATTGGCCACGCAAGTGAGATGTCCCGGATCAGACAAAGCAATTGCAGGCAATGCAGGACGTTTTTTACGGAACTGCCCTGTCAATTCCTCTGCAAAATGCATCGCATCGCAAAGACTGCCTCCATTGCCTGCAATCAACAGTTTTCCTTTGTTCCGAAAACACTCGGCAATCCACTGCGAAACGATCAAAATAAATTGCAAACCTTCAGGTTCTCTCAACGCTCCGACAGCCCGTTCTGCGTCTAAAACTGCTTGCAAAATCTGATTTTTCATACTAGATCTTTAGTTATGCAAGAGGTCATCGACCTGGGTTAAAAAGATGCAGGGTCTTCCACACTCACCATTTCCTGAGAAACAGGATGGCAAAGAGCAATCTTCATACAATGCAAGTGAATCGCTTCGGAATCTTGTCGAGAAGCGCCGTACCGAACATCTCCGACAACAGGGTGTCCTTCCGCACTAAACTGCGCGCGGATCTGATGATACCGCCCCGTTTCCAGTTCGATTTCCACAACGGTCGTATGCGCCTTGCGCTTGCGCGTTCGGTATACAAGACGCGCATGTTTGGCTTTCGGATCGTCTTGGTTGGAAACAATTGCCCGATGATCTCCGTGGACAAGATAATGATCCAGCTTCCCTTCCTGAAGAGGCAGGATTCCTTCTACTTCAGCCAGATAAATGCGCTGAATTTCTTGCTGCCTGGACTGCTCGTTCAACCGGCTCAGCGCTTTGCTGGTCCTTGCAAATAGAACAATCCCGCTCACAACGCGATCTAATCGGTGGATACAGTGGAGAAATACATTCCCTGGCTTGTGAAACTCTTTTTTTACCCAATTTTTCAGCCATTCTTCCAGACTATCATAAGCAGATCCGTCCGGCTGCGTAAGCATCCCGCAGGGCTTAGACGCTAAGATCATGTGATTATCACAATAAAGAACGTCTACATCTCTATTTAACAACTGAGTACTCCCATATCAGACGCTGGGCAGAAATGGGGAAACCATCGCTTTGCGCGAATTCAATGATCCGGCCTTGTAGCGAAGGATCGCTATGGGCAACCCTTTTTTCCCAATCACTTTTGGAACATCTGTAAAACTTTCTTTAAAAATCAGGGCCAGCTCTTCAGCATTTTCTCCTGAAAATTCCGCTTCCATCGGATTTTCCTTAAGGCCCGGAGAAAACTGAAAGCTTGCCAGGAACCGCTTGAGATGCTCAACAGCCACCTCTTCCTGGGGCACCCAAATCCAGAGTTCATCTTTATGCGGGTGGACAGGAACGGTTCCTTGATAGACTTCCTCTGCGCTAACAATCGTGCTGATCATATGCATATGGAGGTCAATCTCGGGCTTTTCCCGATAGACTTCCATAGCCCCCGCAAGCCAAATACGGCGGATCGCATCCGCATGTTTGAAAAAAGCGGAAATGTTGTTGGCAAACATCTTGGTTTGCCCAATTCGGCAACATCCATTTTGTTCTTTCGTATCAGAGAAAACGCTGGAGGGCTTGCCTTTTGCACAAAGTTCCAAATTGCGTTCTACTTCCTTTTCCCGATACGCGTACACTTTTTTATACAGCGAGTACATATCTTCGTTGCGCAGGATCTTTTGCGCAGCTTTTTTTGCGAATGTTTGGTCTTTGGGCAAATCGTCGAAAGAGATGATTTCCACTTCCTTGTTCAAAGAAAGCGCCTTCAACCGATTTAAAAGAGATGCGACACATTCGACATCCGGCACGCTTACCTTCGTTAAAAGATCCGTATCATCAAGGATCGCATACAGAAATTGAAGATATTCTACTCTCTCTCTAACAGGATGGATAAAAAACGGCCCTTTCTGTAAAGCAGCTTGCCGTTTTTGCAAAAGTCTTTGGAGCAATCGATTGGATGACGGGGTTTCTTGTTTGCGCAACTCTTCAATTTGCTCTTCAATCGCTTCAATCTTCTGTCCCCTCAAACTGTAGCGATCATTAATTTGGAACGCGCAATCGGCGACCAGCGTATTGCATGACTGCACATCGGCAATGATTGCCAAAGGCGCTGAGAATGTCTGAAGCTGAGACTTATGGTGATCGATGACGCTGATTACATCTAAGTAGGAAGGGATTCCCATCTCATCATGGTTGCAAAAATCGCGCAAGCTGACCGTTCCTAAAAAATTCTTGCGCAAATCCGCTGCAGAGATTGCACCGACAGGAAATAGCGTTCCCCGATCAGGATAAGTAACCGTTAGAAAAAGATATGACCCAATTTTACTTCGAATCTCTTCAACATCGCTCCGTACGGTCACTGAAGTGGGGTGATGTCCGAAAACCTCGCCCTTGGCCTTTAGAGCAATGTCAAGCCTTTCAAGACGTTCCCGAATTGTAAAAATAGCCGCATGCAAAGCTCGCACCGTCTTCTCTAAAAATTGGAAAATTCCGGGTCTCTCTTCCAACAATTTGCCCGTCTTATCAAAAAGAGGCCGCATCGCATCAATAATTTGCTGAAAACCTTCGAAGCGCACCCCGCCTAATTTGGCCAGATGCGACGCAAGCTGCTCAAACGAAGAGCCGCTGCCCATCTCGAGGCCTAAGACTTTCTCAATAAAATCATGGATTTGCTGCTTTTGTTTTACGGAAAACTCCACGGCAGGCTCGCAGTTCCCCACGCTCATCCCAAATAAAGCATGCAGCTTAGGACCCAAGTCATCAAAATGAAGATCTTTTTTCGCAAATAACGAAATGAGCTGCAGGTGGAGATTATTTTCGAACCAACGAATGCAGCTGCTGAGCAAAATAATCACTTGGCGGACTCCTTCCACATCCACGTTCCGCCAATCTCCAAGATAAGAGCCGCCCTCATCGACAATAATCACAGCTTTTTGATCTCTCTCATGATCGATCGCAGCAATGGATGAAGATAGAGAAACCCTCATCAAATCCTTTTGGCTCATGAGGTCATTGCCCGTGAGGTTCAATGCCGTGCGCGTCTTTGCCAAATGGGTAAAAACAGCAGGCCCGAAAATATCACGAAACAGCCAATCAATTTCAATCTGGGAGGCAGGAGGGCCGCCGGGAAGGTTCCACAAATGCAATCCATCGCCTACTCGAGCGGCAAAGGCATCGAGCCAACCCCAAAAAGAAGCCACCGTTGTATCCAAATCCGGCGACTTATGAGCAGTTACGAAATGAGTGCCTCCATACACTTTCCCCATGCCTATCGGGAACAATGTCTGGTAAGAGGTTCTGTCGATCCATTTTCCGGCAATTTTCGCTCGGATGCGGTAATTTTCTTCAGCAGAACAAGAAGAGTACTGGTTCAGCCACAACTCGAAGCTGGTAAAAGTATAGTGATCGAGAATTTTGTCCTGTTCCACCCGTTCGACAAATTCGAGGACGGCAGGGAGAAGAAAGCAAGGCTCGCTTTCCTGTTGAATCAGCTCGCAAAGCAGCGCATTGACTTGTTCGCTTCGCTTTCGATCCGACAAAGCAAGAAATTTTTCATCCCGGAACCGGGCAAATGCTTTATCCAGATCGCGGAAACGGATTTTTTCCACCCCGCTGTCTCCCAGAAGAGGATTCGATCGGCTCATAACTTTCCTAGGGTAAAATCGGATTGAGCAGGACTCGAACCTGCGACCACCCGCTTAGAAGGCGGGTGCTCTATCCACTGAGCTATCAATCCATAAAAACGCGATATACCAGTATATACTCTGAGAGATTTTCGTCTGCAAAAATTTGAAGCCCCCCTTTAGAGACAATCTCTGATTTAACGTTTCGTCGAGTTTTTGGATTATTTTGGCCGAATTTTCGATTCAAAAATTGGGGGGCAATATCAACTTTCGTATATTGCCCCCAATTTTTGAATCGAAAATCGGCTCAAAAGAACCTAAAAATCGACTGAAATTTAATTCAGAGATTGTCTCTTATAACCGATTGTCTTGCCATTTAATATTTTCATACGATATGCTTAGACACTGTCGTCGGAGATTTTCATGAAACTACACTTCTTTCTTGCGATCTTGGCGATTACCTCCCTTCAAGCCTTTTCACCCGACTACGACTTCCTGCATCAAAAGACAAGCCACGTCTATTCCTTTGAAGATAAACAGCTGCCCTATACCGCAATTACCGGCACATTCCCGATCCTTGGAGATGACGGAGATGAGCTGGCCGAGCTTTTTTTCGTTGCCTACCTGGTGGAGAGCGAACCCGAGCGGCCTATTACATTTATTTTCCCGGGAGGCCCGGGCAGCGCTTGCGGCGTTGAATCCATCTGTTCAATCGGCCCGCGCCGGCTCCAAATGCCAAGCGAAGGAAAAAAGCTTCTTCCTCCATATCGCTTAATTGATAATCCGGAAAGCATCCTCCCCTGGACCGATCTTGTATTCGTCGATCCCGTCAATACCGGCTACAGCAAATTCTCTGAAGACGCAGACGAATCGGAAATCCGCCAATTTTTTAACACGGACGGAGACATCGCATCATTAGGCGATTTTATCCGCAATTTCGTTGCTCATTTTGAAAAATGGAACAGCCCAAAATACCTCTCCGGGTCCAGCTATGGCACCGTTCGATGCTGCGGCCTGGCCGAATACTTGCTCGCCTATGATTTCAGCCTCCATGGGCTCATCCTCCTCGGATCTGCCATGGATTTTGCTACCTTGCTGCCGCAGCACAACCAACCTCTTCCCCACTGCCTTCTGCTACCCACTTTCGCAGCAACAGCTTGGTATCACGGACGCCTATGGCCGGACCTCCCCCTCACGGAAGTAGTCGATTATGCACGCAGATTTTGCTTCGACGAATACACGCCGTTCATGCAGCAGCCAACCAGGCTCAGCCCCTATGAACAAAATGCATTCTATGTATATCGTAAATCTCAAGTTACTGGATTGTAT
>DALYFE010000088.1:0-7559 GCA_031972195.1 Chlamydiales bacterium | reverse complement strand
GTTGTCGCCCAGGGTTAAGGGACAGCCTTTTCGATCTTCTTCGGAGGGGCACTGTACTTTCATTACCGATTGAAGGTGAGGATATGTTTTTAGCTGATCTGCAGCTGTTTTGTATGTTTCTAAAAACTCTTCTTTTGACAGCATGCGGTTTTCAGAAATCTTAAAGCCGGCCTGTCCTTTGACTGTATAAAAATTGCCCGGATGCATCATTTGATGCACGTAGTTCGGTGTGCTTTGCAAGGCCGTCTTATTGATCATCCCGCTTAAATACGCATCTGCCGGTGTTTCGAGACATGCTCGTGTCTGAGCTGCTGTATTTTGTGCCCAAGCTGCCAAAGCGCCGCAATCTTCTGTATTCGAAGAGAAACAACGGGTAGCTTCATTTTGATCGGTCCCTTGCCAACCATTGCCAACGCTTGGTAAAAAAAGTGCTGCTGCGCTTGCAAATGGTAAATAGTTAAATTTAAAACTCACAATACTCATAAATGGTCTCCAATTAAACGCGTGGATTTTAATAAAAAACAAAAAAAATGTCAATTATATTAATTTGATTGCAGCCGGCGTGCTACTGACCTTTTGGAGGGAATGTTTTAATGACTTGTTTCATTGCAATTTTCATCCCGCTATCAATGACAAGATCATTGGTTAGGAGATGTTCATAGGATTTGTCGAAAATGCTTTCAACTTTTGGCAATACAAGTTGAACGCCGGCATTGACGGCTCGTTCATTGAATTTTGCAGCAGCATATTCAAATCCGGCCGATGCGGCAGAGGCTCCTACAAGAACCGGAGTGAGCGGGGCGGGAGCGTTTTTGCTTGCAAACCAGGCAGCAGCTCCGCCCACTCCTCCGGCGATAATGGATTCTATGCTCAAGCCTCGCAGAGCTTTGTTGATCGCCAATTTATCAAGCCGTCTGACAAAATAGGCGGCGCCCGCTCCTAAAAAGCCGCCCACTGCGGCTCCAAAATGCTCGCCGTCTTCAATTTTAAGACGAGCTCCGATAGCAGATCCTGCCGATACGGAGAGCGCTCCGAGAGCAAATCCCGCAACGCCTGCATCCGCGGAGGATAGATGGGTCTGATATTCTCTTTGCGCAGATTCTATATACTGTTCTAGGGATGCGCTATTTTTCTTCAATTGCAATGCCTGCTTCTTTATTTCTTTTTGGTTTGCTTTTTTGAGCTGATCGTAATGAGCCTTATGCCGGCTTGTGAATTGCTGTATATTTGGAATGTTTCTATTTAAAATGTTTTTGATATGAAGGCAATTTTGTCTCCTGAAGATGTTGTGCTGGTCTAGCAGTCCCATCAATGGCATCCAAATTGTGTTGATGAAATTAGGCCGCGGCTGAGGCAGAGTGTTATAGCGGCTGATGTCATTGATTAATCGCCATAATTGGTTTTGTTCTTCTTTGGAAGATGTTGCTCTGAGAACCAGTGCGCGCAACTCTTTCAGGCATATTGATTTTTGGAAGTTCCTAGGCGGCCGCCCATGAGCAAAGAGAGCCAGCTGGACAATGAGATTGTCCTGCTTGTTTTTTACCGATGTCGAGTGGTTGCCGGGAGGTTTTAACGTGTTGATCGCCAGCAGAGCATCGTGCTCTTTTTTTAGTTCTTCGAACAGCTCGGAAACGGCCTTCAGTTGGTCTTTCAGCTTTTTGGTTTCTCTAACCAATTCCGGGTAAGCTTCGAGACTTTTAATGACCTGATTGAGTCGGATGCTGAGCTTTCTTAACGGGGGGTCTTTTTGGAGCAGTTCCACTAAGATTTGGTCGATCGTATTTAAAATAGAGAATGATTTTTCAAAATGGGTTTGGCTTTGCTGCAGAGTTTGGAGCGTATTGCAAAGATCCATTAACTCGTTGGATCCTTCATATAGAGGATGGAGAGATCGGAGCACGGATTCCATATCAGCCATTGGAAGCTGGGCAATCCGGGGAGGGGGATCTTGGTTCATTGCAATGTTTACTCTTTCTTCATTTTCAAATGCTTTGAGAAGAGTCACGATTGCATTGAGCTCAGGATAAATTGTGCCGGACATACTGCCGGGCTGTTCAATTTTTTCGCACATCCGATTGCTTTGCGCGGTCAACTCTTTGAATGTAGTCATGCCATGGAGTTTATGAGCATTGAAAATATCGTTAGCGGCGCGTTCTCCGATTTCCGGAATAGATCCTCCGCGGACTTTGTCTTCAACAGCCTCTTTGACGATTTGATTGAACAGCGATGAGGCGGATTGCTTGAGGCGGATGGTAGCCGCCCTATATTCTGTTTCAATGGTTTTCCATTGCTCGTCATTCATGGGCACTTTGCCGGATAGTGGATCGATCAGCGATTCGAACAGGATAGCGAACAGGGCTTCTGTATTTTCTTGTTTTGAGAGGTAATCAAAAAGAACCGCCATCCCTTTTTGCATCCCTTGCTCAATCCCGTTGCGGACGATGGCGTCAAAATCGGTTTCTTTTCTTTGCTCGAGTTGCCTGATCCCTTCTTTGAGCTCTTCCGGAGTTTTGTAATCGGCCAGATCGAGGGCTCTCATTAACTTTTTTACGATCCCTTCAAAATTTTTGATTCCTGCAATGGAAGAATGGTCCGGGTCTGACTGGTTTTGCTCTAGACTTTCCTGGAGATGATTGATTTGCTGCGTCAGAGTTTTCGTGAGCGCCAAAAAGAAAGGGATATTGTGATGGTTGGATTCTTTTCCTCCAAAAGAGACGCTTAAGAATACACCGGGAAGAATGGTATTTTTGAGCTGTGTTCGAATGGTGTTGTTGAGGAAGCTTTGCGCAAATTGAAAGGGAATTGTGGGGGAAAAATGGTCTACAATGGAGTTGCTCAATTTTCGGCAGAAATCGAGATGGATTTCATCCGGAGTTTTTTGGGCATCGGAAGGATCTGCTGTTGGCAAGTGAAGATCAATTGCAGATTTTCGATAGCGGTTTAGGTTGCCTTTTCTTTCGGTATCGAATGCATAGGTTTCAGACGCGCCATTGTAAATATCTAAGAAGTTATCGAGGTCTTCGACCAGTCCGTTGACGAATTGCTTTCTTTTCTCTCCATTTTCTTTGAGGTGTACGCGCATTTCGCTGAGTATGTTTTTTAAATAGCCGTCTACGGTTTTTGGCAAAATGGAGGTCCATTTCCATAGGAGCAAATAGGTAATGCCTGCCTTAATCCAACCGAAAACGGTGAGTTTTTTCTGATAATGCGCAGTAAACAGCTGCCATATGGATAACGGATTTTTTTCCTTGCGGGATGCTGCATCCACAATGTGAAGAATGGAGGGGGCGGAGTCAGATTCTTCGATGCCGCTGACGGCATGCAGGGCTTGCAGGATGCTAAAATAAGAGATCTTTTCGATGAGGATGTTTAGGTTTCTATTTGTAATATGTTCTATTCTAGAAGTTTTCTGTGCAGTTTGAGCTACGAATGAAGGAGCGTTCGCCAAGGGCGTTGCAGTCGGCACCCGATCGGAGATTTTAAATTTAGCGCGTTCAAAGGCTCCTATTTTTTGGTCGAGTTCTGTTAAGGGAATTTTAGGATCGAAGGGGAGCGGGTCGTTTTTAATGCCCAGCAATTGAAATAAGTTTTGCCTGGATCCTAAAATTTTTATTGGCCTTCCTGTGAAGGAGGCGAAAGTTCCTTCAGGGGTTTCCAGATACCCGGCACTTAGCCCAAAAAATCCTTTTAAAACCGGCTGCTGGATGCTCAGTGTGCCAATAATGCCTAGAGGCAGTTTGATCGCTTTAGGGCATTGGTTCCAAATTGTATGGACGCGAGCGCCCAATGAGCTAAATAGCCCTGCTTGAGGGCGTGCATTTGGCTTAGGATCTAAGGTTGGCGAGCTCAGCGAAGGACCTTGTACGCTCATAAAAATATTGCATCCTTTTGAATGAACATTGTACACTTTTTCTTTGTAAATTGGAAGGTTAAGTATTTTTTATTCTGTTTATTTTGATTTCTGATTTTGTTTATTAATAATTAATTTTGGTGGGGTTTTGTGAGCGTATTTAATGAATTACTTGATGTTGCAGATACTTTATTAGGGCCAAATGGCTGTCCGTGGGATCGGGAGCAAAGTTTTGCAACGCTGCGCCCCTACCTGCTCGAGGAGACGCACGAGCTATTAGAAGCCCTTGACCTCGGAGATAAAGAACGAATCCGGGAAGAATTAGGCGATTGTCTTTATGCATTGGTATTTATTGCAAAGCTTGCAGAGATGCAAAAATTATTTACTATGTCTGATGCCATTCGAACAGTTGTTGAGAAACTGGTTCGAAGACATCCTCATGTTTTCGGCGAAGTAAAAGTTGGTTCGACAGAAGATGTTGTTCACAACTGGGAAGAGATTAAGAAAAAAGAGGGTAAAAAAAATCCCATTTCAGGCATTCCTCCGAGCTTGCCATCTCTTGCCAGAGCGCAAAAAGTCATCGCAAAAATTGATAGAGGCCGTAATCGATGCAAATGCTGCAAGCGTTGATGCAGAAAGCGCTCTTCGCGCTTATTGCCTGGCTCAAGAAAAAGCATGGGTCGAGAGTTTGCCAAGATGAGTTGTTGACGCAAATCGATGCATTCAGATAAAAACATGCCTCTTTTTTTCTAACAGACTATTAACTACAAAAAAGGAGTGTGTCATGAGAGCCTCTCGCAGTCAGTTGATGAACAAAGCGAATGATGTGGAGCTATTGTCCTATCTGAATCGATTTTTGCCTGCATGGAAAGATCCTTCCGGCAAAGTGCGAGCAATCACACTGCCGGCGTCGGATGATTCGCCTCTCTCAATTAATTTTCATTCGTTTATTCGGCAAGAGAAAGATCGTGAAATCCAAAATCTCAAGAGTGTAGGGGAATATGAAACAACCCATACTCACTACGATATGGAAAATTCGATGAGCGATACGTTCCAGGTTTCTTTAGGGGAAATTCTCTCGCAGCTTCCTGATGAAATCAAAGAGATGGAAGGAGGCCCTTTCTACGTTACCGTCTCTCAAAAGGGGAGCCCTGATTATCAGCAAGGTTTGGTCCAAGCGATTACGGAAGTATACAGAGTTTCACGATCTGTTTAAGCAGAGATCTCTTCTGTTTCGTAAAGCGGATTCGGCATGATATCGTGATTTTAGGTCGCGATGCCGTGCCGGCCTTTTGAAGAACTCTGTCCTAAAGAACAGGGACCCAAGCCGATCTGTCCGTTCAAAGTTGCAAAAAATGTATTGTTGGCCGTATCTTCTCCTCGCAATTTTTTTTATTGGAGAAAGCAATGGCTGGCTTAGACAATCCTGGATTAAGCTTTAACAGACCGTTTCGGCAAAATCCGCTCTTTTCCCAAGTATTGAGAGAGATTGATCAAGAAAAACAACGCGATTTGGAGTGTCAAAGACTCTTTGTTACTGCTGTAATCGATGGAAATAAAAAAAATGTAAAGATGCGCTGGGACGAACTCTGTATTCGTGTGCCGCGTTCCGATCTTTTTATTTTTTTGAATCGGATTAAAACATATATATATCCGAGCTTTTTAAGTGATGAGTATATGCAGTGGCTTGCTAAATGGATTGGAAACATTGAATCGAAACTAGAAAAGGAGGAAGCTTTTTCAGGACAATGTCGAAAGATTCAGAAACGTTTATTGCTTGCAGCAGGTAGATTGGATTTGGAGGATTTACAGGCGGTTATAGAACAGATCAAGAAAATCCATGCGGACGAGCCGGATCTCTCTGCCAGTTTCTTCCAATCAGAATGGAAAGAAGCGCAAGAGTGTGCTCAAGATCATGCGGATTCGGAAGAAAAAAGAGAAGTTCTGCATATCATCGATGACGCATTAGAAAGAATAGAGAGTAAAAAAACGTTATTGGCTGCGATTGGTAAATTACGTTTGTGGAATTTCAAGGAATTATCCGAAAGGGTGAAAAAAATTTATGAAGATCAAAAGTCTCTGTTCCCTTGCTCTCATCGGTCGATTAGCTCGGATTGGGAATCAGCAAAGCAATGCATTGATTCGCATCTTCATTCAGATAAGCGAAAACAAGCTTTATCGATTCTTAGCGATGCTGAACAGCAGCTGCATCATCGTTTGAACGGACAGCTCACTTGACCCCGTCCTAAAGAACAAGGACCCGAGCCGATCTGCTCGTTCAAAGAAGTCTACTTTTTTTTCTTCTCTTCGATTTCATGCTGCGTGTCTTCTTCTTTTTCTTCTTCCGTGGGCTCATCGGGAGTTAAAAATTCGCGGCATAGGATATAGATCGCTCCGATTGAGAAAAGAATCGGGAGGAATACTTTCCAGGCAATGTTGAATTGCACTGTGACAAAAGTGCCTACAAAAACGAGCAGGCTTATGCACATATCGTAGGTGCGGCCCATGAGAGCTTGACGCAAGGCAAGAGGCAGTCCCACTGCAAGCATGATCCCCGGCCACCAATTTTCAGTGACAATCAATACTGCCAGCGCAAGAAGGAACAGAGCGGTGCTGAGGGCTTGGGCCTTTTTTTTCGATGTGATGGGAAATTGCATGGGATAGTCTCCGTTTATTTAACTTTACTATGCTTTATGGGAGAGGAATTTTCTACAGTAAAATGCATAGCTTTTAGATAACTTGCAGTGTAAGACCCTTTTTGTTTCAAGAGTTCTTCAGGAGTTCCTTGGGCAATGACGGCGCCCCCGTGTACGCCTGCGTCGGGGCCAAGATCGATGATATAATCGGCATTGGCAATGAGATCGAGGTTGTGCTCTACGATCACAAGGGTATTTTTTTTGTCGGCAAGTTTATGGAAAATCGGGAGCAGCCGCGCAATGTCTTCAAAATGGAGCCCGACTGTGGGTTCGTCGAGGAGATACAGCGTATTGCCTGTTTCCCGCTTGGCCAGTTCTCGAGACAGACGCAGTCTTTGCGCTTCTCCGCCGGATAGGGAAGCGATTTCTTGGCCGAGCTGTAGGTAGGCAAGGCCTACTGATTCGAGGATTTGGAGCCGTTTGAAAATCCTTGGAATTTCAGAAAACCATTGCATCGCCTCAGCGACCGTGAGTGTAAGAATTTCTCCCAGATTTTTTCCCTTATAACGCACTTCAAGAGAGATGGGATTCAGGCGGAACCCATGGCAAGTTTCGCAAGGAATTTTTACAGAAGGGAGGAATTGAAGATCGACTGTTTTATAGCCCATTCCCCAGCAGGTGCGGCACATGCCTCTAATGTGGTTTGGACTAAAGTGTCTGGGCTGAAGACCTTTGACTTTTGCAAGGGGCAGCTGCGCAAAATGCCCTCGTATCAGCGGCATGATTTCCGTGTAGGTGCCAACGTCTGCGCGCGCTGTTTGTCCAATGGGGCTTTGATCGATTGCGATCACTTTGTCAAAAGAAGAGAGTCCGAAAAACCTGGCGCCTGCATGTTCGATGGGCTCTATTGCCTTTGTATTATTGACCGCTTTTTCCGCTGCGGGCTTTAACAGATAGTGCATGAGGGTTGATTTGCCGGAGCCGGACACGCCGGTGAGACAAGTGATCGCGCCTTTTGGGATCGCAATCGAGATGTTTTTTAAATTATGAAGCGATCCGTTTTCAATGCGGAT
>DALYFE010000087.1:0-7598 GCA_031972195.1 Chlamydiales bacterium | reverse complement strand
TTAAAAAATTTTTATCAAGATTCTTCTTGGGTTTGCCGAGAACCAATTTCGATCAGGTCCGTCCAGAACTGGTGCTCCCAATATCCAACCACTTCTCCATTCTGAGCCACTGCCTTCACATAGTAGGTCAAAATCCTCTCCTCGGATCCCGGTCCCTTGCTTGGAAAAAAGAAAACTTCATACCCCCGTTTTCTGATCATCGGCCTTGAGAAAACTTTCTGAGTGCTATCCCAAAGGCGAATAGTCACCACCAGTGTCAATCCTTGATCGAAAATACTTTTAGGGAAATCCCAGCCTACTAAAAGTTGCTGTCCCGAGGGAGGGGACTCTTTTCTCGGATCAGGAGTTCCCACCTGAACGCTTGCCAAATAATTGCGGTCGATCCACTCCTGCTGAACATAAAAATGATTTCTATAACATCCGGAAGCCAAAAGATTGATTAGGATAAAAAAAACAGATATCCTGCTGTTCATGAACCCTGAAAGTGTTGCCGGCATTCTGTTCTCTCCAAATCGCAAGGAAGTGCTCCTCATTCAGCGCCGCGATGTCCCCGTTTGGGTTCTTCCCGGAGGAGGAATCGAACCCGGAGAATCCCCCGAAGCGGCTGTTACTCGAGAAATATTGGAAGAAACAGGCTTAACTGTCAAAGTCGCGCGCCTGGTCGGAGAGTACACCCCCATCAATCGGCTAGCCAAACAGACCCATCTTTACGAATGCATTTCGATCAGCGGCAGCCTATCTCTTTCCGATGAAACAAGGGGCGTTGCGTTTTTTCCACTCAATAAACTTCCCCGTTTAATCCCCCCTCCATACCGGGAATGGATCCAGGATAGCACGATCATTGCAGATCCCATTTGCAAAAGACTCGAATCAGTTACCTATACCACACTAATAAAAAACATATTCTTCCATCCAATCCTTGTAATACGATTTATTTTAGCACGCGCAGGATTTGCAATTAATTCATAAAAATTTATAAAATAAAACGCTTTTAATTCAAAAGAGAGAAACGCGCATAATGAACACAAAAATTATAATTGATTCATCTCAATTAATTACTCATTCTGAAGGATTTGCAGATGCAAATAATCTGGTGCAGAGATTTTGTCGCTGTCCACATGCAAAGGATTTTTTAGAAAAGGTAGCTAGTGCAACTCATATTTTCTTACAATTGGGCGACTTTCCTACAGCTTCAGTAGACTATCTCTCTTCATTACCAAACCATGCAACCCTTTCTATTCCCAAAGAACCGCGAACAATCGATAGCGATCCAGAAGTTGTTAAATTTTCTTTTGAACTATTCAATATTGAAAACCTCCCGAAATTCAAAGCGCTCGATGATCTGGCTGAAAACGCAAATATCGGAATGGAAGAATATGCCAAAGGAAAAGAAACAATAGAGGCTAATGCGGCCATAGGACGGTTACGCTTAAAAAATGAATGCGCAAAATCATGGAAAATTGAACAGCCTAACACAAACCCCTTTTCCATTGATTCTCGCATAACAACTGTTGATTCTTCACTATGGCTATCTGAATGGCAGTGTCATACCGACGCCTACAGAAAACAATGGCTAGATGAATTTCGAACAAATTATTGCCAAAAAAACCCAACAGATAGTCGATCTTGCAGAACGGGTGGAAAAAATTTCTGTTATGAAAAATACAAAAAACTGGCGCCGTATGAAAAAGGGCCATTTTTAATAGATCGTTTGTGCAAGAAATTCTTCAATACTGCACCAGAGCATGTAAAACCGGTCCTCGTGGATAAAGTAAGGCAAGCATGCCCTCAAGTTCTTCTGAAAAAAGAGCTGTAGCAACTAGCCCTCTTGCATTCATAGAACTTAAATGATGCAAGAGGGCTAACGTCAATTCAGCTTACGACATCAATAAAAGAGCGAAGACGAACGCAAAAAGAGCGAACGACTCGATGATTGTGATGGAAGCCAAAGTCTTTCCGTAAACAGCCGGTTGCTTTGCAGCTGCCTGAATGGCTGTAACACAGCACTTTCCCTGATAGACTGAGGAAGCCAGGAGCGCAAGTCCTACGCACAACCCTATTCCGATCCCTGCGGCACCGGAAAGAGTCCCTCCTTTAATGGCGCCTTTCATCATCACCATGAGGATCAATCCATAAATTGACTGAGAAGACGGAATCGCTGCCAAAGCAATAAATTTAGCATGTCCTTCTTCTACCCTGCTCATAATCGCATGGGATGCCATCCCTGCAATCCCACATCCAATAGAACTGGCAAAACAGCCAAGACCCATAACGATCGCAGGTCCAATCATATCGATATTCATAAACACACATCTCCTATTTGACTTTTCGTAATCTTAACGGGTTGAAGAGGCGTCCTCCTCCTTCAAAACTATACCGATACCACTCGAGAAAATTCAGCCTTAGGCCATGAATCGTAGCCGACATTGTCGACATAACAATATTGATGATATGTCCAAACAAAATCACAATAATTGTTCCAACTACCCCCATTTCAATTCCCAAGGTAGTATTGACCGTGTCTGCCATGACCATCCCGGCCAGCGCCAATGCATAAAGGCGCAAGTAAGAAAGAATATCGGAAAATATTTGAATCCCATTGGTCAACTCGTGAAGGGCCATCCATTTTTTTCCTTGGAAAATAGAGATGATAAACACCAAGGCAGGGCCTATTATCAACATTCGCAACCCGATCAGTTCGGCCATTTTTTTTGAAGCGATTCCAACAAAATTTGCAATCGTGGTCGCCTCAAGATAGATGGGAAAATAGAGATAGCCGCCAACCATGAATAAAATCCAACCCAACCCCACAGGATTGCGGAACAGATACCGAAGGCAAGAAAGAGAAAGATGGATAATTCCAATAACAAGAGACACTTCTAAAAGAATGTTTAAATAAAAATCTTCCAGCGCTTTGTATTTTGTTCTTCCCTCTTTAAGGTATTCGGTCTTAACCAAAAAGTCATGGCCATCTTCAGCTCCCGAAATCGCAGGAAAATCTTTTAAATATCCCTGATAGACATCATCTTTCATTTCCATATGGTATTCAGCTTTGCGCCCTGCCAAATAATGAATGAACGATGATTTTCGAAACGGATTATTAGCTCCGATGTCGATGCCGAAAAACGAAGCAGTCGCAGCCCCCCAGCCAATGGTACAAACGGAAAGCAGCAAAAACAATTTTGCAAAACGGCGAACTGGAGCCGGGGCGCTTTGGGTAAGCTTCCATTTCATAAGCAGCGCAAGACATAAAAAGATCAAACCATATCCCGCATCGGAAATAATGATGGCAAAAAACAGAGCAAAGAAAAAAAGAACCCAAGAGGAAGGATCTTTATCCGTATGGGAAGGGATATCGTAAATGTGGATTAAATCTTCCCCAAGCTTCGGGATACCATGATTTTCAATATAAGTAGGGATTCTGTCATGGGGCTCAACAGCCACCTCTTCACATTCTACTTGCAACTCTCCAATCAATGCATGAAGCCCCTGAATCCTGTTTTCAGGAATCCAAGCCTCAATCGCAAAAAGCGTCTCTCCCAAAGGAGCTGATGCATCGTGCTTGGCAAGCCGAAGCGTGTATTCATTGAGCAAATCGTTCAGGCCATTCTGCAGGGCGGGCAAAGCGTTGCAGTAAGAGCGTAAATCCGCATCGATTCGCGCCAATTCTTCGCGAACTGCAAGAAGTCTTTCGCGCAAAAGACCAACGGGACGCTCGATGAGGATCTCTATCATTTTGGGATACTGGACCCGCTCTTTGTTCACCGCTGCAAAATAGTCGAGATCGTATTCAGTTCCAACAAACAGCACTTCGGGAGGAATGGATATTTCACGCGCCAAATCGCTTTTCATGCAAAAAAACTGAATGATCCGTTTTCCTCGAGCTTCCAGCTCATGGAGATCGTCTTGGGAAAAATCTCCGAACACAGCGATCCTGGAAATCTCCGCCGCTACAATTCTCTGTTCTTCAATCAATTTTTCCTGTTCGGCATGCAAAGAAAGGATCTGTTCTGCGATTTTCAAAGGCTCCAGATGGGGAGCTTCTTTTGGGTGCACGAAATGCTGCTTGGCAATTTTCATTGCAGAGACAATCATTTTAGCCGGCTCCGGCAACTCAAGCGCTTTTTTATGGGAAAGTCCAATAAACTCGAGAAATCCCGAGCGTTGCGCTAAGTAAAAAAAGCGGTCCATATCGCTTTTGCTGCCATAGACCAAGAACTTGTGCAAATTGACAATCATAGCGCCTCTTCAGCCTTTCGCAATGCGATTTTCTTCTTTGCCACTTTTGCTTGAGCCACTGACGCAAGCTGCTGATCCCCTAAAAAAATACGAATTTTACTAATATTTTCCTGAGATCTGGGGATCAGGATCTTTTCGAAAAGATTGACTCGGATCGACACATCGCGCAGCTCCTTCTCCAAAGCGCGCCTTTTTTCTTCAGCAATTGAGAGCTTTTCGCGGAAAGAAACCATTTCTCGAAGCAATTCCTTTGCCGAGTCAGTCCAAACAGGAGTATCCAACAAGGAATAATCTGCATCCCGGAATACAACTTTGTCCAAAATGGGGATCTCAATGCCTGCGATGTTCTCATAGCGTTTTTTTACATGCAAAACATCTGCGTACTCTAATAAATTACAAGAGACCGTCTCTGTCAAAAAGGAAGAAAATGCTTCGACTTTCTGACGAGAGAGCTCGAATAACTTCTGAAGTCCCGCAATTTCCATTTGCGCAGCAGCCACTTCCACTTGCAGCATCGCTTTTTTTAATTGAAGCGTTGGCAAATAGCGGAGAAACTGCGTTAAACGCGTTTGCTGGATCCGAAGTTCTGTCTTTGATAATTTAATGCTCATCTCTCGGGAGGAAGCTCCTTAGGCCAATATGTATCGGCAATCTGCTTTTTAATCCCTATTTCTTCCAACTCAAAACACTCTGCCAAAGTAAGCCATCCGAGATCGAGGGCTTCTTCAAGGGATAGATTCAGCTCAAGGTTCATCATTCGCTGCTCAAATAGAAACGAATAGCGAAGCAATTTTTCATCCCAGCGGGACAACCGGAATCCCATTGACTGTCTCTCTCTGGCTTTTTTAGAATCGGCATAAAGGCGGATCATTGTGTTTGCAATTTCTCCGTGGTCTTCGCGGGTCACCTTCCCAATCACTTGCTGCTTCAATCGAGAAAGCGATCCGAATGGGTCAATCGATCCTCCATGAAGATAAAACTGCCCCTCCGTGATGTATCCGGTATTGTCCGGAATAGGATGTGTAACATCTCCTCCGGGCATCGTTGTTACGGAAATAATCGTAATCGAACCGCTTCCTTCAATATCGACGGCTTTTTCATAGCGGAAAGCAAGATCGGAATACAAAGATCCGGGATACCCGCGATTCGACGGAATTTGATCCATCGTAATAGCGATCTCTTTAATCGCATCAGCGTAGGCCGTCATGTCAGTCATCAAAACAAGGACATACTTTCCATCCGTTGCAAATTTTTCCGCCACAGCCAATGCCATATCGGGCACCAAAAGACATTCCACCGGAGGATCGGTCGCTCGATGAATAAACATCACAGTTTTTTCAATAGATCCCGCTTTTTCCGCATTATCAATAAATGCCTGATAATCATCGAAACGAAGACCCATTCCCGCAATAATCACAACATCGGCATCCGTCTGGTTCGCAATGCGCATAAGAAGGGCGTTATAGGGTTCTCCTGCAATAGAAAAAATCGGAATTTTTTGAGATTTCACAAGACAATTGAAAACATCGATCATCGGAATATTCGTTCTAACCAATTCTCTGGGAATAATTCGGCGGGTTGGGTTGAATGAAGGCTGTCCAATATCAATAGCGTCTCCCAAAATTTCAGGACCGCCGTCAATTGGAGTGCCAACTCCATTGAGCCTTCTTCCAAGAAGAGAATCGGTATAGGAAGCTTGGATTTGACGACCCAAGAAAGTTACTTGGTCTCCTGTCGAAATCCCTCGAGTGTTTTCAAATACTTGAAGAGTTACAAGATCCCCATCAATGCGAAGGACCGATGCAAAAGTAGAAGTTCCATTCCGTTTTTGAATCCGAGCCACTTCCCCTAACGAGACGCCTTCAGCTGCAACTGTGATCAGGTTGCCCCGCATGTCGATGATCCGATCATAGATTTTTCTCATGGCTCTATCCTTTTTTCTTGGCGTCGATTTTCTGAACGACAGCTTCCATCGCTGCAAAATAGTGTTCAGATTTAAATGGAAGGAAATTTATGTTCTTGATGTCGTTTTGAAGATTTAAAAAATAACTTCTGGCTTCATCGTGAGCATCAAAATCAAACCGCGCATCAAAAATCGATTGGATCAGCCGAAACATCTCAATTTGACGCTCTAAAGGACAATAACAATCCTCTTTATCAAACGCGTTTTGCTGTAAATAGCAAAACTCGTAAAGTTCCGACTGCAAATACAGAACCATATCGTCCAGAGATACTCCTTCTTCGCCAACGACTTCCATTCTTTTACCAATCTCATCTCCTTTGCGAAGGATACTTGCGGACTTCCTCACTCGTTCGGCCCAATTGTCATAGCGGAGATTCAAATTCGCTCCCACTTCATCAAGATATTTCGTCCATGAAATCAAAGGATCGATCGCCGGATAACGGCGAGCATCCGAGCGCGCCCGGGCAAGTCCATGGAACGCACCAACGATTGCAAGAGATGCCTGGGTGACCGGCTCTTCAAAATTCCCTCCCGCCGGAGAAACGCTTCCCCCGATCGTCAAAGAACCGCATCTGCCATTCTTCAATTCAATGACCCCGGACCTTTCGTAAAAAGAGGAGATTCTGGACCCTAAATACGCAGGGAACGCCTCTTCTCCCGGAATTTCTTCCAAGCGTCCCGACATTTCCCGCATTGCTTGAGCCCAGCGGGAAGTAGAATCGGCGAGCAATAACACATCTAGCCCCATTTGGCGATAATACTCAGCAATAGCCGCTCCCATATAAACGGAAGCTTCCCTGGCCGCAACAGGCATCGACGATGTATTGCAAATCATTACCGTACGCTTCATCAAGGGCTCGTCAGTGTGCGCATCAATCAATTGGGGAAACGTCCGTAACACCTCAACAACTTCTCCGGCTCTCTCTCCGCATGCCACAATCACCACGATGTCGACCGCTGAGTATTTGGACAAATGGTGCTGCATTACCGTTTTACCGGCGCCAAACGGACCCGGAGAACAAAAAGTCCCCCCCTTCAATACGGGAAACTGAGTATCAAGAATTCGAAGACCGGTATCCATCATGCGATTCGGCCTTACTTTCTTTCCCTCCATCAAGGGGTTCTTTACCGGCCATTTTTGAACCATCGTAAATGTGACTTTATGCCCTTTCTCATCTTCCCCTTCGGCAATTTCCGTATCAATCGAGTAAGCGCCGCCCTTCGCTACGTGAGTAATGCGGACCTTCCCGAAAAAAGAAAACGGCACCATAATCAAGTGTGGGAATCTCCCTTCGGCAACCGAACCGAGGGTATCTCCTCGGGACAGGACATAGCCTACTTTGGCAACGGGGGTAAACTGCCATTTTTTGTCTCGATTCAATGGCCTAAGATAAAC
>DALYFE010000086.1:6792-7630 GCA_031972195.1 Chlamydiales bacterium | reverse complement strand
CGCGAACCCACACAAACTAGTTCTTCTATTCTTCTCTTCTTCCACTGTCAAAACAGGTCAGGATGCTCTCGGCACCCTTTTCGCTTTTTCTCTTTTCCTTCTCTCGGAAGGTTTTCATCAAAGCGAAGGTAAAACATACAAAATCCCAGGATTTATGCCAAGTTTTTTGGAAAAGTCATGCGCAACTCATTAAAAACAAGAGAGTTGCGACACAATAAAATCCAACGCAAAAACAACGCGCCAAGAAAATCCACAACAAGCCGACGAAAAACGGAAAGAACCCACCCTTCCGACACCCATAGAACATCAGCCGCAGCTAGAGTTCTAGTCGATTGAAGGGACAGGTTGGCTCTTTAGCTTTAAGCCGGGCGATCTACCTGATAACCTGCGGCAAAGGATTTGCCTCTTATTCATCACTAGAAGGAAAAACCTCTCCCCTCAAAGAACCTCCGCTCCGGGAAGGGAAGTCCAACGGCCAGAGAGATAGCTCGCCGGATCCTTATCCTAAAAAACAAGGACCTGTCGAGCTTCCCGTTCAATTTAGTTGCCTATATTTAGAGACTGCCGTTTCCTAGTCGCGTAAAAGTTTCGCCGACCCTAGACGCCGTAGTAAACCTAGGCGTCAGTCGATTTTCATGTTCTTTTGAACAGACGGGTTAGGCTAGGACCCTGCTCTTTAGGACAGGGTCAAGCGAGCTATTTGATAACCTGCGGCAAACAATTTTCTGTCCATTACTGGAACGAAAAAACTTCTGTCCCTCAGATAAAGAGCGCTCCAACCAAAAAATCGATAAAAAAGAAAATCTTTGCACACAAAGCAGAACCAAACATCTTCCGA
>DALYFE010000086.1:0-6782 GCA_031972195.1 Chlamydiales bacterium | reverse complement strand
ATTCATCACTAGTTACTAGAAGCGAGAATCCCTCCCCCCTCTTGGACGAAAAGAACCCTCGCACCGGCAAGATAAATCCAAGTTCCTTAGCTCGACCAGAGAGATAACTCGCCGCACTCTCTCCTAAAAAACAAGGACCCGCTGAATCTTCCGCTCAATTTAGTTGCCTATATATTTTAGAGAGTTCCGTTTTCTAGCCGCGTAAAAGTTTCTCCGACCCTAGAAACCGCACTAAAACCGGGCGTCAGTCGATTTTCACGTTCTTATCAGAACAGGATCAAGCAAGCCATTTGATAACCTCCAGGAAGGAGCTCTTCAACCAAAAAATCGATAAAAAAAGAAAATTTATTCACAGCCTGCTGCACACAAAACCGGAATCAAACACCTTCCGCAGAAACCAAAAAAATATTTCTATCACGATTTTTCTTGCACAGATTCAACTGAAATCTTTATTGTCGTGTAAAACGAGTGTCTCTCGGTGGAATGCCGAAGAAGTTTTAAAAACAAGAGGGCTACGACCGCCCCAAAGAACGAAACAAGTGGAGTATATTTATGCAATGCAAATGGGACAAAGCGTTCGGAAAAGCGCTACTTTCCGCAGTAACTATTTTAGGGCTGTCTTCAAGTCTTTGCGCTTATGACGGAACTAATGGTGCGAAAAAACAACACAGGGGCAAACACGAGCCGATTCAAAATACTTATGCGTTCTCTTACCCAAAAGATCTCAACCTTAATGACCCCTACGACTGCTTCTTCCACGTAGAAGGACTCGCATTCCAAATGATGGAAACCGGTACGGATTTCCTAATTTCAAGTAAGCATGCATTCCCATCCAACAACATGGACGGATGCATTGGCGGTTTCTCCGGAGATGACGAAAACTGGGACTATAGCTTTGGATTAAGAGTCGGAGCTGCGGCATATACGAACCACGATGCGTGGAGCGTTGACCTAACTTGGACTTGGATCAATTTAACAAATAGCGAATCTTTCAGAGCACACGAAGGCGGAACATTGATCCCAACATTTGCACTGGGCAGCGCTACGCCTCAAGCATCTTTCGGTCCTTCAGCAAGAGGCAATCTACAATGTCAAATGAACGTTTTAGATGCGACTCTTGGAAAAGGATACCATGTAAGCCGTAAAGTCGTCTTCAATCCTCATTTCGGCCTTCGATTTGCGTGGGTTGACCAAGATTTTAGCGCCCACTATGCAGGAACAGGAATTGTTTCCGACCCAAGCAATATTTTCCACGGAGAAAGTGATTTCTGGGGCGTTGGAATTAGACTTGGCGTCGATACAGATTGGGCAGTCGGCATGGGATTTAAATTCTTTGCAAACGCTTCCGCATCTGTTTTGTCCGGCAAATTCGAGACCGACAATGAATTCCTTTCCCCTGTTGGACCTAACCCAAAAGCTTACGACGTCGATGGTGAATTCCATATGAACGTTCCAAACCTCGAGCTTGCAGTTGGTATTGATTGGGGTACTTATCTGTATGACCACAGATACTATCTCGACTTCCGAGCAGGATACGAATTCCAAGTTTGGTGGGATCAGTTTAACGTAGGCAGAGTCTACTCAGTAGGAGCTGCGAACGGACAGGGCATCGGCATCGATACCTCAAGCCGCGCTATGCTGACTTTGAACGGCTTTACTTTCCGTATCCAACTCGATATCTAACGAGTTGCATTCAGATCGAATTGAGCAGAGGCCTTGCGGATTTCCGCAAGGCCTCTTTTTTTATACCAGTCATATATTTATTTCCCGTTATTGTTGGTAAATTTTTAAATCACCATACCGCCAAAATTTGGAAGGGTATATTTATTGATTTTATACAAAAAAGCTTGTAAAATGCTTTGCATGAACACAACGTTTTCTTTAAAAAGTATGTATATAAGCACCCCCAAATATGGCATCTGCCAAAACACGGCTAGATGCAACCTGGGCAACCGGTTTTCCGCAGAGCCGCTAAAAGGCGCCTCCATTGATCAAAAAAACTTTTTACAATCCAACCCTGCCAAGCCATCGACATACGAAAGAACCATACAAATCGCCAAAGTCACTGCCGCCGTTGCCAGCTTGGCCGCCATAAGTTTTGCAGCCTACAGGTACCTCTCTACACCAACTACACCAATCCATTGCGAGGATCTTGGCGACAACTTCTTCAGCGGAATAGCGCCCAAATGCACATTTGACGACGGATCGATGTATCAAGGAGAGTGGAAAAATGATCTACTTTCAGGTCAAGGCTCCTATACAAATCTATTCGGGCACATATTCTCCGGCGCATTCAAAAATCATGAATTCATTCATGAAGGCCGTTCCATTGAATTAAAAGAACTTGATCAATGTAAGCCGGAAGGCCTAACCGATTGCGTTATTTCCCTTCGAAATAAAGATTGCGAAACAATCGATCCTGCCTACTCCGGAACAGTCGACTGCACATTCGATGATGGAGACGAATACCACGGGGATGTTTTACAAGGAAAGTTCTCAGGAAAGGGTTTCTATAGAATTTTTGATGGATCAAAATACGAAGGATTTTTTGAGAAAGACTATTTCTCAGGAAATGGCACTTATACGAATCCTTCCGGATGCGCATTCTCCGGCACATTCAAGGATGATCAGTTCATTGATGACGGCCGTTCCATTAAATTAACCGATCTTGATCGGTGTGTCTGAGACCGATTGCCTTTGACTTATTACGCAGAGATTCCGAACATATTTGAGAGATTTTCTTAAGCAATTCATACGCGTGTAATTGAAGAACTCCTTCTTGAAGAGAAGGAGATTCTCCGCTGGTAGTAGGGGAGGCAAATTCTTTGCCACGGTCAGATAGATGGCTCGCTAGACCCTGTTTTTTAGGACAGGAACATATCTCCGGGCTGCCCCCTCTCTCAGAGCAGAGGAGAACTCTCTCCTTTCAGGAGAGAGTTCTTCAAAATATCAAGCCAGCATTCCAATAACAAAGTCTTGTACGAGATAGACAATGATCCCGGCGATATAACTGCAGAACGCAATCCCGCTGACTTTGCGCAAATACCACATGAAATCGACTTTTTCCAAACTCATAAAAGCCACTCCTGCAGCAGAACCAATGATCAGAATGCTGCCGCCGGTTCCTGCGCAAAAGGCCAAAAGCTGCCAAAGAAATGAATCCGGAGGATAGGTTTGTAAATTATACATTCCCATCCCTGCTGCCACCAGAGGCACGTTATCGATCACTGCAGAAAGAACTCCAATAATGGAAACGATCGCCGTGATATTATGCACTTTTTGGTCGAGAAAGTCAGCGAGCTGCCCTAGCAAACCGGCAACGTCCAATGCGCTGATGCAAAGCAAAATCCCTAAGAAAAATAATATCCCCGAAGTGTCGATGCGGGAAAGAACATAAGAAATACGCAAATGGGACCTTGTTTCTTCATCCCCGTGGATGAGATCCGTAATCACCCATAACGCTCCGAGCCCAATCAAAACCCCCATAAATGGCGGCAATCCGGTCAGGGTTTTAAAAATAGGGACAAAGATCAAGGCGCCAATTCCACAAAAAAAGATGACTCTGGCTCCCGGTTCAGGAGCTTCCTCGTGGGCTTTTTGCACCAGTTTCGGATACGTCCCTTTTAACCCAATGCTTAAAAGCAGCAGCGCAACAATAAACGAACAAACGCTTGGGAGAAATAGGGCTTTCATGATGCTGAAAGAAGTGATATTTCCATTGATCCAAAGCATCGTTGTGGTCACGTCTCCAATCGGGGTCCAAGCGCCGCCTGCATTTGCAGTGATGACGACCATCGCTCCAAGCAGCATACGCTCTTTCCGATCAGGCACTAATTTCCTCAATACAGATACGATGACGATTGTCGTAGTCAAGTTATCTAGGATCGCAGATAAAAAAAACGAAAACAGCCCTAAAATCCAAAGAAGCTTTCTTTTAGAATTTGTCTGAATCAGATCCGTTACAATTTTAAATCCCTTATGGGAATCAATCAACTCAACCACAGTCATCGCACCTAAAAGGAAAAAAATAATCTGACTTACGTCATTTACTTTTTCTCCAAGCGCATGGGCATTTTCAGAAGAGCGTCCTGACTCAATCAAGAACAAACACGTCCATGTCAATACAGCCATTAAAAGAGCCGGCGCAGTCTTGTTGATCTTAAGCCGTGATTCAAAAATAATCGCTAAATATCCTAACGCAAAAGTCAAGACGATCAGAAAATTCGCTAATTCCACTTCAAGCATAGATTTCCCTCATATACAAAACTCACTTCAAAGACTTTACAGAAGCTCTAAGTCCTGCCTGCAAGATGTCGTGCATCCGGATAAGCCCTACGATCAGCCCCTGTTTAACTACAGGCAAAACCGAAATCAAAGCGTTCACATTTGCCTCCATTTGATGAAGAGCATCGATCGCCAGTACATCCGGTGTAATCGTTCGAGGAGACGGGTTCATCAATTTTGCAAGCGAAATGTCTAGAGCCTTCGGCCCCATTGACTCAATCACTCTGCGCAAATCTCCATCTGTAAAAATCCCTTCAAGCCGCCCTTGATCCTCGATCAGCAAACAACCGCACCGCTTTGCTGTTAGTTCATGGAGGACATCAATCAAACAATCCTGGCCGGAACATTTCGGAATTGCATCTCCGGTCAGCATTAAATCGGAGACTTTCAATGTCATTTTACGTCCCAGAAGACCTGCCGGATGATTCGATGCAAATTCAGAGATGGAAAACCCTTTGGCCCGCATTAAAGCCATCGCAAGGCAATCGCCAAAGATCAACTGCACTATGGTCGATGTTGTGGGAGCCAAATCGTATGGGCATAATTCTCTTTGGATGGGCAGATACACACACTGATCGGCACTCTTCGCAAGAAGAGAATCCATCTGAGAGACGATTGCAATCAAATAGACGCCCTTATGGCGCAGATGCTGCATCAATTCAAATAATTCGTCAGAGGCTCCGCTTTTACTGAACAACAAACAGATATCTTTCGGAGACACGACCCCCATGTCTCCATGCAATGCATGACTGGGAGATAAAAAAACCGATTTTGTGCCTGTGGAGGCAAGAGTTGCTGCAATTTTTTGCGCAATATGGCCGCTTTTTCCAACACCCGTTAAGAACACCGTGCCATCGCTTTCGAGCAATTTGCGCATGACTTGCTCTACTTGAACTAAATCAACAGACTCGAAAAAGTGATTAATGTACCCGCGGAGATTTTGAAATAACTCGTCAAGCATGACTTGGAGTATATTGAAACAGGATGCTTGAAGTCTTCTAAAAAATCACATATACAATCTAAGAAATAAGGATGTCTCTATGAAAAGAATTCCCATTGCAATCGCTGAAGGAGACGGGATCGGCCCGGAAATCATGAAAGCCACCCTCCAAGTGCTGGAAGCATCCGGCGCTCCACTCGAATTGCATCGAATTGAGATCGGCGAAAAAATGTATCTAAAGGGATTTTCTACAGGGATGGATCCCAAAATGTGGGAAACCATTCGAGCAGCTCAAGCATTTTTAAAAGCGCCCATCACAACTCCTCAAGGAGGCGGATTCAAAAGTCTTAACGTAACCATCCGCACAACCCTTGGACTCTATGCAAATGTCCGTCCTTGCGTCTCCTATTTCCCTTTCGTCGACACAAAACATCCAGAGATGGACGTCGTCATCGTACGGGAAAATGAAGAAGATCTCTATGCAGGCATCGAATATCGCCAAACTCCCGACGTTTGCAGTTCTTTAAAGATCATTTCCAGGGCCGGTTCAGAAAAAATTATCCGATACGCTTTCGAATATGCAAGATGCTATCACCGAAAAAAAGTCACCTGTTTCATGAAAGACAATATCATGAAATTCTCTGACGGGCTCTTCCACCAAGTCTTTGATGCGATTGCAAAAGAATATCCGGACATCATGAATGATCACTGGATTGTCGATATTGGCGCGGCCAAATTGGCCGATACTCCGGAAATCTTCGATGTCATCGTCATGCCTAATTTATACGGAGACATTCTGTCGGATGTCGCCGCGCAAATCGCAGGTTCGGTAGGACTTGCCGGCTCTGCAAATATTGGGGAAAAAGGAGCTATGTTTGAAGCGATCCACGGATCCGCCCCTCGCCGCGCCGGACAAAACCTCGCCAATCCATCAGGACTCCTCCTGGCAGCAATCCAAATGCTTGTCCATATCGGGCAAGGAAAATTCGCAGAAAACATTCATAACGCATGGTTAAAAACCTTAGAGCAAGGCATTCATACATACGATATTTTCAAAGAAGGGGTCAGCAGACAAAAAGTGGGAACCCTTGAATTTAGCAAGGCCATTATCCAAAACCTCGGGAAAAAGCCGGAAACACTCAAGTCCGTTGTATATCAGGACGCAAAAGCGCCGCTGATCCATAAATTCACACCGTCCGCTCCTATTCGCAAGCTCATGGGGATTGATATATACATCTATCATCGAGGATCTCTGGAACAATTTCTGTCCAAGATCTCCCACATCAATGTCGGCGCACTCCATTTAACAATGATCACGAATCGAGGAGTTCGCGTATGGCCGCAGGGACAGCCGGAAACTTCTTGTATTGAGCAATGGCGATGCCGATTTCTCGCCGATCACAATACGGCCGTCTCTCAAAATGATGTGATCCAAATCCAACATGCGTTCGATCATATGGAAATGGATGTGATCAAAGCTGAATATCTTTATACATTCGACGATAAACCGGGGTACTCTTCTGCGGAAGGGTAATCTGTAAAGCAGATCCTTTTGATT
>DALYFE010000085.1:0-7700 GCA_031972195.1 Chlamydiales bacterium | reverse complement strand
TGATGGGCAGATGCGGGAATCGGAAGGCCACAAAATGGTCAGTTACGGTCTTTCCAGCTATGGTTACGACCTCCGAGTGGCGCAGGAATTTAAGGTTTTTACAAACGTCTATAATTCGATTGTCGATCCGAAGCATTTTCGGCCGGATGCATTCGTAGATATTCATGGCGATACCTGCATTATTCCTCCGAATTCTTTTGCTTTGGCGCGCAGCGTGGAGTATTTCCGTATCCCTCGGAACGTGTTGACGTTATGCATTGGCAAGTCTACATATGCTCGATGCGGCATTATTGTGAACGTCACTCCTTTTGAACCCGAGTGGGAAGGGTATGTGACGCTGGAAATTTCGAACACAACGCCTTTGCCAAAAATTTATGCAGGAGAGGGGTTGGCCCAGGTATTGTTTTTTGTAGCGGAAGAGGTTTGCGAGACTTCCTATGCTGACAGGAAAGGGAAATATATGAACCAGATGAGTATTACGTATCCATCTCTTTAATAAAAATCGAAAATATTCATAATAGCCTCAGGGGGGAGGAGGTTGGAATGCACGGCTCTTGGCGAAATTGGTGGTGGGTTGTTTTTTGTTGCCTATGCTCCTTTGGCCTCTATTTCCATGCAGTTAAAGGGAAACAAGAGCAGATTCGCGCTCTCTCCTTTCGCCTCGATGCGATGAAAAAAGAGAAGCTCTACGCTTTATCGGAAGGGGAGAATTTAAGGCTTCAGATCGATTCGCAAACCGATCCTAGCTGGATTGAAATGATCCTTATGCGCGATCTTGGCGTCGTTCCGGAAGGGTGGATTAAGGTTCATTTTAAGCGATGACCATCTTTCTTATTTTCGCCCTTGCGGTACTTATCTTATTATCGGGTTGTTCCTCTGCATCTGAAACAGCCCTTTTCTCGCTTTCTCCTCTCACTGTGAAATCGTATCAAAATAATAGCAATCCGCGCTTTCAATTGATCGCGAAGCTGCTGGATCGTCCACGCGATCTTTTGGTGACGATTTTGATTGTGAATATTTTTGCAAATCTCCTGATCCAAAATATTGTTTCTACGCTATTTGAATCCTATTCTTTTTGGCTGCTTAAAATAGGGGTTCCTCTATTTTTGACATTGATTTTTGGAGAGGTTCTCCCTAAATCGATCGCCATGCCGAATAATGGGGCTGTCGCCTATACGATCGCTCCTTGGATTGATTGGATCATGCGGATGCTCTCGGTCATTCGCAATCCATTAACTAAGGCGACGAGCTGGATTTCTCGTTTTCTTTTTTTTCCTTTTTCCAAGGAAAAAGAAATTTCGTCAGATGAGTTGCGCCATGTTTTGAAAACATCGGAAGAAAGCGGCATTTTGCTTCCCGAGGAATGCGATTTGATCGGAGGAGCGTTGGATCTGCAGTCTTCTATTGTCAAAGAAAGAATGCGTCCTAGAGAGGAAATTCTTTTTTACGATATCCATGAACCTCTGGATAAATTGGTGCATCTTTTAGTGGATCTTGAGGCAACCCGGGTTCCGGTTTGCGATGAAAAGCTTGACCATCTTTTGGGAATTCTTTCGACGCGCCGATTTTTTTTTCATCAGGCCCAAATCAAAACTTCTGCGGACCTGATTCCAATTTTGAAGAAACCCTATTATGTCCCTGAGTCGACAAAATCTTGGGTTCTTTTAAGAAATTTGCGTGAGATTGGGGAGAGCTTGGCCATGGTCGTTGATGAATATGGCTCGATTTCCGGACTGATTACCCAAGAAGATCTGATTGAATCCGTCGTAGGAGAGATTTCTGATCGGCGCGATGAGAAAAGTTCTTATACCCGTTCCGGTTCCGATGTAATCATCGCCAGCGGAAAGCTTGAGTTATCCGAGTTTCGAGAAATTTTCGGCATTCCCTTAAAATCCCGGGAGAATATTGTCACTTTAGGCGGATGGCTGATCGAGCAGCTTGGAGACATTCCTCCGGTTGGAACGAAATATGCAAATGATGAATTTTTATTTTATGTTCTAGCCTCTGATCCAAATCGGATCAGACGAGTCTACGTGCGAAGGCTCGGAGGCCGGTCGTGAGCGCCGATTGGGTAATCTTTTTATTTAGTACTTTTTTTGCTATTGCCGTCCAAGGGGTGTTTACCCTTTTTGAAATGGCTTGCGTATCATTTAACAAAGTCCGTCTTCAATATTATGTAAGCAGAGGACAGAAACGGGCAATCTGGCTGAACTATCTTTTAAAACGTCCTTCGCGTCTTTTTGGAACCACTTTAATAGGGATCAATACTGCTTTGCAGGTGGGATCCGAGTGTTCTCGCAGGTTTTATGAATCGATTCATATAGATCCGGACTGGGCCCCTGTCACTCAAATTTTGATTGTCGTGGTATTTGCCGAGCTCGCGCCCCTCTTTGCTGCTCGTAGACATCCGGAGCAAGCTGCTATGGGCCTCATTCCATTTATGATGGTATTGGCAAGGATCTTGGCTCCGATTATTTGGGCATTCGATGCTTTATCTCATTTGATTCATCGCTTGATGGGAAAACCAATCGATGCTCCTTTGTTCCTGTCTAGGGATGAAGTGAAGATGGCCTTTGAAGAGCAGGAAGAAAGGGAAGACGAGTTTAGTCAGTTGGCGAGCCGCGTTTTTCAGTTGAAAAGCAAGGCGGCAGGCGAATTGATGATTCCTCTATCGCGCATCCACATGGTCGCTTCGAATGCATCTCTTGCTGATGTGCGCCACATGCTCAGCATCCATTATGCTCCTTTTATTCTGGTTTACCACCGGTATCCTCATAATGTGGTAGCGATTGCTCATTTGAGAGATTTATTGCGGATGGAGGAGAATCGGCGCGTATTGGATCATGCCCGTTCTCCTTGGTTTGTCGCCCAAGGGACGTCCATTCTTGAAATTCTCAATCAATTTCGAAGGAATAATCAAAGCGTTGCAGTGATTCTTGATCCTTCAGGCCAATCTTGCGGCATCTTAACATTGGATGATGTGGTTGAGCAAATTTTCGGAGAGGAAGAGTGGAAAAGCGCGCCGGAAAAGCCTTCGGTTCTTTATGTTGAAAGGACTCTTTCCGGCGAGATGGATGTCTCAGCTTTCAATCGTGAATTTGATGCGAATTTATTTTATCTTCCCGGAGATACTTTGAGTGATTTGATCTTTCGTTCTTTGGATCATCTTCCGGCAAAAGACGAGACGGTTCGTATAGGCTCTTATTTATTTACTGTCATAGAACCATCTATGCGGGGAGTAAAGACCCTCTCGGTCCGGACATTTCAAGAATAGACCTCTTGCATAACCTAGATTATGCAAGAGGTCTAATAGATGTTATACGGTCGATTTTTTTCTTAGAGAGGCGACGATTTTTGTAATCAATTCAATGGCCTTGTCTATTTCCTCTCGAGTATTGGTTCGTCCGAGAGAAAAACGGATTGAGCTGCCGGCTCTCTTTTTATCAATTCCCATTTGCATGAGGACTCTAGATGGTTCAAGAGCGCCTGAAGAACAGGCGGATCCGTGGGAGGCGGCAATTCCTGCCAGATCGAGTTGAATGAGAAGGCTTTCTCCATTAACACCCAAAAAGGCAATATTGGAAGTGTTTGAGACGCGGGGACCATCTCCATTGATCAAGATATCGGGAATGGATTGCATGAGTCCATATTCAAAATGAAGCCTAAGGTCGAGTAAGTGTTGTGTAATTTGCGTCTGCTGTTCTTTGAGGATTTGCAGGGCTTCCGCTAACCCTAGAATGCCTGCCAGATTCTCTGTTCCTGCTCGGAGTTGATATTCCTGGTTCCCTCCTGTCAGAAGAGGGGAGAGTTTGAGGGAGGATCGATGAAAGAGGAGGCCAATTCCTTTGGGCGCATGAAACTTATGGCCGCTAAGGGCGATTGCAGAAATTCCAGGATGCATAATCAGGGGTTCTTTGCCGATATACGATACGCCATCCAGGAAGAGGGGGATTCCTTTTTTTGCAGCGAGATCGGCAACGGAGGAAAGGTCGATTTTTACGCCGGTCTCCCCATTCGATATAGAAAGAACAATCCCGATGGTATCGGAGCGGATCGCGCTTTCGATTTGCTCGATAAGAGGGCTTCCCCACATTCCTAAGGGGAGATAGGTGATATTAACCCCTTGGTTTTCAAGAGACTGAATTGTTCGGTATACAGCAGAGTGTTCGATTGCCGTCGTAATGAAATGTCCATTTGGTTTTAGTCCCCGTAGCATTAGATTGAGACTTTCCGTACCGCAGGAGGTAAAGGTGATTTCATCAGGTTTTGCCTGAAAAAAGGAGGCGGCGGTATCGCGCGCTGCAGTGAGGGCATTTTTTGCCTGTCTGCCAAACCAGTGAATGCTGGAAGGGTTGGCCGGAGGTCCGCTTAGATCTCCAAGCATCGCTTTGAAAACCCGCAGATCCAAAGCAGTCGTTGCGTTATTGTCCAAGTAAATTTTTTGCATGCAAGCCAACAGATTCAATGATAAGGAGAGTGATATTATCAGAGCTGCCTTTTATTTTCGCAGTCTCGATGAGTTTGTGGCAAGCAATAGATAGGTTCGGAGATGCATTAAGAAGAGCCTCCATCTCCGAAGAGGTGAGCGCATCGCTTAATCCATCCGTACATAATAGATAGAGATCCCCCACTTCATGGGTTGTCAAAGAAATTTCCGGCTTTGCCAATTCAGAGGTTCCAACAGCTCGCGTAATGACGTTTTTGTATGGGTATGGCGTCTCGCAAGTTTCTGCCAGTCGTCCGCAGGCTTTCCATTTTGCCAAAAAGGAATGATCTTCCGTAAGAAGTTCGAGGCTTTGATTTCGGAGCCGGTAAAGACGGCTATCTCCTACATGGGCGTGAATGACCATTGTCTGTGTCCACAAAAAACAGCATAAAGTTGTTCCCATGCCGCTGAGCGCTTTATTTTTTTTTGCCATTTGAAATATCTGCCGGTTGGCCTGTTCGATGGCATGTCTAAGCTCGATAATCAGTTCCATGCAGTTTGTTGTTTTGATCAATTGGACTGAATCGCAAAGAGAATCAATGACGGTTTTTGCAGCAACTTCTCCTGCTTGATGTCCTCCCATTCCGTCAGCGAGACCAAAAAATCCATAATCAGGCATGGCTGCCCAAACGTCTTCGTTATTGGCCCTGCTCAGTCCAATATCCGATAGTCCATAATAGATAATTCCGCTTTGAGAGTGATGGATTTGTCCAACCTCTGGGTTAGCCTTAGTTTCTGGCTTTCCATGATTTTGTTGCATGCACTTAACTTTATGGTATGGACCCGGTTGGAAATTCACCGAGGAAATAGAGGTTTATGACATTAATTGTATTGAAATAGGAATGCAATGCCATTGATGCCGCTAGAGATCCTTGGCGATCATATACGAATCCTAGAAACAGAGCGAATACGAATAGAGATCCGATGATGGAGATATTTGCAAGTCCTTGCTCAGGGGAATAATGGAAAAAAGAAAAGCAAAAAGCGGTTAGAAGAATTGATATTTTGGATCCAAAATGTTGTCGGATGAACGACTGTAAAAATCCGCGAAATAAAGTTTCTTCAATAATTGGCGCCAGGACAACAACTGTTGTGATGGTCAGACAGAAATACAAGGGGTCATTGAAAGTCATTTTTAAAAAACGGACAGCGAGTTGGTCTGGCAAAGCCGAGCTATGAGATATGGCGTGAAGAATGGAATCGAATAGTTGGTTTAGAAAAATGACAAAAGGAAAAGAAATGATCCAGGCAATCGCAGCGAATTTAAAATCTTCCAGATAGGAACTGTGTATATTCCGCCGCCACACCTTTAAAGAGATTGTACGAGGAATGCAAAATACATAGATGGCAATCGCAAAGGCAATCAGTGTAGACGTAAGGAAATTCATCCAGGTTGCGATTCCAATCGATGAAATGGAAGGGGTCTTATGCTTGAGAACCGATGCTAAAATAGGGATTGCAATACTGACTGTGGAAAAATAAATTGCAAACACTGTGGCCACGTGGTACCACCGGATCGGAAAGACCCAGGGAGCATCGGCCCGAGCGCTAAAGAAGCCATTCTTCCGTCCAATCCACAAAAATAGGACAGAAAGGACTCCGAAGCCAATGATACCCGGAATTTCTGAGATCATCGACTTTTCGCTAAAAGAATATAATCGCTAATGCGTGCAGCGATTTCTTGTGCGATTTGAGCGTGCGCAATTCCCATGGGGGATTTTGCATATTCCTCAGTGCCCCAAGCAGCTTCATTGTAATCGGTCGGAAATAAGGACTTAGGGATGTAGTAACTGTCGCGGATCATTTCCTGCAGGATGATCTTCGGCGTTGAAGTTCTGAGGTCGACTACTCGAATCCGAACACCCATATTCAGGTTGTTTGAAGTTTCTTGCTGTTCGAGTTTTCTCGATTTTGTTGAAGGAACCAACTCGTGTTCGGCAAGTTCAAGAAATACGGCAAATTCCTGATTTTCGAATTCTCTCTTGACCCAGGAAAGATCATTGCCAAAAGGATTTTCGGCAATGGCAAAGTCGTCTTGCGATTGGATATAAATGGATCCGCTTTTTGAAATTGTCTGAACAACAGAGGTCGTGATCTCTTCCGCGATGCTCCATGGAGCATCGAAAGAAGTCGTATCGATCATTACCGGAATTGCCGCAATTGGCTTGGATCTGCCGTCGTCATGGTAGCGTGTTGCCGTGTCGTCGCAACTTTTACAAGTACATCCGGCGGCAAGCAGACCGGCCAACAGGGAAGTCAATATAGAGGTTGATAACTTGAATCGGCAGTGCATGCATCCTCCTAGGATAAAGTAAACTCAACAATAGCAAACGATGTTCGACTAGTCAACCATTTCAAGAAATTGAAATGGCGGAGCAGTTTCCCAAAGAATTCTCGCCTTTGCATAAGCGTTATACTTTGGGTTTTCATCTGAACCGAGATTGTATTTTTCACGAAATAGCAATTCTTTCTGATCCATGCTGTTTTTATCGCAGCCTCGCATTTTTCTCGGAGGCAGCACAAAAGTTTTCAGATTTAGAAAAGACTTGATAGCTCTTTGTGTTTTTGCGTCCCAAAGGTTTTCATACTTAACGGCAAGTATTTGCGCTTTTTTTTCTAAAGAGGGTTTTGTCCGAACATATAACCATTGATTAAGCTGGTCATAAGTTCCGAGTGCATCATAAGAAAGTAAATTTTCCTGCAGTGTTTGTTCAGTTGTTTTGCCAATTTTTTGCAGCCAAGTTTTATCGGAAGTTTCCAAATGATGAAAGTGAAGAAATCCGGACATTGGATCCGAAATAGTCATATGAAGCGCAGATTCTGCTGCTAAGTCGGGATTTGAAAAAATGAATACTATTTTCCCTTTAAATTTTTTTTCCGGAGGGAGCAGATGAGTTTTGAGTACCGTTTTGATGTCCTCTGATTGATAAATTACATCGGTTAGCAGAGTGCTTCCGGATCTTCCCGGACTTGCGATGAGAACTACATCAGAATGGTTTGTGTAATGCTCTAGCTGTTTTCGGTTAGCTAAGAATTTAAAATCTGGCGAACTTGCATGAAATACGTTCGATAGTAGTAGAAGCGTCGTAAAAAGAGAGTAGATCAAATTCATCAGCCACCTGGTTGGTTTTAGGGATTGTCGATGCATGAATTTTGAGTCGATTTTAGAGTTTTTTTTGCGCCAATTTTCGATCAAAAAATCCAAATCCACCAA
>DALYFE010000084.1:1254-7948 GCA_031972195.1 Chlamydiales bacterium | reverse complement strand
GTTTCTTTTTGCCTTTCGTAGACTATGTCGTCCATGATTTTTCGCATGAGATAAATCCCAAGTCCGCCCGTCTTTCTCTCGACGAGAGGGGCGTGCGGATCGACATGCGGGGCATTCTCAAGAGGGTTATAGGCGGGGCCCCAGTCTCGGATGGCCAGGATGATTTTGTCTTGCAAAATAGAGAGCCTGATTTCAATATTCCCGGGCTCAGTTCCGTAAGCGTGCTCAATCACATTGACAAGAGCTTCTTCTGCAACGAGCTCCAAGCGTTTCGCAAGGGGGGCTTCAATTTTCTCCTGCATGAGCCTGTTGCGAACCCAGAGCAGCATATCCGGAAGGAATTCCATGTGAGAAAAAAAGGCTTTTGTATCTTGGCTCACCCGCTCACCTCAAAAAAATCAACTTACCAATCTGAGAAAATGAGGTCGAGGATTTTTCTAGCCATTTGAACATGCAGGGGCCTTAAGGCAGCTTCTTCCGCGGCATCGATTGACTCGAGCTGTCCCAAAGAAAAAGGCAAAACAACTGCAGGAGTTCCTTTGGGCGTTATAAAGGTTAAATCCTGAATCGAGTCGCCGTCTACGTAGTCATATTCTGATTCAGCCTCAATCTGAAAAGGACCGGAGACAATCTCGCCTGTATTTGTCTCATGCAGCGATGCTTGGATCGAGATCGTTTTTCTAGCCTCTGAAGCGATCAGGTTCTTCTTGGATTCTCCGCTGATTTTTTGCCGATCGCGGCGATAGCCTATCGTTTGTTTATCTGATTGAGTGATTTCCGCTCGCAGCACATACCGGGCCCCGGATTGTTTGACTTGGGCCAGCCCCGACTGTCCGATTGCCCGGATTAGTTCGGCCGTTAAAGATCCGTCGCCATCGCCGATCACATAGGGCACAGACAAAGTGATTGGAACAGAGTCCGGCGATAAACCGGAATTCCACTGATAACCGCACCCCGCTAGAAGCAGGCATGCAAAGATCCACTTCATAGAGGAGGCGCTGGCTGCAGCTGCTCTAGCTTTGCTTTTGCTTGAGAAGCTACTTCCGTATTAGGATATTGAGAGAGGACTTTTGAATAGTACAGAATAGAGGCCGGGATTTTTTTTGTTTTCTCAAAAAATCGGCCAATTTTCATCAGGTGTTCTGCAAACACTTCTTCCATCTGAGCAAAATCGTGCTCCGCCTCGGCTATTCGAGACTCCCTTGGGAATGCCAAGCGGAACTTGCGGAGGTTCAAATCGGCTAAATCCAATAAGGCAGGATCGAGATTTTGATCTTGGCACTGGCGCAGATAGACATGGCTTTTTTCCACAAATGCCTGAGCTGCCAAATCATGTCTTGGGAACCTGCGGATCAACAGATCCAAAGATTCCAAGCTCAGTTTATAATCTTCAAATTCGGTTTGGATTTGCGCTTTTCCAAGAAGGGCCTTAGCTGCGATCTCATCATGTGGGAAAGCGGTGATCACATCATCATAAATGGTCAGGGCATCTTCTTTTGCAGAAATAATTTTAGGCAATTTATGGGAACCGAATAGTGATTTTTTTACCCCATTTCTAAACTGCTCTGCAATGTTGAATTTGTAATGGATGGCTTGTTCAAAGTGCTTTGGGGATGCAACGCGGCTTAAATACTCAGTGAATCGTTCGTTGGCCAGCTCCAGATGCCCCAATTTGTAATAAGCCTCTCCGATCAGGTAGGCAGTTTCTATTGCAAAAGGACTTTTTGGAAAATGGTAAGAAATGATTTCTGCATAATCAATAACAGACCACCAATCTTGTTTTTGCAAAGATTCCTGAAGAAATGCAGTATAATCTAAAACAGAAGGCTCTTCATTCCAAATAAGATCTTCTTCTTCCAAAGAAGAAAGAGAACCGGAAATACAAAGAAGACAAAATAAAATTCTATTCATAGCCCATCATCATAAAAGAGAACAGCCTAGAGGATTCATGATTTTCCGGTCAATAGACCTGTTTTTAAACCCTCTGGGCATAGCCCGATAGCCATGAACGGGCAAGATTCTTCGCTCCGGAAACGGCAGGATATTACTTCTCAATCGTTGCAATCGAGAGCGCCTTGAGCTTTTCAAGGAAATCGGAAGAAATCGCCACTCCCCATTGAGCATTGATAGAGAGAGTGCCTACTCGCGCTGTTCCTGAAAAAAATTGAAGATCAATGGTGGATGAACCCGGGTACTGCCGAAATACATCCTTGAGTTTCAAAATTTCACTAAGCGAGACGCGATCTACGTCCATTTTTAAAACAAGATGCTTGGGAGTCTCCGGCTGAGCAGAAGGCTTTGGATTGGATGGCGGCTTGTTTTTCCATTTGGCTTCGGCGTTTTTCGAGCGGTTGGACTGCGCCTTCAGCCGATCATACAATTCATCGCACACTTGAACTTTTGCCTCATCAAGAGCTGTTAAATCTTCCAATGCTTTGCAGGAAAGGTGAATCGATCCTTCTTTCCGATCCAACTGAACAATTCCATACAAAAGTTGATTTTCTCTTAAGATGGCATTTTTTTCTTCAAATAACTCAGACCAGACCGGCATTTCAATCCGCTCCAATCCATCTCCAATCAAAAGAATAGCAAACTTCTTTTGGCTTTTTTGAGACACTTTGACTTGGATGGTTTCCACAATGAAAGCGATTCGGAACAGGGCTCCATCGGGCTGTTTTTCAAAATCCTTGAACGGAACGCAAGAGAGGCGAGAGAGAATTTTTCGATAGCTTTCCATAGGATGGCCTGTGAGGTAAAATCCCAGAAGCTCCTTTTCTCTTTGCAACACTTGTACGCGGCTTGATTTATGAACAATGGTCGGAGGATCCGGGAACGGGTCTTTATTGCTTTCTTCAACGGAAGCAAAAAGATCTAAAATTCCTTTGGCAGTCTCTGTTTGCTCTCTGGATGCATGCTCAAACATCGCTTCAACGCTCGATTTTAACGCATCGCGCGTCCACATGGTAAAATCGAAGCATCCCGCTTCGCAAAGAAGCTCGATCTGTTTTTTCCCTACACGGGCCTTATCCGTTCTTCGAATAAAATCATAAAGGCTCTTGTAGGGGCCGCCTTTCTTTCGTTCCTCTAAAATATGATCCACTGCCGCCTGGCCTATCCCCTTGATGCCGGACATTGCAAATCGAATGCCCTCTTTAGTCGCAGCAAACTGATTGCCGGCTTGATTAATATCGGGAGGAAGCACCGCGATGTGGAGAGATCTTGCCTCTCCGATGAATTTGGCCACTTTCGTCAAATCATCCCGATCGCATGTCATCAGGGCAGCCATCCACTCACTGGGAAAGTTCGCTTTAAAAAATGCGGTTGTGTACGAGAGATAAGCGTAGGCTGCCGCATGCGATTTGTTAAATCCATAGGAGGCAAATTTTTCGATCTTATCAAAAATACGGCCTGATGTGTCGAGATCCACGCCATTGGCCAGGGCGCCCTGCTGGAATTTTTCCCTCTGCCGAGCCATCTCTTCTTTATCTTTTTTTCCCATGGCGCGTCGTAAGACATCGCCCTCTCCAAGGGTATAGCCTGCCAAAACGCTTGCAATCTGCATGACCTGTTCTTGATACACCATCACGCCATAGGTCTCAGATAAGATCTCTTTCATCAACGGATGATCGATTTCAATCGGCTCGCGTCCATGTTTGCGATTGATGAACGAGGGGATCATGTCCATAGGGCCCGGACGGTATAAAGCGCCGACCGCAATGATCTCTTCGAACGTATCTATATGGAGCTGTTTTGCAAGGTCCTGCATCCCGCCGGATTCAAGCTGGAACACACCGAGAGTTTTTCCCTGGTTCAAAAGATCGAAGGTTGCCTTGTCATTCAAGGGAAGGTTTACCCAATCGATCCGCTTGCCGGTTTGCTCTGCAATCGCATCAACGCATGCTTGAATGGATGTCAGCGTTTTCAATCCAAGAAAGTCAATCTTCAACATGCCCACGCTCTCAACAGGCTTCATCGCATATTGAGTGACCACCATATCGGAGTCTTTTGCTGTGCAAACAGGGAGATGGTCTGTAATCGGATTTGCAGAAATAATCAGTCCGGCTGCATGCGTGCTTGTATTTCGAATCGATCCTTCCGCTTTTTTCGCCATTTCAAGGACCCTGGCGGCTTCCTCATCGGATTCCATGAGACGCGATAGCTCGGGATCAATTTGAAAGGCCTTTTCTAAAGTCATGGTCGGATCTTCGGGAACCAAGGCCGCGATCGCATTGACTTTTGACAATGGGACGTTCAGAACGCGCCCTACGTCTCGAATCGCCATTTTCGCCTTCATCGTGCCGAACGTAATGATTTGGGCGACTTTCTCTTTGCCGTACTTTTCCACCACAAAATCGATCACTTCCTGGCGGCGGTCCATGCAAATATCGACGTCGATATCCGGATACGAAATGCGTTCCGGATTAATGAACCTTTCAAAAAACAAATGGAACCGAAGCGGCTCTATATCTGTGATGCCCGTCAAATAGGCAATGATTGAGCCGGCAGCAGAACCGCGTCCCGGCCCCATTGGAATATTGCGCTTCTTTGCCCAATCGATGAAGTCGTAAACGATCAGCATGTAGTCAGACATCCCCTTGGATGTCAAAATGCCAAACTCATATTCAAACCGTTCTCGAACAACTTCCAGAGGATCTCTCCCCGGATAAATTTTTCGAATCGGCTCTAACCGCTCCGGCGTATAGCGCGTCTCTATCCCGCGCAAACACAACCGGCGCAAAAACTGTTCGGCTGCCTGCAAGCGCTCTTGGGAAGAAATGTCTTCGCCAATAAAATCGGGGGGGACAAAAACCGGATAGTGCTTTGTTTTAAAGTCCAATTCGCAATTGCACTGCTCCGCAATTTTAACACTCGTTTCAATCGCCTCGGGCAGATCTGCAAACAGCTCCCGCATCGCTTCGGGAGATTTGAAATACAGCTCGTGGGTCGAAACCGCTTCCCGTTTGGGGTTCAACACTTTATTTTTGGGGTTGCCCTGAGAATCGCGCTCCCAGATTTCACATGGCTCTCCTGATTGCACATTGAGCAACACTTCATGCGCCTGCCAATCGGATCGCTCGATGTAATGGATATCATTCGTTGCAACAAGAGAGATCCCCAATTGTTTGGATAAATCAACGAGCTTCTTATTGACTTTTTCTTGATTTGCAACGTAGTCCTGGGCCTTTTGCAAAAGCCAGCCTTCGCGGTCCATTCCATCCAGACGAACGTGTTCCTCAATCAAAGGATGCCGCTGCACCTCAAAATAAAAATCATTCCCAAATACGCTGCGATACCACTCAATCTCTTCGAGCAGCGTCTTTTCGCTCTCTTGAAGGATACGATAGGCAATAGGGCCATGAAGAGGGCCTGAAAGACAAATCAACCCTTCTGCATGCGCTGCTAAAATTTCCTTATCTATTCTTGGGCAATAATAAAACCCGTCCAAAAACCCGCTGGAAGAGAGCTTGCAAAGATTGCGATAGCCCACTTTATCTTTTGCCAAAAGAACAATGGGAAATCCATTTGGGATTCCAATGATTTTTTTCTTCTCAAGCCTGGAGGCAGGGGCCATCCAAATCTCGCATCCAAAAATTGGCTTTACGCCTGCAGATTTACATGCTTTATAAAAGTCGACGGCTCCATAGAGATTCCCCTGATCTGTCAAGCCAAGCGCCGGGATGGAAAAACGCTTCGCCGTTTCGGCAAGCAGAGCGACAGAGGCCGTCGAATCCAAAATGGAATATTGCGAATGGACGTTAAGAGGAACCCACGTCATATCTATGCTTCAACTGCAGTTTCCGGGTCTGCCTCTTTAGCCTTGACAGACCAAAGCGGTAAAATCAGTAAAGATCCGATAACGCTGCAAGCGCCTAGAGCAAGAAAAAAAGAATCCCATCCCCATTCCTTAATGAGCGCGCCAAAAGGCGCTCCCGCAACCGCTGCCCCAAGATAGGAGAAGCAACCGGCAAAGCCTGTGGCCGTTGCCGCTGCCTTTTTATGGGAAAGTTCAGCCGTGGCAAGGCCAATGATGCTCTGAGGCCCGAAGATAAAAAATCCAAATAAAAAAAGAAACGAAGCGTCAAGCAAAGGCCAAAATACATCCACCCATTTAAATGCCGCTAGCACAGAGAGAATGCAGATAGTAAATAAAACATTGATGGGGTTGCGCTTTCCTTTAAAGACAACATCGGAGAGCCATCCTCCTGCAAGACAGCCAAAAAATCCACCGATCTCAAACAGGCTCACGCAAAAACCGGCCTCAAGATTGGAATATTTTTTCACTTCAATCAGGTAAAGCATACTCCAGGCATTGATCGCAAAGCGCATCACGTAAATGAAAAATGAAAATAGCGCAAGGACCCATACCCATTTGTTTGTTAATACATACTTCCAAAGAATTTCTTTGGCGGAAAGCTCCGACTTCTCCGGAACTACCTTCCCGCTCGGGTAATCGTTGCGAAATTTTTCAATGGGAGGCAACCCTAGGGACTGAGGCGTATCGCGCAGCCGGTTCATCAGCCACATACCCGCCGTAATGCATAAAATACCAGGGATGTATAAGGCAGACCTCCAGCCGCAATACTCAGCGCAGGCTGCCACTAAAATCGGAATGAGGGCGCCCCCAATATTGTGGGAGGTGCTCCAAATGGTCCACCATCTCCCTCTCTCGCTTTGAGAATACCAGTGCGTCAGT
>DALYFE010000084.1:0-1244 GCA_031972195.1 Chlamydiales bacterium | reverse complement strand
CCACCACCGTCCCCGCTCTGAATGGGAATACCAGTGGGTGAGGAGCTTTGCGCAGCCAGGCCATCCCCACCCCTGAAACCAGCCGTTCAATCCCCAAAAAAGAGCAAATGCCCAAAAGAAAGAGGACATGCCAAATAGCAAATTGAACACGCCTGTAAGGATCAGGCCAATCGACATAAAATAGCGCGGGTTCGACTTGTCTCCAAGGATTCCACTTAAAAATTTACTCACGCCATAGGTAAGGCTCAAAATGCTGCATAGCATTCCGAGCTGAACTTTGCTCATCCCTAATTCGATTTGCATCGCGGGCATCGCATAAACAAAACTGGATCTAGTAAAATAGTAAAGGGCGTACCCAATATACATAGAATAAAAGGTACGGAGCCGCCAATACCTGTAATTTTTTTTTACAAGGACTTGATCTTGTATTTCTTCAAGATAGGGGGCCGGCTTAAAAACATCAAAAGCGTTCATATCCTCTTCCTAAACTATAGCGTCCAGTTGAAAAGGGTATAGCTCCCTTCGTCTAATGTCAACCGTTTTGCAATCCTTCCTCTAAAAGAAAGGATCATAATATGATGCAAAAAAAACAGGAAAAGTCCATGAGTTCTTTTCGGATCGACCCGGAACAAGACCGGATTGAACAGCTCCGCCGCAGCGAAGAAATCAGAAAGCTCCGATTGAATGATCCTTCCAAACAAAAGGACTCAAAACAAACCCCTTCCGAAGAACCAAGGCCCGGGTTTGCCGCCTTTGTTTTTTTAGTAGCGCAGCAACTACTCGACTTTCTCAAAGAGCTCATCAATAAAAAATTATATTCCGCAGAGCATGAGGACATTGCCTATGCGCTCCGATCGCTAAAAATTACTTTTGAAATCATGAGCGAAGAAGACAAGAGCCAGGACAGCGCCTTTTTAAAATCGATTGCAAGGCTTTGGCACATACTCTTAAAAGAACACCTCAAAGACAAAACAGACAGCCTGCTGAATGCAAATGTCGAAGCATTGATTAAACATGTGCAAAGTGAACCAAAACATCACGAACACAGCCTTGGACACTATCTGGAAACCTCCGAAAACATGCACTGGATCCCATTTCCCTACATGGAACTGATTCATGACCTTTACAGGCAACACAAAGCAGATCCTCAGTCCAGTCTTTTAACCGCTTGGATCCATTTAATTGATAAAATAGACCTCTTGCGTAACTAAAGGTTCGTCGAGTTTTTGGATTATTTTGGCCGA
>DALYFE010000083.1:0-8116 GCA_031972195.1 Chlamydiales bacterium | reverse complement strand
AGAATATGTTGTTAAAGAAGGGGATACTCTTTGGAAAATTGCCCGCCTTCATAAGATAAAAGTTGATGCGTTGGTTGAGGCAAACGGCATTGAGACAGAGAAGTTATTTCCCGGAATGATGCTCCGAATCCCCAACGGATAAGTTCTCGGGGACCGGATCCGATCCTCCTTTATGGAAGGGGTGGCATTTGCTGATCCTGCGTATCGTGAGCCAGCTTCCTTTTCCGGCGCCATGTTTTTCGATCGCTTCAATTGCATATTCTGAGCAGGTAGGGAAAAATCTGCAGCAATGCCCCAGGAATGGACTGATTGCCGCTTGATATAGTTTAATCCAAAAGACTAGTATGCACTTCATGTGCTATACTATAGCTTTTTGCGGATTTCTGTGTGCAGCAGCCTCTTTATGCGGACAGCTAGATGAACGACAGGATATATTTATGAAACACCCCTTTGAATCATTTTTGCAAACGTTTGTTCCGGAAGTGGCCCGGAAATCCAGACAGCTCAATAAGGCGCTTTGGATTTTAGAGACAACAGGCGCCTCGGATGCAGCCGATTTGAAAGCAGAGCTTGATGCAGAGCTGCGCCTGCTATTCAATGACGAAGCTATCTATCAGAAGCTTTTAGCATGGGAGAAGGATAAGACGCTGTCGGACCCGATTTTGAAAAGGGAGCTTAACGTCTTGATCCGCGCTTTTAAACAAAATCAAATTCCTAAAGCTCTTTTGGAAGGAATCGCGCATAAAGAAGCGTCTCTTGCTATGCGCTATGGAAGTTTTCGTCCTCAGCTCGATGGACGCAGCGTGACGGAAAATGAGATTCGCGATCTGTTGAAAACGGAACAAAATCCGTTAAAGCGGCAGGCTGTTTGGGAGGCGTCAAAGGCGATCGGAGAGGAATTGGCGCCATACATTCTCGAGCTTGTCAGGTTGCGCAATCAGGCGGCGGCAGCTTTAGGATATTCCGATTATTTTCAAATGCAGCTGGAGCTGCAAGAGGTCGATCCTGCCTGGCTTTTGAAAACATTGGAGGACCTGTCTGCAAAATCAGATGACGCCTATGAGGAATTAATTGAAGAGATTGAGAGTGTTCAGTCCAAGCAATTCGGGGTCTCTTCCTCGCATCTTGGACCGTGGAGTTGGACGGAACCCTTTGGGCAGGAAGATCCGCTGGATAGCAAAGAACTCGATCAGCTGGTTGCCGGAGTCGATATTGTCAAATCAAGCGCCGATTTTTATCGAAGAATGGGAATTGATGTAGGGGCCATTCTGTCTAAAAGCGATCTTTATGAGCGCCCCGGCAAAAATCAGCATGCCTTTTGCATCAATATGGACCGGGCAAACGACGTTCGTACATTGAATAATATTAACAGCTCTTTGAAATGGCTGGAAACTGTGTTGCATGAACTGGGCCATGCAGTCTATGAGCTGGGGTTTGATCCCAAGCTTCCCTGGTTGCTCCGGGAGCCTCCTCACATGATTCCGACTGAAGCGATGGCCTTGATTGCAGGCAGGCAGGCATATCGATACGACTCCTTGGGTTTTCTTGTCGGACCTACCGCCGATAAAGAGCTGCTGCGCAAGAAGGCGGAGATTAGTTTGCGGCGGCGCCAGTTGATTTTTAGCCGATGGGTTCTTGTAATGAGCGAATTTGAAAGCAAGCTCTATCACAATCCCGATCAGGATCTGAATGCCCTTTGGTGGCACCTTGTGGAGAAATATCAAAAAATTCGCGCGCCGAAAAATCGATCAGACAAGGCAGACTGGGCGGCAAAATACCATATTGGGTTAGCTCCGGTGTACTATTTCAGTTATCTTTTGGGTGAAATGTTTGCCTCGGCAATTCAGGAAGAGCTGACCATCCATACAGGATCGCCTGCGCTCTTGTCTGAAAAGGCCGGCCAACTTCTGCAAAAAAAGCTGTTTTTCCCGGGGAATCGGATGAGTTGGAGTGATTTAGCTGCGCATGTCTTAGGCAAGTCGCTATCTTCCGACGCATGGATTCGAGAGTATTGCCAACCCAAATAAGCGAGCTACTCGTTCAAAGAGGTCTATTGCTCTGAAAGTCTTGTGCTCGAAATTGGTTTTGGCTGTTCGGGTTTAGACGGACTGAACATTTTTTTTGCAATCGCATATGCAGCGCAAGCGATGCCAATCCCTCCTAACGCTATCTTTGTCGAAGAAAATTGGCTCGAGTCTGCTGGTGGTTGTTCATTTTTTGGAGCCGCTATTTGAACTTCTGTTGAGGAAGGTTGTTCGTTTATCGAAGAGGCTTCGTCTGTTTCCGATATGTCTTCTTCCTCTCCCAGTGTTAAAAATTTTTCTAGCAACGGAAATTCAAAATTGTTCTTGGTTGTCTCTTGTAACTCATTTGTCACAATGGCTTCGGAACACATCGCGAGATTTCCTGATAGGTCTGCATCCATTTTTGCTGAGTATTGAATTTGCGCGTCTTCCTCAAAATAAGGCTGTCTTAAGAATTCAACTTCCCAAGAGAGACGATTGGGTTGATTTTCTTTGCAAGTAAGCGAAAATTGATTGCTGAAATGATATTTTACCTCTTCTGATTCTTCCGGATCGAGTGCATCTGCAATTACAAATCTGGATGTTTGTCCTAGATTTGTTATGGTTTTGTTAAGAAAATAGTTAGGGTACAGATCGCTTTTGGAAAAACACTCTATAATATTCGCTGTATTCGATTCGGTAGGTTGGGGATTACAGTATTTAAATTGAGAAAGAGGTTCTACAGTTTCGATTCCTTCCATTGCCATTTTGAAAATCTGTACTACTATATTCGGGAGGGGGGCAGCGTCAAATAATTTATACGTGTCTTGAGAAATAGGGTGATTTAATAAAGATGCGTTGATGATTTGATTGCACATATGGAAACCTTGTTTTTTTCGAAAGATCATAATGCAATCTATAGTTTTATCAAAAGAATAATCTCTTCAGAATGTTTATATTGTTGTCGCGGAGGATGTTTGCGTAGAGCAAAGTTCTGTCGATTTTTGATGGTCCGCGTAGTCTCTTGCTAAGGGATTTTCTTTGCTCTTGCGCAGAAGTGTCTTGTTTCGTTATATTCCTTGAATCTTTCCCAAGCGAAAGTGGCGGAATTGGCAGACGCACTACCTTGAGGTGGTAGCGGGTTCACTCTCGTGGGGGTTCGAGTCCCCCCTTTCGCATTGTTTAGATGGGCACCGATAGCTCAATGGATAGAGTACTTGGCTTCGGACCAAGTGGTTAGGGGTTCGAGTCCCTTTCGGTGCGTATTTCTTTCGCCGGTTGTTTACTCCAAAGAATTCCTTGAGCGATTTCGATAGGTCGATTTTTTGCAGAATGCTAAATTGGCGTGCAAATGCAAGGTGATGAAGCGTCCTCCAATCATTTTCCGAATGGGTCAGCATAAGAAAAGGTGCGTGCTCAGGACAAAAGCTCTCTCCCTGCATCAGTACGGAGGCGGGTTTTCCGCATAGAGCGCATTCGTCAGCCAACGCTAAAAGACCGTCATGCAAGAGTAATTTTAATTGAAAACTGGCAGAAAGAACGTCCGGATTGTGGAATTCCGGCAGCTTTTTGAAGTAACTGCAGAGCAAATCATAAAGACCGGGCGATGCTTTCCCCGGTAGTTGCGATCGTAAAAGATCTTGGGCCATGGACCCAGCGGTCGTTAGGATTTCATAGGATTTTCTTAAATCGACCAGACTATCTATTAAAGAAGCGTCGATCAGCATACCTAAATCGCTCTGTCTTGTTTTGTATATGCATTCGGCAATGCAAAAGGGCGCAAGCGAGGGGAGCGTCTTTTTTTTTGCCATTAGGGAGACCATCCCGGATTCTCTGGAAAATACTTTTAAAATCCGCCCTTTGTCGAGATAGGGAATGGCTTGGAGCACGACTCCTTGTTTTTTTTCTTCCATGTCTTATAGGATTGTACGGAAATGATTCTCGAATTTGCAACGTTTGTCTTGATTAATTTACTGGGAGCCATGAGCCCCGGGCCTGATTTTGCAATCGTAGTTCGTTATGGATTGAGCGGATCTCGGCCTACAGCGCTTTTAGCTGCAGCGGGCGTTTGTTCTGCTCTGATCATTCACGTTTTGTATTGTTTGTTCGGCCTTGTTTTAATTTTGAATCATCATCCTTTGGTTTTTTCTTTCATACAAAGTCTAGGAGCTCTCTATCTTTTGTATCTTGGAATCCGGCTGCTATGGCCCGGTCAAGCCCATCCCGAGAAAGTTCATAAAAAACGTTTTGGGCAAAATCCCTTTGTTGTTGGATTTTTAACAAACGCGCTCAATCCAAAGGCCTCTTTGTTCCTGTTGAGTTTGTTTGCCGGATTTATCACTCCCGACTTGCCAACGTGGATCAAGATCCTTTATGGAGCGGCAGTGCCTGTTGTGGCATTTGCCTGGTTTGGGTTTCTTTCGATGATGCTGACGCATCGCCGTTTTCTTCCTCACTTGCAAAAATATCAGGTAGTTTTTCTCAAAGCGATGGGCTGCATATTGATCCTTTTGGCAAGCCTAGTGCTTTTTTCGGTATTCGTTTAGCGCTTTTTTTGCTTCAATTTCATGATCGACGATAGGGGCCGGATAGTCCGGACATAGGGAGTGGTATTTTTCATCTTCCCAGGCATGGATCGCTTTTGGCGGGACTTTTTTCAACTCCGGGATCCAGTGTTTGATGTAGGCGCAGTCAGGGTCGAATTTTTTTTGCTGGTTCCAAGGGTTGAAGATCCGGAAATAGGGCTGGGCATCGCAGCCTGTGCTTGCCACCCACTGCCAGTTCCCATTGTTGACGGCAGGGTCGTAATCAATCAATGTTTGTGCGAAATACTTTTCTCCCCAGCGCCAATCGATATGTAAATCTTTCACGAGAAGAGATGCTGCAATCATCCGAACCCGGTTATGCATCAATCCGGTGGCATTCATTTCCCTCATTCCTGCATCGACAATCGGAAATCCCGTTGCGCCTTGACACCATTTTTGGAAGAGCGTTTTGCTGTATGACCATTGAAGCCGATCAAATTTTTTATGGAAGGCCCCTTGAAATACGTGAGGAAAGAACAATGCGATCGCAGTAAAGAAATCTCTCCAGTAAAGGGATCGAATGAGATCGTGATGAGGGCTGAGGCGCTCGCAGATTGCCGCGTATACTTCCCTTGGCGAGCAGATGGTGAATTTTAAGTAGGCGGAGAGATGCGTTGAGATGTTTTTCGCGGGAAAATCTCTGAGAGTTCCGTAATTGTCCAACTTGTCCAAGGTTCGGAGAATTTTAAGGGCTTCAGTTCTCCCTCCGGCTAATGCATTGTTTGGATTGCGCTCCGATCGGGGTAAAATTTTTTCGAAAATTGCATGAGGTTTGGCAAAGGGGATCGATCCATGAAAATAATTGGTCTTTCTGTTGTAAACTGGCAACGGGACTTCAAGTTTGGATGCATTGCGAAAATAGGGAGTGAAGATTGTATAAGGCGCGCCATCTTTTTTAACAGTCTCTTCGGGAGGGTGCAAAAGAGCATCGTCGAAAGCATGAAATGCGATTTTCTGAGATTTACAGAGCGCTGAGAGCTTTTTGTCCCTTGAGAGACTATAAGGAGTGTAGTCTTTATTGATGATCAATGCATCGATTTTGAGCTTTTTAATGCACTCGCCAACAATTTTGTCTGATTTCCCTTCGAATAGATAAAGCGCTCCTCCCTTTTTCTTTAGTGCGCCTGCGAGATCTTCCAGGGATTCGATCATGAATTGGAGGCAATGATTGCTTCTGTAGGGATTCTCTTTGATCTGTTCAGGAGTGAAAATAAAGACCGGGATCACTTTTTCTGAATTGGCGAGTGCAAAATTTAGACCGGTATTATCCTCTAGTCTTAAGTCCCTTCGAAAAATAAAAAGAGATTTTTGAAACATCGTTTCCATCAGTGTTTTTTGGAGCATCGATTGAGCCACTTCAAGATTGATATAAGTGGTTTTTATATATAAAGTCTACGCTTAGGGTCGGAGGCTGTCCTTCATCTAGATTAAAAGTGATAAGGAAAAGGACAGGATATGGGAAGGTAAAACACATCGATTCTAGGAGAGTTTTCTTTAAACAGTTGGACGCATTTGTCGACAGACATCCATAGGCCATCATTAGCGCTTGCAGGAAAATCAATTTTCCGCCAATCCCGGTCCCACTTCTCCTTCCATTGAAATGTCATTGAACCGTCTGCATGGTAGGCGATCAATTTCATTGCAGCTGCTCTGATATCTTCCTCGGAGGTGCTCTCTGGGCGGAATCCTTTGCAAAGGTGCATTGTTACAAACTCATGTCCAACATCTTGTTCTGATAGAAGAGGCTCTTCTCCCTTGATGTTGAAGTGGCAAACATGTCCTGGACGATGGACTGGTGCAATGAACGCCATTTTATTCCTCTGGATGAAATCGGCAGGGATCATAAAATCCGAGCAGCGCTCAAGTCAACTGAAATCTAAGGCCGATAATCATAAAACATGGGAAGCATAGATCTTCTTTGGAGGGCTCAAAAAAACCACTTGGCAGACAGGCCTTGAGATGCTAACATCTGTCACGAACGAGGATTATTATGGGAAAAGCAGATCAGTTTGCAAATGAAGGGTATACAATATATGTAGTCGGAAAACATTTTCAGATTACAGATGCGATTCGCAACTATGTTTGGGAAAAACTATCAAAAATAGAAAGAATTGCCGATCACATCATTGATGTTACTGTTACTCTCGATACGCAGAAGCTCGAGAACACCTGTTCGATTTTAATGAATTTTATCCATTTCCACATCAAAGTAAAGGCAAGCACTGACAATATCTATTCTGCCATTGATAAAGCATCCGACCGCGTAGTTTCTTTGGTTCGCAGGTACAAGACAAAACTTCAGTCCCATCGAGCCAAACATGTTAGCACGGTAGATATCCATGTAAACGTCATTAAGCCTTTAAATGACGAAGTGAAGATCATCAACGATGAGATTGAAGCGGAAAATGCGCGTCAAAAAGAAGAGATGATGACCCTTCATCAAGTGGTTGCTAAAGAGACCATGCCGTTGAAGACGCTGACCCAGGAAGAAGCTGTGATGAAAATGGAAATCACAGAGGATCCTTTCTTGATCTATCGCTCGGAAGAGGATCAGAAATTGAAAGTCATCTACCGAAGGGACGATGCGAATTACGGCTTAGTCCAGGTAGAATAGTTTTCGAACAGTATCTTTACGATCCGATTCGCGCTTGCCAAGTTGCGGCGACGCCGGAAGAAAAAGTTCGTCAGGCGCTGATTCGGCAAATGATAGGGCCTTTAGGTTTTCCGAAGGGTTTGCTCGCAGTCGAAAAAGATTTGCGTTCCTTAGTTTTTGTGCCGAAATGGGAATATTCGGATCGCAGAATCGATCTGTTATGTTTTATGCCGGGCGGCGATGGGCTGAAACCATTGCTTTTGGTCGAGTGCAAAGCGAAAGCCTCCGATGAGGAGAGTGGAAAGAGCCAGGCGTTTGGATATAATCAAAAAATTGGCGCGCCATTTATTGCATTCGCATCGCCGCTTGGCGTAAAAGTTCTCTGGCATGAACGGGATCGTATTGTCTCAGTTCCCTTTTTGCCTTCATTTTCCCAATTAATAGAAAAAGTATGCGTGAAATAGACCTGGAGACGATTGATTTTCTTTGTCTTTACAGAGGAAATCCTGCCGATGCAGAGGCCATTCGCTGCTGGCTGGATGCAACCTCTAAGAGACGGTTGGTTCTTCTCGATGAAGATGCTGCATCTTTGGAGAGGATGCGGGAATGTTTTCATGGTCATTTGCAGGTAAAATCGCATCTCATTGACAGCCCGTTGCAGATTGAGCCTTTGGCGAAAAAGATTGCGTGGCAGGCCGTATTTTTAAAAGCGGCCTTCAGTGCTCAACAGGAGGAGGCGTTGCCCGGATTTCGCGCTGTTTTCGAACAAACGCATTTGGCTGCCAATCTGCTTTTATCCGATGCAGCCGATTATGGCCTTTCTTTAGTCAAAGGGCGATGTGTCGGTCGACTAAGGCGAGGACTTGGGTTGGTAGGGATGTTTCCAAAAGTTCCGGCCATCATCATAGGAGCGGGTCCCTCTTTGGCAAAAAATG
>DALYFE010000082.1:7047-8291 GCA_031972195.1 Chlamydiales bacterium | reverse complement strand
CAGGTATCAGTCGATTTTTGTGTTCTTTTGAACCAATTTTCGACTCCAACTGATGGGGGCTATATCGACATGAGGTATATTGCCCTCATAAGTTGGATCGAAAATAGGCCAAAATAATCACAAAAAGCAACGAAACATGGTCTTAGTACAGCTTCTAAGAAATTGAACTAGAATGCCTCTTCAAATTCTCCGGCTTCTGCTTTTTCCTCAGGCGCCTGAGACGCTTCTGTTTTCTGAGGGATCAAATCTTTGAAGATAACATGGACAGACCCTACATGCAATCCGGTCCAACGGCTAATCTCTTCAATCAGGAGGGTCTGAATTTCTTCTGATTTTTCAGGGATCGAAACCCCATATAAAATATTGATTTCAACGCGAAGATCTACCGAATGTTTTTTTTGATCTTGATTTACGTAGATTCCCTTAACGCTCTCAATTTCTCTGCCCAGGAGACTGTCGAACAGATTCCCTTCTAAAAGACCGATTCCAGAAATTTTTGCAAGCGCTTGTAATACAATCCCTTGAAACACCCGCGTTTCAATGTCTCTGATAAATACCGTATCAGGCAACTCGATTTCTCTAGCATCCATATTTTTTAGTTGGTCGTACATAGGCTTCTCCCTCTCTACACGCAAAAAGGAGTATACCAAAGTCAGCGATACCGATTCCAGTTGAAAAAAATTTTAAAAAGACAAAAGCCAGCTAAAAAACCGGCTAGACGGAACTCAAAAACAAAGGGATTTCTTTGCAGAAATCCCTCAAAAAAGGTGATTTTACCAGCTTGCCTTGACAACGCCCGGGATCAAGCCTTGGTTGGCCATTTCGCGGAAGCACAAACGGGACAATTTGAATTTTCTGAGAAACCCTCGAGAACGGCCTGTAAGCTGGCATCGGTTGCGAAGGCGGATAGGGGAAGAGTTTTTAGGCATCTTGTTAAGCGCATCGACGGCAGAGAGTCTTTCTTCGATTGGCTTGGACATATCGAGAATAACGGACTTAAGTTCTTTCCGTTTTTCCCACTTATTCTTAACAAGGCGCTCTCTCTTTTTCTGTTTGGCGATAGAAGATTTTTTTGCCATAGTCTCTTATTTCCTTCTCGCAGGCCCTTTTTGGCGCTGCTTGCGGTTGGGGTCTTTCTTATTGATTACGTAAACACGTCCCTGGCGGCGAACAATTTTGTCGCCTTTCGAGGGATCTGCTTTAATAGAAGCTCCGACTTTCATAATGTTTCTTTACCTCTTGCG
>DALYFE010000082.1:5387-6998 GCA_031972195.1 Chlamydiales bacterium | reverse complement strand
ATACTTCATATGCCCATTTGCTTTCAAGAGGCTTTTTTTATCAAAGATTCCGATTGCGCCTTATACACTGATCGGATATCCTATAGATCAACAAAAACCAATTTTATATTTGGATGAAACATGAAACGAACCTATCAAGCCTCCAAGATCCGCCGCAAACGCAAGTTCGGCTTCCGCGCTCGCATGAAAACCACAACGGGCCGCAAGCTTATCAACCGCCGCCGCAGAGCCGGCAGAGAGACTCTCTCCGCCTAACAACAACCGATCCGGAAACGGATTGCACAGCTGCCGAGGGAAAGAGCCGTCCAGACCTTGACGGTTTTTCCTCCGGCAACGGACAGGCGGTTTCCAGAAAATCCTTGATTTTCAGAAAAAAAGACCGTCTCCTCAAGCGGCACGAGTTTAAGCGCGTCTCCCGAGCCAGGAATCGATTGGTTGGAGTGCGCCTTTGCATCGATCTGGCCCAAGGCAGATCTCTCCGGTTAGGGATCACAACCCCCGCACATTATGGATCTTCTCCTGAAAGAAGCCGCTTTAAACGGCTTGTTCGAGAAGCATTCCGCCTAAACCGGGAAAACTTTCCTCAGAATATTGAAATCAACGTCTCTCCCAGAAAATTTGCCAAAAAAGCCGCTTTTGCAGACATTCAAGAAGAATTGCTGCAATTATTAAATACCCAAAAACCATGTTGAATGCTGCTCAAATGCAGGCTGTCCGCACATCCGAAGGACGGCTCTTGATCCTTGCGGGAGCGGGAAGCGGCAAGACGCGCGTTATCGTCCATCGAATCGCCTATTTGATCAGGGAGAGAGGAGTGCCTCCGCAAGCAATCCTGGGACTCACATTTACCAACAAGGCGGCCTCGGAAATGCGCGAGCGCGTCCAAGCTTTGATCGGACCTGCGCAGGCAAAAAGCGTGACCTTATCGACCTTTCATAGCTTTTGCATGCAAGTATTGCGCCGCGAAATTACTAAACTTGGGTACACGCGCGAGTTCAGTTTGTATGATGAGCGGGATCTGGACAGGATCATCACGCAGCTTGCCAGAGAAATGCTCGGACACGAAGGGGAGCTCCCCTCAATGGCCCCCACTCGAGCAGCCTTAAGCGATGCAGCCAATCGAGGATTATCGGCGGACAGCCATACCTGGCATGATCAATTCTCAAAAGATCTATACATAAGGCTTCAATCCACGCTGCGAGCCTATAATGCCGTAAGTTTTGACAACCTCATTCACTTGACCATTCGCCTATTCGAGGAACATCCAGACGTTTTGCTCGAATATCAGGAACGCTACCGCTATTTGATGATCGACGAATACCAGGACACTAATCCGGCGCAATTCCGCCTCGCGGAGTTGCTATCGATGCGCTACGGCAATCTTTGCGTCGTGGGCGATGATGATCAATCCATCTACGGATGGAGAGGGGCTGATGTAACGAATATTTTGCGATTTCCCGGAGATCAGACGATCAAATTGGAACAAAATTATCGCTCAACAACAGCAATTTTGGATGCGGCCAACGCAGTGATCGCCCACAACAAAAACCGCCATGGGAAAAAACTCTGGAGCACTGAAACGAACGGAACTCCCATTGAAGTCTTCAATGC
>DALYFE010000082.1:3781-5377 GCA_031972195.1 Chlamydiales bacterium | reverse complement strand
ACCGATGTAGAAGAAGCTGCAGCAGTCGTCAGCCGGATTCTGCGATTGAAAGAAACTACCGGCCTCAAATGGAAAGATATCGCAATCCTCTACCGGTCCAACGCCCTCTCGCGGCAGTTTGAGTTAGCCCTAATGCAAGCGTCCTGGAACAAACATGGGCAATGGCACCGAGGAATTCCTTATGAAGTCTTTGGGGGGCTCGAATTTTCCGAGCGCAGCGAGATCAAGGACCTTCTCGCCTATCTCCGAGTCATTGCAAATGACCGCGACGAAGAAGCCCTTCTTCGAATCCTCAATGTCCCAAGACGCGGTGTTTCTGATTCCTTTCTGGACGAGCTAACCCAGCAGAACCGCTCTGAAAAAATTCCTCTTTGGCAATTACTAAAAGACATCGCATCCGGAACCAAAGAATATCCTTCCCATCCGAGAGGCGTCGCAGGAATCCGCACTTTTGTCGCTCTCATTGAGACAGCTCGTTTACGATTCGATGAGGCTCTTGCCGATTCTTTAGTTTGGCTGCTTGAGGCAATCCAGTACAAAAAGGCGATTGAAGAAGAGGTAAAAAGCGATAAAATGCGCCTATTCAAATGGGAAAACGTACAAGAATGCGTTACAGCGCTTGCCCAATATGAAGAAGAGGCGAAAGAAGAAGCCTCGCTTCAAGATTTTGTGGCCAACACGGCCCTTGCCCGCCCCACATTTGCAGCAGAGACCAAACAATCCCACGATGACAAAGTACAACTGATGACGCTTCATAGCGCCAAGGGCCTTGAATTTCCCGCGTGCTTCATTGTCGGGCTCGAAGATCACATCCTCCCTCACGAAAAAAGTCTGGCGCAAACAGGCATCGAAGAAGAACGGCGCCTTTTTTATGTCGGCATTACGCGCGCAAGGAAATACCTGACGTTGAGTATGGCGAGATCCCGTATGAAAATGGGCAAAGCGCAGCCAACCAACCCCTCCCGGTTTCTGTTTGAAATCCCCAAGAACCTCCTTAACCCAACCGCGGCAAAATGATCCTCCCTCCAACCATTATTTTGCGGCATCGCCGCGAGAACCTGAAAAAATGCTCATTAAGAGGCCTCGAAGGAAGAGAGGGACTTTCCTTCTACACATACCCGCAAGACCCTCTTCCTGATCTGACGGGATATCTCCTTTTAACGATGGGAGCGCCTCCCTTAACATCTTCGGATGCAAACCATGGCATTTTATTGATCGATGGCACTTGGCGCCTGGCCCAACTCATGGAAAAACAAACGCAAAAGATGGAGGCCCGATCCCTCCCTTCCTATCGCACCGCCTATCCCAGGAGACAAACTGATTGTCCGGACCCTGCCACCGGGCTCGCCTCCGTTGAAGCATTATTTCTTGCCCATCGCATTTTAGGAAGATCCTATGAAGATCTACTCGACCATTACTACTGGAAAGAATCATTTCTTAGATTGAATGAATTTCTATAAATCGCCATGCTTCTCATATGGACAATTTTTTTACTCTTCTTGAAACCATCAACAACTTTATCTGGGCGAAAGCAGCCTTTCTTCTCATCCTTGGGATAGGGGCCTATTTTTCAATTCGCTCCCAATTTTTCCAAGT
>DALYFE010000082.1:0-3771 GCA_031972195.1 Chlamydiales bacterium | reverse complement strand
TTCAAATCGGAGGGCCGGGCGCGATTTTCTGGACTTGGATTGCCGGCCTATGCGGAATGTTGATCCAATATTCGGAAGTCTATCTGGGGCTGAAGTATCGGATTAAAAACTCCGAAAATAATTATGACGGCGGTCCGATGTATTTTTTACCCATCGCCTACAAAACAAAATGGGTAGCTCCGGTGGTTTGCGTTTTACTCTGCATTTATGGCGTTGAAGTATTTATGTTCAATGTGATGGCAGATAGCATGGCGGTGAACTGGAATATTGATTTGCGCTGGATTGTAGCCCTCCTCTTAATTGCTACCATTACAGTTGCCCTCGGGGGGATCAAAAGAGTCGGGGAAGTTTGCAGCGCAATCATCCCGTTTTTCATTCTCCTTTATTTCGCAATGTGCGCATGGGTATTGATTTTGCATATCGCCGATCTCCCATTGATCTTGCAGCAGATTTTCCAAGGCGCCTTTACGGCGCAGGCAGCCGAAGGGGCTTTCGTTGGGAGCACGACTGCGCTCACCATTTCCATGGGGCTATCCCGAGGAGCCTATTCAGGAGATCTCGGCGTTGGATATACATCGATTGTCTATGCGGAAAGCCAAAGCAAACAGATCCAGAGACTTTCTTCTTTGACGATCATCGGGATTTTCCTGGACACCTTTGTTGTCTGCACATTAAGCGTTTTTGTTGTCTTGGTAACAGGCTATTGGAAATCAGATATTGATGTATCCCTGATGATCCAGGAAGGGCTCGGCCTTTATTTTCCCTATATGAATTACTTCATGCCGTTCTTCATTTTTCTTTTGGGATACACCACGATTTTAACCTACTTCGTCGTCGGAGTAAAATGTGCAAAATTCCTCTCTCCGAAGTGGGGGCCGTTTCTTTATTATGTATATGCTTGTATTGCTCTGCCGCTCTTTGCTTTTACAAAAGCGACCAATGCTTTCGTCATCATGTCGCTTTCAGGAGCCTTTTTATTACTCATTAACCTCTTCGGCATGTTTCGCTTACGCCATGAGATTAAATTTGGACTCGAAGATCGAGACTAAGAGACAATCTCTGATTTAACGTTTCGTCGAGTTTCAACGGGCAGCTCAACTTGGGGCTCTGTTCTTTAGAGCAGGGACCCCAAGCTGTGTCCTCTCAAAGCGCTACACCCCTATTTCAACGAATTAATCCGCCGCAGATTGTAGTTAACATACTCTCTTCGGAACATCCTCACCTCGCTCTCCTTATTTGCAAAAAGGCTGCTTGCCGGAAAAGGAGCCAGTTTCATGCCGCGAATAAAATGATCCTCTAAAACAATCTTGAACAACAGCTCTGAGAAATTGAAAAAATCAAAATCAAGGTACGCTTGCAAATCAGTCAGGAATTCCTGCATCCCCCTTTGCACCGTATTATAGAAATCCACCGTTTGGACGATCCCCCCGGGAGTCGGTGGAGTAGGAGGATTAGGGATTGATGCAGCCCGATAGAAAACGGTGAAAAAAGGAGGATTCGGATTCACAAATGCATTTGGATAATACACATTATAATGCTCTTGATCTGTGTCCACTCCCGAAGGCCCGGGAACAAAAGCGGCTCCATTGAGCGTCCCTAAGATAGAAACATAGGCAGGCGTAGTTCCAAAAATCTGAATATTGCCCATGTTGCCGTTGGCGCTGATCGACGATCCGGCCCCGGTAGAAAAAAGAGAAGTTCCAATTCCGGGAGAAGAGATATTTTGAGCTGTGGCCAAGACAATGTCCTGAGTAGAAGAGATCGAAGCAAAATCGTTGAGTATCATATTATTGCCCGCCAATGCGGTCACTGTCCCTGCAACCCCGGCCATGAATGGATTCACGAGGATGTCCGCAGTATTATTGGAAGTTCCTGCAAGGATGATGTTCCCGTGCGCCGCAAGGTCGATCGCGCCTCCGTTCGAAATGATTTGGGCGTTAGCTCCAACAACCGGAGATGAAGATCCGTTCAGCGTAATGCTGCCATTGGGAGCTGAAAGAGAAACCGGGCTTGCAATAGAGCCTCCAAGAGTTCCAATCAATGCTGCAGCCGAGGCCGAAGAACCTCCATTTAAAGTGATCCCCTGGGTTCCTGATGCAGTAATCGATACCTGACAATCTCCTCCGGAAGCACCCGCCAACTGAACACTCCCAATGCATCCCGAATACCCTGCACTAGAACCACCTGTTACTGTGACATTTCCCCCTATGGTCAAATCAATCAGTACACTCGATGCCATGGTAAAAGGTCCAAAGATACCGGTTACAGGAAGTACGGGCGCTCCGCCGCCTCCGGAAATATTCAAGTCTCCCGGAATATTCATAGAAAGAGTGTGCGATCCGTCAACAAGGATAACGGCAGCCCCGTCGGTCGACGGAGTCAAATTGACAGAACCGGGCTGTATGCCTTGGGCATATGTTCCTGATCCAATAATATTAAGTCCTTGTATAGCTCCAATTTCAGCGATCCATCCACCGCCCATATTGAGCGCTCCATCGAAATTGATATTAAAAACTCCATTCGCAATAAGAATAACCCCCCCATTCGATGCGACCCCCCCAATCAAGTTAAGATCCCCCCCTACGTTTAAAGTAAGGTCGTGCCCTGTCCCCAAAAGAGCAGGCCCCGTAGCGCCTAACAAGTTGAAATTTCCGGAGGGAGTCACCCCGTTCGCAACAGTTGTAATAATGGCATTATGAGTCGACTGCATCCCTGCACCTGAATTGACATTAGACCCGCCTTGCAAAGTGATGTTTGCAGCAGTGATTGTTAAAGTCTTTCCTGCTCCCAAACATCCCAAAGAAGTCGATGAACCTAGCATCGGTCCCAGGCCCGCTGTTTCAATCAAGTCCCCTGATAAATCAATCGTCAAGTTTCCGGAACAATTCAAACTCGTGTTGGAATTGTTCGGCAAGATACAGGCAAGCAGCGTAAGATTTTGCGCCAAAATAGAGCTGTCAGCGGCTAACAGGTTATTTTGAAGCGATGCATTCACTCCCGGTGCATTCATTAAGCCGTCAATCCAGAGAGTGCCGCAACGACTGGCAGGATTGATGCCATAAACCGCAATCGGTCCTGTCACTGTGACCGCTGATTGGATCGAAATATCATTAGGAGTCGAAAGATTAAGCCCGCCCTCATTAACTCCAATACTGCCTAAAATTGTAATATCCTTATTTCCCGCCATTCCGCTGTTTGCCGTAATGTTGAGATTCGCCGTCGTCGTTCCTGTATAAAAAATCGCGGAAGTAGAATCAATGGTCGCCGTGCCTGCCCCCCCAAATGCGCCGGCAGTCATGTTGATAGAAGACGTCGGACCGTTATTGAATATATCGCCTTGGATCAGGATATCTCCAAAGGCATTAAAATCGGTTGGCTGTGTCACAACTAAATTCATCTGGTAGGTTGCGCCCGCACCCAAGGTCAAATTGCCGCTCGCCATTCCGGTTCCTGCATTGAAGGCAATTGCGGCAGTTGTTGAATTATTGGTAAATGAAGCATTGAGCTCGAGATTGCGGTTTGCATTGAATATTAAGTTGCCGGAAGATCCGTTCACCTGAACCGAGTTATTAATAAAAATATCGTGGCTTGCGTTCAGCGTGAGAGCGCCGACTTCGGCCCCCGAATAAGTGATGGAGTTGGCGATTGTAATATCTCCAAGCGCTCCGCCGCCTCCCGGTGAAGAATTGATGATCACATTGGTCGTATTGAGCTGCATCAGAATATCGGAAATCAAGATATTGGCTGCCGCTCCCCCTGTTGGGCAATAAG
>DALYFE010000081.1:0-8353 GCA_031972195.1 Chlamydiales bacterium | reverse complement strand
CGCGAACCCACACAAACTAGTTCTTCTATTCTTCTCTTCTTCCACTGTCAAAACAACTTAGCCTTCAAGCAGACTTCTCGACTCAAGAGGCTCTGAACAGTCTCGCTGTTCTCTTTCTTTGTATCTTAGTAGCAAAGAATAAGAGTAGAATACAAAACATGCGCATTTTTCTGCAACAGCTTTCGAAAAAGCAGAGGCGTTTACATAGGAGAAATGACGAAAGAAGAGACGAATTTTCGATGCCCATTTCCGGCCATCTCATCGCTTTCTGTATGAAAAGAATAGAAAAATCCGGGGGTTTCGATCACCTTTTCCCAGACCCACCGATCATGGGACCGGTACAGTATCTCAAAACCCTCCCCCTCGATTTCTTGGGCTTTCACCAAAACCATCTCAGGATCGGCTTCGACCTCTTTCTTCTTTTGGCCGAAATAGGCGGCAAGATCCTCATCTGCACGCTTTTGAACAAGCAGACGGAAAGAATCCCCGTCCTGCCCGGCTTCAACAGCAATGCCATCCGGAAGATACCTGTAAGAAGGGTCCCCTGGAAAACGGATAAAGAATTTCTCCCCTTCCATCTCTTTAGAGAACACAACCCACGTTCCATCGGAATCCTCTACATTCTCTTCTATTACACGCTCCGGAGGTTTAAGAGGAACCCAGCCATCGGCATCAGGAACCGCCCACGCAGATGCAATAAAAATATAATTAATAAAATAACTTAAAAATTTAAAAGCCATCTTTCAACACAAATTAAATCCTGTTAATAATAACACAACGAAACATTAATAATAACAAATTTTGATGCGGAAAAATCACTAAAAAGATTTTTTTTCAATTCTGAAAAATTCACATAAATAACTTGTAATCAAATCAATACACTCACAAAGAAAGGCGAAAAGAGGGTGCGCGAAAAAAATAAAGTGTTTTTTTTAAAGCTTATAAAATCGGTTTTTTGATAAAGAAATTCTAGAGGACTCTATTAACTAAGGAGCAATCTCTATGTGCCTCTCTATATTTTTGGCCCAAGTGATTGGGTGCTATTTATTCTTTATGAGCTTAGCTATGCTGATTCATCAGCATCGCTTCAAAAAGACCATGTCAGATCTTTTGAACAATGCGACTTTAATCACATTGTCCGGAGGAATTTCTTTAGCAGTCGGCCTATTGATCGTAGTTGATCACAACGTCTGGGTTCCAGATTGGCCGGTTCTAATTACCCTCATCGGTTGGATCCTGCTTCTCCAGGGACTGATGAAACTGTTTGTTCCAGATGCTTTCATCAAAATGTCGAAAGACATGATGGGACATGTAGTTTATCCCCTACTGTGCTGGATCCGGCTTGTAGCCGGCGTCTATCTCATTTGGGCGGGATTTTCTCAAGCTTAAATGCTGCTGCACGGGTTTCAAACCCCGTGCCAGCCACAAGCCTTGCAGCCTTGAGCTAAGAGATTGAGACGGCATGAACAACCCAGCCCCGGGTATAAGGACTTCTTTTCTGGATTCTCCTTGGAAAGTTTTCCTTTTGGGGCTGGGGTTGTTGGCCTTCATAGGCAGCGCTGCAGCATGGTACCTGCATAGCCGCCAATTCGTCTGGACCAATGATGCCTATTTAGACGGGTATCAAATTTCAATCAGCCCCGATATCGAAGCGCGCATCATTCAGCTATTCGTAGATGAGGGAGACACGGTTAAAGAAGGGCAGATCCTCTGTCAGCTCGATGAAAGCATTTTAGCCACTCAAAAACTCGACGCAGCCACCCATGTCGGCCTATTAAAGGAACGGGTCGGACTGCAAAAAGTCGAAATGGAAAAATTGCGGGACATTTACGAAGTGGCCTTGCAAGAATTCCAAAATGAAATCATTTCCTACATAGCCTTCGACAAGATTGAAAAAGACTTCCATTATGCGGCGATGCAATACAAAGTCGCTGAAGCTGATTTGGCTAATGGAATCGCAAAACTTGGAGTGATTGAAGAATTGCTTGTCCATACAAAGGTGCTGGCGCCTCGAGACGGAGCGATTGCAAAACGCTGGGTTGTCGCCGGAGACGTTGCCCGTTTTGGACAGCCATTGTTTGCCTTGACAGACACAAAAGATATTTATATTACAGCCAACTTCGAAGAGACCAAAATCCAACATCTCGCGCCGGGAAACCGGGTGAAAATTCATATCGATGCCTATCCTGGCCAGGTCTTTACCGGGTCCGTATTCATGGTCAGAGCCTCTGCTGCAGGAAGATTTTCCTTAATTCCTCCGGACAATGCGACAGGGAACTTTACCAAAGTCGTCCAACGAGTCCCCGTGAAAATCTTACTGGATGTCCCGAAATCGCTGGATCCTCTCTACCTTTATCCGGGCATGTCCGTTGAAGTAACCGTCCACGTCCAATGATTTCCTGGGATTCTCCAAATCTTCTTTCCAAAGAAAGCAAAAGCTACGCCTTCCTTGTTTTGCTCAATGTCCTGGGACTTACCTTTTTATCAGTATTTTCAGCCGTCTCTACAATGGTATCCGGAGATGCCGTCCAGGGAGAATTGGCGCTGAGCAACACGGAATCTATCTGGACGACTACCCTCTATCTGTTGGGCGTCAATACAACAGTTCCCGTCGCAACCTGGTTTTCGGATCATTATGGATATAAGCGGATGTATGCTATCGGAGCTGCCCTGTTTACATTCGGATCGCTTTTGGCAGCGTGCGCATTTGGATTTTTCAGCATAGCAAGCGCAAGACTTATAGAAGGAATTGGCGCGGGGCTGATCTTTCCGGTGGGCCTCTCGATGCTTGTCCAAAATTTCAGCAAAGAAAAATTGCCGATCATCCTCTCTTTATATATTGGAGCCGTATTCGGAGCGGGTTTAGGGGTGGGCCTTCCCGTATCAGGCTATCTAGCGCAATTTGTCACATGGAGAGCGATTTTTTGGCTGATGGTTCCAACCGGACTTGGAGGCTTGATCTCCTGCTGGCTATTTTCTGTAGAAACGCCCAAAGTCCCTTTAAAAACGCGATTTGATTTCTGGGGACTGGTCACTTTCTCCGGATTTATCGCATCGCTTTTGATTGCACTTACCTTAGGGCCTCTTAAGTCGACCCCGGAAGGCTGGAGGACTCCCTATATTATCCTTTGTTTTACAATCGCAATCATCTGCTTCGCCGCTCACCTATTCATTGAAAAACGCCATCCGGATCCAATCATTCCGATCATCCTTTTTAAAGACCCTATTTTTTCTATCAGCGCTCTCACAATGTTTCTTTTAGGGATGGCTATTTTTGCCAGCGTCTCAGTTTCCGCAGATTATATGCTTCATGCTCTGCGTTATGAAAAATTCGTCACCGGGAAAATTTCGATGATCTATGGCGTTGTCCTGGCTCTTTGCAGCATCCTGGCAAGCCTTCTAATCAAATGGAAAGTACCCGTTCCTCTCTTAACTCTTTTCGGGCTCTCTCTTCTCGTTGTAAGCTATTTTCTCAACAACCAGATGGACTGGCAAACGGGATATACACAGATAATACAGGTTCTTGTTTTACGAGGAATGGGAGTTGGACTGTCGCTCGGTCCCGTTACCATTGCCGCGCTCACTGAAGTACCAAAACATCTAGCCAATAATGCAGCGACACTGCTCACATTTTTTCGGCAGGTAGGAGGAACTTACGGAGGGACGCTGATTGCAATTATCAGCATCAAACGAACCATTTTCCACGCAGCGCGTTTTGGGGAACAGGCAAATCAACAAATCCCCGGCTACCAAAATACGTTTTCCAAAGTATATAGCCGCACTTTTTCCGAACTTGCTGCAAGCGCTGCGCAAGCGAAGGGAAAAATCATCGCAAATATTGAAACGCAAGCATATATCCAAGGACAAAATGACGCACTGATCGTTTTTGGCTATATTACTGCTGCCATCGCAATCTTGCTGCTATCCCTAAATATTTTGACTTGGTGGAAAAAAAAGAAAGCCCAGGTTGAATAACCTGGGCTAAAAAGATGCTTGCAAAGCGCGGTATTATCGATTTTGCAAGATACTTTATCGGTTGTAGAAACCGCCGCTGCGATCTCCGCGATCACCGCGATCGCCGCCGCCGCGATATTCCCGACGTTCGCCGCGATCTCGATCTCCGCCACCCCACTCACGGCGTGGACGAAACTCGCCGCCGCCGCCGCCTGCTGGACGCTCGCGACGCTCGCCCATTGGACGATCGCGCTGTTCTGTTCTAGCCCAGTCGATTACGAGAGCTTTTCCTTGAAAAGGCTGGCCGTTGAGCGATTCCTTCGCTTTGCCGGCGGAATCAGAAGAGTCCATCCGTACAAATGCGAATCCGCGGGATCTGCCTGAGAAGCGATCCATAACAATTTTTACTTCTTCGACTTGGCCATATGTGCCAAAAAGCTCACGAACTTGGTCTTCGTTAGCATCGAAGTTCAAATTGCCTACATAAAGTTTTTGAGTCTGCTGATTCATTCAAATAATCTCCAAAAAATATAAAATAATCCTTATCACTCTCTACACGGCCAAATTTTCATCGGAATTTCTTAGAAAAAGACCTATACAGGATTCAGGACGTTCCTACTGTTAATAAGAAGATAAGCGCACCTATCCTCTTATGCCCTCCAAGTTATAGGGATTCCTCAATGAAGTCAAAAGGAAACTCTTCTAAGACTTAAGGACGGTGGGCTACTTACCCGAAAACAATTTTACCACAAAGCCGAATAAACAAAACAAAACTTTACAATAAATGGATAAAATTATAGTATTAATTATAAAAAGAGGTGTCTTTTGAATAAAGAAGAAGTCCTCGAATCCCGGATGAAGCAACTAGGCATTCAAGAAGAGGATTTGATAGAAAAGTTCATCCTTGGCTCCGGCAAAGGAGGCCAAAAGGTTAATAAAACAAGCTCTTGCGTCTACATCAAACACATTCCAACGGGAATTGAGATTAAGTGCCAAAAAGACCGTTCGCGGGAATTGAACCGATTCTTGGCCAGACGGGAACTGTGCGATAAAATTGAAGAATTGCAGTCCCGGGAAAAAAGTAAAAAAAGACAGGCGATTGAAAAAATCCGAAGACAAAAAAGAAAAAGGTCTAAAAGAGCGCAAGAAAAAATTTTAGCTTCAAAGCGGCATCGTTCAGAAGTAAAAAAAATGAGAAAATCTGAGGAAAGATAATCTACTCTTAGTATATACTTCCCCGTCAATATGGAATATAAAGTCCCCCACCAGATGAACGTCAGGGAAGCTCTCTCAGTCCTGTATCCGGACAGCTCCCGCCGCACCCTGCAAAACTGGCTGATCGCCGGACGTTTCTCTGTGGACGGGAAACTCTTAAAGCGGGAAAATGAGCTTCTCGAAGAAGGGACTGTTCTCGTATCAAAAGACGTCTGCCAAGCTCCAAAAGTGCCGGGCATAAAAATCCTTTACGAAGACCGCCATCTCATTGCAATTGAAAAGCCGGTAGGTCTTTTAAGCGTTCCCCTCGATGAAGAGGACGGCCACCGCCACGCCCTGGGACTATTGCGAACGCATTTCCGATCTGAAGGAATTTATGCCGTCCACCGTATCGACCGCGATGTCTCGGGAGTGTTGCTGTTTGCCAGAGGCAAGCAGTCGGAAGAGCGCCTGAAAGATCTCTTTGAGGCCCACGACTTGCACCGCCAATATTTTGCGATTGTCCAGGGCAGGATGAAAGAAAATAAAGGGGTCTGGAAAAGCTGCTTAACCGAACTGCCTAACTTCGACGTCGTCGAATCGGCGGATGGCAAAGAGGCGATCACCCACTTTGAAGTTGTTCGCAGATCCCCCAAATACACTTATGTCCATATCGTTTTAGAAACAGGACGCAAACATCAAATCCGCGTCCATTGCCAGATGGCAGGCCATCCGATCCTTGGAGATTCCCGTTACGGATCTACTGAAAATCCCATTCGCCGTCTCTGTCTTCATTCGCTCAAACTAGAGCTTGTCCATCCATTCACTAAAAAACGCCTCTCCTTTTCATCTCCCATTCCGGCGATCTTCAAATCGCTTGGCGGCTCTGTCCATTTGATATAATTCTTTATCTAATGTAAATTCCACTTAAGGTGAGTTTTCACCATTTCGGGGCTATTTACTTGGATTTCTCAGACTTCATCAACAACTTCATCGCCTTGCTTGTCGTGTGCAATCCCCTGTCTGCCCTTCCGGCTGTTTTACGGATTACACGCAATCAAACGCTTGCGGAAAAACGGCGTACCGGAATGGTCACTGCGACCGCAGTGCTCATCATTCTGTTGATATCCACATGGATGGGATCTCCCATTCTTATGGTTTTGGGGATCAAGCTTCCCGCATTCCAAGTAGCGGGAGGAGTGATTATTTTTATGATGGCCATGTCGATGCTTAGCGCGGAAGAAAGTCCGATTAAACAATCTGTCGAAGAAGGAAAAGAAAAGAGAGTCGGAGATTCCGGGGCCATTGTCCCTCTTGCCATTCCTCTAATTGCAGGCCCGGGCGCAATCAGCACCATCATCGTCAATGTGAGCCAATTTCCCGGCATCTATAACTTAATGATCCTCAGCGTCTCAGCGATCCTCGTGACCCTGGTCATGGGAATGCTTTTGTATTTTGCGAGCAATTTGGAAAAGATGCTAGGCCAGTCCCGCATCAATATCATCAATCGTCTTGGAGGGCTTATTTTAGCGGCCATCGCCGTCCAAACTCTGGCCAATGGAATCAAAGGACTATTCCCCATGTTGGGACATTTTTAAGGAGACTTTCATGAAATATATCACTTGTTGCCTCATTGCACTCACAGGAACCTTGATCGGAGTCGAGAAGAAAACCACTCCTCCCCCCACTCTTCCGCCTTTTGATGCAGACCTTTATCGAAAAGATCAGCAGGTCATCTCATTCCATGGAGAGTTCCTCTTTTGGCGCGTTCAAGAAGGCGCTCTCGATTATGCAACAAAAATGAGAGGCAATGCTTGGGGACCGAGCCAATGCTACGCTCAAGGGAAAGTCGAAAGCGCTACATTCGATGGAGAGCCCGGTTTTCGCGTTGCCGCAAGCTTTTTCCGCGCTCCCAAATATTGGGAAGTATGGGGACAATACACAAGACTTACTGCCAACGGAAACAATCAGTCGAGCAAACCGCATCCGGATACTGAATATGTAACAGGCACTTGGCCCCAAATTTTCACCAATCCCATGGCCGGAGCCCGGAGCCATATCCATTTGAACTACAATGTCGCTGATTTTTTAGCAGACCGCGTATTTCTCCCCAATCCTCACCTGCGAATTCGTTTGATGGGCGGAGGATCCGGCGCTTGGATGGATCAATTTTGGAAAATCAAATACGTAGACTCAGGCTCATTTGAAACCAAAATCAGCAATCGCTGGAAGTTCTTCGGAGGCGGTCTTCGTTTAGGCACATTGTTTGATTGGTATTGGTTCAACAATATTTATATTACCGGAGGAGCTACATTTGCCGCTTTCCTAGGGTCTTACCACAACAGTTCCTTCCAAAATACAAATTTTAAACCAACCCCTTCTTTCGATACCTCTCTACCTGTTCGAGATACCAAGTTTAGAGATATACGCGCAGCATATCTCACTCAATTTTATTTCGGGCCATCCTATCAAAGAAATTTCGTAGGCCATCGCATAGAACTGTTTGCCGGCTATGAAATCAACGCATGGTGGAACCTTCAAGAAATCCATCATTCGACCTCAGGAGGACCTCTTGATGCAAAAGAAACCTGGATCAACACAAGCATGCTTGCGCTGCAAGGACTCACTGCTCGTTTGACAGTCGATTTTTAAGGGATCTAAACCTCTTTCAAAATAAAAAACGGCGTCTAAATAAGACGCCGTTTTTCATTTTAAACGGACAGTTCGTGCAATCCATGTTCTTTAGAACAGGGGCCCGAGGTCAAGCTGCCCGTTCATCATTCTAGCGTTTTGGCTTGGCAGAAAAAGCGCCATAGGGCTGCACTAAAATCACTTCTTCCACTTTTTGATCTCGGTCCATAACAAACCGTACCGAATACCCGGCAAGAGAATTTACGGAAAATTCATTCTTTGCATCAGGAACAAGTTCATATACCGGTTGACCGGGAATAATTCCGCACAGCGTATCTCCGCGCAGAGCAATCTCAACAATATACCCGTAAATCTCGTAGACACCGACAAACTGCTTTAAATAAGCGCTTGTCGACAAAGATCCGCTCTGTTGTTTTACAAATACGATATCTTTTGTGGTTGGCTCAAATGGAACGGACAACGTTGCAATTTCTCCGTTAATTCCGGTCTGGAAAGAAAATTTCGTTCCTTCCCGAGTCACGAGCATATCCTGCGATTCTTCAGACAAAACGAA
>DALYFE010000080.1:7434-8464 GCA_031972195.1 Chlamydiales bacterium | reverse complement strand
ACAGAACTTGAGTTACGCAACAGGTCTATTGAGGATAAGAATCCATTCTAGTATCCTCGCACGGATTTGGGAGAATTATTATGGCAAATTGGATATCAAATGCGGCTATTAGAGATTTTTTTGAACATCAAGAAACCGTCGAATTTTTTAACAAGCAAGTAGTTCGGGATTTGTTACAGGATCCGAATGGAGGAGATCCGAGGCAATCATTATTGGGAAAGCCGGACGGCACGCGCTATTTCTGTTATATTACAAACGATGAGTTCAAGATCGCTTCCAGAGCAATGACCAACAACGCCGAGACTGTTCGGACTTTGTGGAAAATTGGCTTGAATACCGAAGATGAATCCAAACCTTATTTTGATTGCACAAAAATACAAGTCCGAAACGATCGGACACAAGAAGAGAAAGAGATGGCAAACCTGGCTCTTGAGACAATCATGCTAAGAGTCTCTAGCGACATGTCGGGATTATCAAAAACACACGGCACAGGATTTTTTATGGGAGGGCTTCCCCCTGAATAATCATCGCAAAAAGCGACAATACATGGTTTTAAGACAGCGTCTAACAAGAGATCACTTGGCTCGGGGATGAGATCGATCGTAGACTTCTCTTTTCAGCTGAGGAGAAACATGGGTGTAGATCGTTGTAGTAGACAGAGAACTGTGCCCCAGCAAAGTTTGGATTGTTTTTAAATCCATCCCTTTTTCAAGCCAGTGCGTTGCAATTGTATGCCGAATCGTATGGGGCGTAATCCTCTCCGACAATCCGCTTGCCTTCAAATAGGCGGCAAAATTGCGATCAATGGAACGGACAGTAAGCCTCGTTCCCCATTTATTCAAAAAAATGGCCTCTTGATCTTGTTCTATCAACAAACGTTCCGGATGATTGAGATATTTGACAATCCATTCCGCCGCATTTTGCGTAATCGGAGTTTGTCTTTGTTTTTTTCCTTTTCCAAAAACATTCAACACCAAATGTTTTGCATCAAAATCGGAGCGTCTCAAAGCGGCAAGCTCGCTTAATCTCA
>DALYFE010000080.1:0-7424 GCA_031972195.1 Chlamydiales bacterium | reverse complement strand
ATATTTTTCACTCCAAACTGTTTTTTCAGATTGGTTGGTGTATCCAAAGCCTCAATTTTTCCATCCACCATAATCGAAACACGGTTGCAATATTCCGCTTCGTCCATATAATGCGTGGTTACAAAAATCGTAATTCCGTTTTCCGAAGCCTCATAAATCAAATCCCAAAATTGCCTTCTTGTAACAGGATCTACACCGCCAGTTGGTTCGTCCAAAAACACAATTTCAGGCTCGTGAAAAATCGCTACAGAAAAAGCCAATTTCTGTTTCCAACCGAGTGGAAGTTCAGAAACCAATTTGTTTTTTTCCTTTTCCAAAAACATTCAAGACCAAATGTTTTGCATCAAAATCAGAGCGCCTCAAAGCCGCAAGCTCGCTTAATCTAAGCCCTGAACTATAAAACAGCTCCATGATCGTCCGATCGCGGAATCCCAAATGCGTTGAAATATCCGGCTGGCTAAAAAGAATTTCAATCTGTTCATAACTAATGGAAACAGGCAGCCGTTTTTCCCGCTTGGGACTCTCAATTTCTTCCAGGGGGTTGGTTGCAGTCATTTTTTCGCGGATCGCGAACCGATAAAAACTTCTTAACGCAGCAAGGCGCCTTAAGACCGTACGGGTTTTGGCCCCCTTTTCATAAAGGAGCGCTAAATAGCGGCGCAAGATTCTCTTGGAAACTCCTGCCAGATCAACGCACCCCTCGCCCTTCGCAAACGCTGAAAAATCACTTAAATCCAGGCGGTATGCCCTAAGGGTATGCTCTGAAGCGCCTCTGGCTAGCTGAAGATGCGATAAAAAGCGCTCCATCGCAGGAGTAATTTCCATAAAAATCCTTCCAAACTAGCCATCATTTATCGTATCATATTTGTATGATTACACTAGAAAATATTTCAAAAAGAGTAGGAAGCAGAACCCTATTCGAAAATGTTACCTTTACCTTCAATGAAGGCTGCCGATACGGCTTAACCGGGCCCAATGGATCGGGAAAGTCCACTCTTCTCAAAATTGTCATGGGAGTCGAACCCCAAACCACCGGAACCGTCACTTTGCCAAGAAAAGTGGGATTTTTGAAGCAGCGCATTGAGGATTTTCGCGATTTTTCCGTAATCAATACCGTCATCATGGGCAATGCCCGTCTCTGGAGCGCTCTTGAAGAAAGAGAAAGACTTTATGAAGAAGAAATCACCGATGCGATCGGCATCCGGCTCGGAGAGCTGGAAGAGATCGTCGCAGAAGAAGATGGATATACTGCAGAATCTGAGGCCGAAGTGCTTCTCATCGGCATGGGCCTGCCCGAGGAGCTCCATCAAAAAAAAATGCATGAGATCCCAACCGACCGGCAATTCCGAGTGCTTCTCGCCCAAGCGCTCTTCGGCCACCCTCAAGCTCTTCTTTTAGACGAACCGACCAACCACTTGGACCTCGATTCAATTTCCTGGTTAGAAGAATTTCTTCACAACTATGAAGGGACGCTCGTTGTCGTCAGCCACGACCGCCACTTCCTCAACTCTGTTTGTACCCATATTGCCGACATCGATTACGACACAGTCATCACCTATCCGGGCAATTACGATGCGATGCTGGTTGCAAAAACCGCCGTGCGCGCGCGTGCTGAAGATGAAAACAAATCCAAAGAAAAAAAGATCTCCCAGCTGAAAGAATTTGTCGCAAAATTCGGCGCAGGCACAAGGGCCAGCCAAGTGCAGTCCCGCGTCAGAGAAATTCAACGCCTGCAGCCGATGGATTTGAAAAAATCCAATATTCAACGCCCCTATATCCGATTCCCAATGCCAGAAAAACAATCGGGCCAAGTCGTCTTAAAAGCAGAGAAGCTCTCCAAGCAATACGACGAAAATCAGGTCATTAAGAATTTTTCTCTGGAAATCCACCGCGGAGATAAAATCGCGGTCATTGGAAACAATGGAAGAGGGAAAACAACGCTTCTTAAAATGCTTGCAGGACTTCTCCCTCCCAATCACGGAACCATTGCATTAGGCCATGCCGTAGAAATTGGATACTGCCCGCAGAACCACGGAGATGTTCTCAATAAACACAGCGGCGTCAATGCATTTGATTGGTTGAAGAGCCGCAAGGATGTCGTTTACGACCAAGATGCACGAGGCATTCTCGGAAAATTGCTCTTTGGCGGAGATGACGCCTTCAAACCGGTCAGCCACCTTTCCGGAGGAGAAACCGCGCGGCTCATCTTGGGCGGTCTCATGCTGACAGGCCCGAATTTCCTGATCCTTGACGAGCCGAACAACCACCTCGATTTGGAAGCAGTATCTGCCCTTGCCTGGGGACTGGAAGATTTCAAAGGAACCGCGATCGTTGCAACACACGACCGGGAACTTATCAACGGATTTGCCACAAAAATCATCGCATTTGAAGAAGACGGCATCCGCATGCACGAAGGGCCTTTGGAAGAATATTTAGAAAAAAAGAAGACCGCTGCAAAAAAATAGCGGCCTTGAAGAGCTCTCCTCTAAAGAGAGGATCAATTTTATAGAATCTCCGCCAAAGAAAAGTAGGAGCGAAATAGAGTTTGCTCCTCTTCGACTTCCTCTTTGCTGAGGCGTCTTGGAGTAATATCGAAAATCTCAGCCCACTCTTTGCCTGTCGCAGGAATCAAATGAAAGTGTACATGAGGCACTTCTTGTAAAGCGTTCGGACCATTTTTTTCTACAATGATGTAATCCTCGGTATGGAGAAATTCAGAAAACACTCTCACAACACTTGGAATTACGCTAAAAAGATCTGTCCATTCCATTGGAGAAAGGTCATGTATTTTGACTACATGTCTTTTTGGAATCACTAAAAGGTGTCCCTTCACACGAGGCGCGTAATCGAGCAATACGGTGCAATAATCCGTTTCGAATACAGATTGGCTCTCAATGACCTTAGGCTCGCAAAAAGCGCAGCAGGCAGTATCGGCCCCATAAATGTTTAGACAGCTAAAAACAAAAAAACTGACCGCTACAAAAATTCGCATAGATCCTTAAAACTATTGAACGGAATCAAAACGTCTTACCGCGACGCTCCAATTGATATTTGCAAAAAAAGCCTGAATATAGCCTGCTCGATCCAAACCGTATTGAGGCATATAGGCGTGTTCAAAAACGTCCATGATTAAAATGGGAGATGCTGTTGCGAGATGTCCCACATCATGTTCATTGATCCAAGTGTTTACAAGCATCTTGGACTCTCGATCATAATACAAAATCACCCAGCCGATCCCTCGCATCAATCCCGTGGCAATGAACTCTTTTTTCCAATTCTCGAAGCTTCGAAACTGAGCGATCAACGCATTATAAAGAGAACTTTGCGGATCCAGAACTCCGTTTCCCCCAAGATTATCAAAATAGAGCTCATGCAACCGCATGCCATCGAATTCCCACCCAAGGCGGCGTTTTAATGCGCCGAATTCATAAGACGAGGAATCCACCGATTTGATTTTGGCAAGCAGCTCATTCGTATTTTTGACATAGCCGGCATACAAAGTAAAATGCATCTTGAGAAGAGAATCGCTAAATCCTGTCATTCCAATCAAAGAAGAATAGTCTTTAGCAGTGTAGTCGCCATGTCCTGCAGCGCAAGCTAGAATCGCAATTACAAAAAAGATACGCATATGGGAATACGATACTCGCTTTTACCTCATCTGTAAAGACCCGTTGCATCTATTGACTGTTTCCCCCGGAATGCAATGGAAGAAAAACGCAAACGCCTGGAAATTGTTAACAGACAATCTCCACTAGCAATAAATTAGATCTCTAGAATACGGTGATGCATAGCATTATATTGAACAATTACCGCAAGCAGCCCTTGCGCTATGTTATTTTGGGAGGTTCTATGTTAAAGCAAGCATGTACGCTGTGCAAAGTCGTCGGAATTATCGCAATCATCAGTATGCTCAATTGGGGATTGATCGGTGTTACAAATATTAATTTGATCGATCAAGTTTTAGGGAAAGGATCAATAGCGTCGCACGTAGTTTATACGATCATCGGCCTTGCAGGGATCGCTCTTTTCATCAGCTTTTTTACGGTTTGCCCAAAATGCAAATGTAGAAAATCGAGATAGAAGAAAAATCTGAACAACCGATGGCCTAACTGGGCCTCGCAGCAACGGATATTCGAGATCTCCAAGAATTTTTAATCCGCTCCTCTCCGGAGGTTCTTAACACAAGAACCTCCGAGAGAATTTATTACTTGCGTTTGATATAACTCCTTGTCAAAGGAGTCTTTATGCGTATTCCATTGGCTATTTTTGCCCTATCTATTCCTCTTTTCACGCTTGTGGCAGTAAACTTTGACGAAGCCGCGGAAGAGATTCTAAATGCTGGCATTTTCCTAAACCGTTATGGTCTTTGCCCTGCGACATCGGGAAATCTCTCCAGACGACTCGATGGACCGTTCATGGTAATGGCCGCTTCAGGCAGGCATAAAGGAGAGCTGGCAAAAGCAGATCTTCTAATTGTAGATTTAGATGGCAACACAGAGGATGCCACAAAGAAACCCTCAGCAGAAACCCTCCTGCATACCGCTCTCTATTCTCTCTTCGAAGATGTGGGAGCCGTCCTTCATACCCACTCTGTAAATGGCATAGTGCTCGCACAGCTCATGCCATCAAAGAAAATTTTGACCACAGAAGGGTACGAAATTCATAAAGCATTTCCGGGCATTACAACCCATGACAGCCGGTTGGAAATCCCAATCTTTGAAAATTCGCAAGACATCTCTGCAATGGCGCAAGAAGTGACCGCCTACTTGCAAGAACACCCTCGGGTCTATGGATTTCTCATCCGCGGTCATGGCTTTTACACCTGGGGACGCGATATGCAAGAGGCAAAAATACGAGTAGAGGCATTCGAACATCTGTTTGAGATCGAGCTAAAAGTTCTGACTGCAACACGATTTGCAATTAGCGGTATTGCAGAACTCCTTTCCGACAGGTAGGAGATTTTCCTCTCCAGTAAAGGAAGGCTTAAGCTCCTCGAGGCCAGCCAGATAGATAGACACTACCCTAAAGACCTGAGACTAAAACTGAACTGCTCTTTCGAAGCGGAGACTTCTTAAGAGAAGCAAAAACAATGCCTCCCCCTTGCAGCAAATTGATGACAAAGAAGAGTTGGGGATTGGTTGTGTGTATTGGAATGATCTAGAGAAGAAGTTGAGACTTGATGGATTCGAACCATCGACCCTCTCATTAAAAGTGAGATGCTCTACCGCTGAGCTAAAGTCTCGTATGACCCCGACGGGATTCGAACCCGTGTTATTGGAATGAAAATCCAGTGTCCTAGACCGGGCTAGACGACGGGGCCGGATATCAAAAAGCTTCGTCGATTTTAACCTATCGCCTTCATTTTATGCAAGCTACACAGTCATTATTTCTTTTTCTTTTTCTGCACACACGGAATCGACCTCTTTGCAGAAACGATCTGTGGACTCTTGGATGTGTTTTTCCAGCCTTTTCATCTGATCTTCCGCAATCACCCCGTCCGCCTTTTGCTTGCGAACCAGTTCATTGAACTTGCGTCGTATCTCTCGAAGACCGATCTTTGCTTTTTCACCAAAATCACGGCATTGCTTTGCAATTTGCTTGCGGAGCGTTTCATCAGGAGGCGGGATTGGAATCCGAACCACTTTTCCGTCAGCAATCGGATGAACGCCGAGATTTGCAGCTTCGATTCCTTTGGCAATCGCATTCGTTGTGCTGGGATCGAAAGGAGTAATCACAATCATGCGGGGTTCCGGAACGTTGATGTTGCCTGCAGATTTAATGGGAACGCTGGAACCGTAAATCTCTACTTGGACTTTGTCGAACATTCCTGCATTGGCACGTCCCGTGCGCAAAGATTTAAGATCGCCTTTCAGGTGATCAATCGTCGCTTGCATGGCCGTTTTTACTTGATTTTCTACGTTGCTCATCCCCCCTCCACAAATGTTCCTACAGGCTTTTTATAGACTACGCTCTTTAAAGCATGATCTGCAAAAACATTAAACACACAAATCGGAGTCTTATTTTCTCGGCATAATGCAATCGCTGTCGGATCCATTACCTGCAGCTGATTTGCCAATACCTCTGAATAGCTCACCTTGTCAAACTTTACAGCATCGGGATATTTTATAGGATCTTTGTCGTAAATCCCGTCTACTTTTGTAGCTTTGATCAGCACTTCCGCTTGAATTTCCAAGGCTCGGAGCGCTGCGGCAGAATCAGTGGTAAAGTAGGGATTGCCGGTGCCGCCAACAAAAATCAAAACAATTCCTTTGTCAAGATACTTCAAAGCATCTTTCCAAGAATAAGATTCAGCCATAACATCACAAGCGATCGCGCTCATGATCCGGCTTTCGCAATGAATTCTTTCAAAAGCCTGCTGCAGGGCAATGCCGTTAATGAGGGTCGCCAACATTCCAATATGATCGGCAGGAGTTCGCTCCATGCCGCTTTTCACAGCATTGACGCCTCGGAAAATGTTTCCGCCTCCAATCACTACGCCGACTTGCACGCCTAATTGACAAAGTTCTTGTACCTGCGTGGCAATTTTATTACAGGCATCGGGATCTACCCCAAATTTCTGATCGCCCATAAGGGCTTCGCCAGAAAGCTTTAGCAAGATCCTTTTATAGGCCGGCTTAGACATACCCTAACATCGATTCTTTGAGAAAATTATGGAAGCGGCATCCCTTATGAAAAAAACAAAGGGCAATGCCGCCATACTTATTGACCAACCTTCCAACGCCAGAAACAACGAATAGAAAGAGATTTTCCTACTTTCTTTCCGCAAATTTCCAAAAACTGCTCAACTGTTACGGAATTATCTTTAACATATTTTTGATGAATTAAGCAAACTTGATCAAAAAATGCCTTAATCTTTCCGGCAACAATTTTATCAACAATCTGCGCAGGTTTGCCTTCTACCTGAGAACGGGCAATTTCCTCTTCGCGCGCTTTAACGGTTGCAGGAACTTCTTCCGGCTTGAGATACTCGGGGTTTTCAGCTGCAATGTGCATAGCGATTTCTTTAGCAATCGCCTCTTGATCTGACGCTCCGGAAATCTCAACCACCACAACGAGCTTGCCGCCCATGTGCGAATAAATTCCATAAGAACTGTTAGGATGCTTGTGGATTACTTCCAAACGGCGCAATTGAATATTCTCTCCAAGCGCCTGAATCACCAAATTACGATACTGCTCAACCGTGATCGAGCGATCCTTGTAATATTGCTGGTCCACAAATTCGGCAAGCGACTTTGGCTTTGTTTCGATTGCTTGCTTGACTACATCGTGAAGAAAATGTTTGAAACGATCGTTTTGCGCGACAAAATCAGTTTCTGCGTTCGCTTCGGCAATGACCATCACATGACTGTCTTCTCCGGTTAAAATCAGACCTTCTTTTGTTTCACGGCCTTCTTTTTTAACCC
>DALYFE010000079.1:7726-8703 GCA_031972195.1 Chlamydiales bacterium | reverse complement strand
CATCCCTGCTTTACGGAGGATATCAATCGCCTTTTCCATATCGCCCTCGGAGAGCACTAGAGCTTCCTTGCACTTGCCCATACCGACTCCGGTACGCTCGCGCAGCTCTCGAATCATTTCAGCACTAATATCCTTCATCGACTACTCCTTATCCTCTTCCTCATCTTCCTCTTCAGAGTCCTCATCTTCTTCAGACTCATCTTCAGAATCACCCTTGGAAACAGGGAGGTCCATGTCGTTCTTGCGGTCAATAATAGCCTGCATCAGGGCAGAAAGAATTACTTTAATGCTCTTCAGGGCGTCGTCATTGCAAGCAATGATGTAATCGATTGGATCTGGATCGCAGTTGGTATCAACAAGAGCCATTACCGGAATTCCCAGCTTAACAGCTTCTGCCACCGCAATGTGCTCGCGGCTTGGATCTACAACCACCAAGAGACCGGGAGGCTTTCTCATAGAGCGGATCCCTGAGAGGTTCCGATCCAATTTGATGCGGTCTTTGTTGTGCATGGAGATCTCTTTTTTCGTGAGACCCTCTCCGCCTGCTGCGATGCGTTTTTCAATACGCTCAAGAGTTTTCACGGACTGGCGGATCGTTGTCAAGTTCGTCAATGTGCCGCCCAGCCAACGCTCGCACACATAAAATTCGCCGCATTCTTCCGCACAATCTTTTACAACAGCCTTGGCCTGCTTTTTCGTTCCAACAAAAAGAATAGATTTTCTGGCCCCGACGATCTCGCGCACGACTTCCACAGCAGCGCGGATCTGCTGCAATGTTTTCGCCAAATCAATGATGTAAATCCCATTGCGCTCCTCGAAAATGAAACGCTTCATCTTCGGATTCCAACGACGGGTTTGGTGCCCAAAATGAGCCCCTGATTCGAGCAACTCTTTAATGGTCACTCCTGTGTCTTGTGATGCGGTAGCCAAATTTCCCTCAAATTTTGGTTAGTCCCCTCAATAACGGAGAGGAAGTT
>DALYFE010000079.1:0-7716 GCA_031972195.1 Chlamydiales bacterium | reverse complement strand
TGTTCAGCATTTTGAGTAGCCAAGCCTTGTCCCTTTATGTTGACGACGGCATCCTACCTAAGTAAGATTTCGGTCTTGGTTAAACATGTTTATACTGGATAATCATAGGTATGCAAGATACCTAATAGCGCCTGATCAGAATCGAACTGACACTCGTAGCTTGGAAGGCTACTGTTCTACCATTGAACTACAGGCGCACGAGCAAAAACGAAATAGTAGTTTTACCTCAAAATCTGATTTTTTTCCAAGAGAAAAACGATAAATCCGTTAAATTTGTAAAAAAAGTCAGAGAAGCCTCCTCAGACAATTCAGAATTTGTATACTATGCTGTGATATGCCCTCCGATAAAATCAATAAGATTTTGACAATCATTCTGGTGGCCTGCCTTGGAATCGCTCTGCGAGCCTGGCATCTGGGGATGGTGCAGAGGGACCAAAAATGGATTGAAGCGCAAAAACCGCAGTCCAGGGCCATGCTTCTCAGGGCCGACCGCGGGATCATCTGCGACCGATTTCAAATTCCGCTCGCCATCAATCGAATCGCCTACCATGCTTCCGTCTATTATGGGCAAATCACAGAAATCCCGGCAGTCCGATGGCAGGAAGACGCGTCAGGACGGAGAACCAAGATTTGGCCGCGGAAAGAGTATATTAAAAAATTGTCTGCAAAACTTGGCCTAGAGCTCAACATGGATGCAGAACGGATCGAAGATTTGATCTATGCCAAAGCATCCTTATTTCCTCAGGCCCCTTACATCATCAAAACAAACCTGACCGAAAGAGAACACTACAGGATAAAAGGACTCGAGCGCGACTGGCCGGGCCTTCATGCAGAAATTGCTGCGGAGAGATTCTATCCTCAGGGGAAAACCGCCTGCCATATCGTAGGGACGATGGGCGCGATCAACCAAAAAAAATATCAAGAGATCATCGGGGAATTGCGCAGTTTGCAAGAATCTTTAGAGCAAGGAGAAATGAGCGCTCTTCCGGAGGGCTGCGAATCGTTTGATGCAGTCTATAGACGCCTTGGCGAGCTGAAAGAAAAAGCCTATACGCTCAGTGATCTGGTAGGAAAGTCCGGGATCGAAAAACAATTTGAAGAGGAACTGCGAGGCTACTTCGGCAAAAAAAACTTTGAGATCGATCAGAAAGAACGCTTTGTCCGAGAGTTGCCGGGAGGCCGCCCGGCAGTTCCCGGACGTCAAGTCGTCCTTGCCATCTCTTCAGAACTGCAGCAATTTGCAGAAGAGCTGCTCGCTGCCAATGAAAAAATCAGGGATGGAAAGAGCATTGGGATCGACCCAACGGACAAAAAAAGAAAGCCTCAAAAACAGCCTTGGATCAAGGGAGGGGCCATTGTTGCAATGGATCCAAACAACGGAGAACTTCTTGCGATGGCAAGCTATCCCCGCTTCGATCCCAATGATTTTATCCCCACCTCCCACCCGGTTAATCGAAAGCTGCAGCAAAAACGGCTCGTCCGCTGGCTTGAAAATACACAGTATGCAGAAGCCCTTTGGAATGGCTCCGACGCCTTGTATCGAGAGCGGTTCAGCCGCAGATTTTTCGATGAAGATGCCATGTTGACTTGGGATCTTTATCTAGAACTTATTTTACCAAAAGAAGGGCCGCTGAGAACCCTCTTCCAGACTGTCGATACCGTCAAGGGAGCCATTCAAATTCAAGAAGACTTTGAAATCCTTCGCTATTTTTCGAATCTCTCGGATCCTGTCAAAATCTGCGAATTGAGTGAAAATGCAATCCCCGAATCAACAGAGGCAAAGGCAGCATTTCACCGCCTGCATACCGCTTTAACCGCAATCCCATCGGCAAAAGATCGGCTATTTGCAATCGATCTGTTCCGGCTCATTGTAGACAGCACACGGTTTAGCGATGAGTTGATTGAGAAAGTCGGGACAATGAAGCTCAGCGCCTATCGAGATCTTTCTATTGCGCTCAATCAGCTGGAAATGGAGGAAAAAGAGAACGAGTTCTCCCGATTTCATCGAGAGGTTTTCTCCGCTTGGCGTCAAGAAAATCAAAAAGAATTTCTTGCAGCTGCAAGAAAACAGGAAAAAGAAAAAAAGACCTATGCCCGTCCCTACCTGGATTATCTGGATAAAAAAGAACAGGAAATGTTTGCTTCCTACTGGAATGAACATAGGCTTCCCATTTTGCGAGAGCATCTGGCCAATCAGCCAAAGCTCTTAAGCATAGCACAAGAATTGCCGGGCGATCTTGCGATAGAATTTTTACGCAGCTTCCGATCTTTTCAGCAACTTGACCGTCCGCTTCTAGGCACATACAAAGCATTTCCCACAGAAAAAGATCTTGCAAGAGCCGCTCTCCCTAAAAATGGGTTCGGCTCGATGCGCTCTTACGCCTTTCAAACAAGCGGTCCCCAAGGGTCCTTGTTCAAACTGGTTACCGCCTATGAAGGCCTGCGGCAAGGACATTCTCCTACTCTGGTTGACTGGCATGGGAAAAACCCAAAATATGTCGCCTATGCGACAAATGGAACTCCCTATCCAAGGCTCTATAAAGGAGGAAGACTGCCAAGAAGCAGCAGTCAGCAGGTGGGGAAAATCGATCTGATCGGCGCTCTGGAACACTCGAGCAACCCTTATTTTTCTATTTTAGCCGGAGATTTTCTCTCCGACCCGGAAGATCTAAAAAATGCAGCTCGCAATTTCGGGTATGGAGAGAGGACGGGCCTTGAGCTTCCCGGAGAGGCTTCAGGAAATCTTCCCACTGACTTGATGCACAATCGAACCAGTCTCTATTCTTTTGCGATCGGACAGCACACCCTTTTAGCAACTCCCATCCAATCCGCAATGGTTTTAAGCGCCATTGGAAACGGCGGAAATCTTTTGAAATCAAAGATTGTACTCACTTCGAAGGGATTTACCCCAAATAGAGAGCCTCTTTCCGCCTTTTCTCTGGAATACAGCCTGAATGCGCAGGAACTGAAAACTCTAGGGATTCCATTCTCTTTATTTACCGGCCTTCACACTAAAAATCCGATCCCTGAAATTGCGACGCCTCCAACCGAAATAAGAAAAAAAATCCCTCTTCCCCAATCCATTCGATCGCAAATTTTAGAAGGCATGGACCGCTCCCTTTGGAGCGCGCAGGGAGGCGCTCGGGCAAATGCCATCCGCTTTTTGCATCAAAATCCCTCTCTGGCGTTAGATTATCGCACTCTAGAACATCAGATGATTGGCAAAACGAGCACCGCACAGATCCTGTTTAGTCCCAATGCAAACCCTTCAGGCCCCATCCAAATGGTAAAACACACTTGGTTCGGCGCCATTTCCTTTCCTCCGAACGAGTACGGGAAAATCCAATTTGACAATCCGGAACTTGTCGTCGTTGTTTTCTTCCGCTTCGCCGATGCAGGGAAAGAAGCCGCTCCCATTGCAGCGCAAATGATCAAAAAATGGAGAGAGATCCAGAAAAAGCACGAATAAACCGCTTCTTAGCGCGAAAGAAGTCTATTGCCCTTGGTGTTCGTTCACATCCATTGCGTAATGTCTCCGCAGGGCCCCATATTTTTCCTCTTCGCGAACAAACTGCATTCCTATTTTTTCTAAAATTCGGCTAGAGGCAGGATTATCAAATCTCGCTGTTGCCACTATCGTTTGAAGCCGTTTGCCGTCTAAAAGATACCCCTCTTGAATCGTTGCCGGAATGTATTCCTGAATAAGAGCTTTTGCAGCCTCGCTTCCATACCCTTTTTCCCAAAAACTGCGATTCCCCATTCCGCCCAATTCCGCCTCTCCAGGGCTCTGTCCATGCCCTAGAATAGCGTGTCCCACAAACTCGCGCGTATCTTTTTTAAATACTGCAAACCCGCTATAAGGATCATTTTCACGCCAACGCTTTGCCCAAACGTCATCAATCCTGGACTTCACTTCATCTCTAGTTTTTGTTTGGCCCGTAGCAAATTTTTCCATCACCTCTTTGTCTCCAAACAAAGCAGCATAGCGGTCGTAATCAGATTCTTTCGCTTTTACAGATCTCATATGGAGACGATCTGTATCAATTGTTACAGAAAGTGCGCCACGATCATCCGTAATAAAATTAATTTCCGCATTCCCACGATAAGTATGTATATTAGACACTGAAGACATGGTTCCCTCGTCAAAAAAACAGAAAATTGAGAGAAGAGCATACTAAAGTTGAGAGAAGTCCGATAGTAAAAATCTGATTACTTTTGCCTACCGAGAATCCAGTTCCGCAAGAATACTTTGAGCAGTCCGCCTAAAACGACAAGCGCGGTTCCTAAAATGGAAAATGCGTTCGGCTCGGTGCCAAATACAAGCCAATCCCAAAGTCCCGCCAAAAGGACCGAAAAGTAGAGAAACGGGGCGACTCGAGACGGCGTTGCATAGCGGTATGCAGAAGCCCGAGACAACTGATTGAAAATAGAGACGATCCCCAGCAGGATGATCCAAAGAAAATCAAGGCCGCTTGTTGTTTTGTACTCCATCCCTTGCACCGGAAGAAAAAGAAACGGAATGAGGCTAATCAGCGCACATATGCCAAACATATGCAAAAGACCGATATGGAGTTTTTTTCCAAGCGCCGCTTGTCCAAATACAATTTGAGATCCGCCCTGCAGCATGCCGGAGAGAAGACCGATCAAACTCATATAAGAAAAAATCCCGGCGTCGGGCTGCAGAATAAACAAAGCGCCGATAAATGCAACAACGCCTGCAATCCAACTCGATACCCCAACTTTTTTGCGTAAAATACACGACTCAATCACCGCGACAAAAAGGGGGCCTGTATTGAGAAGCGCCGATGCATTCAAGAGAGAATTTTTTGAAAGGTAATAAAAAAAACAGTACTGGGCAGAGAGGATAAATAGAGAGCGAAGAACCTGGATTTTCGTCTCTCCGAAATGCAAAAATCCCTGCAGCTCTCCTATCAGCAATAAAAAAAGAAAATAAAATCCAAACGCGCAAGCAAAGCGCCAAAACAGCAGAGCCTGAATTGAAATATCATAAAGGCCCAGCTTGGCGCAAAGACCAATGACCGACAAACTCGCTGCTGATATCAGCGTTAAGCCAACGCCTTTATAAAACGATTCGTTCTGCAAGCCGCTCTCGGAAATATGCTGTAGTATCTGCAAGTCCCTGCTCTAACGGGACTGTCGGAGACCAACCCAATATAGTTTGCGCTAAAGAAATATCGGGGCGTCTCTGTTTTGGATCATCGGAAGGAAGCTCCTTATGGACAATCTGCGAAGAAGATCCTGTCAGCTCGATAATTTTTTGGGCTAAATCAATCACTCGATACTCTGTCGGATTGCCGATATTGATCGGCCCTGTCACGGTATCGGGCGAGCGCATGAGGCGGACAATCACTTCAATCAAATCATCCACATAGCAAAAAGAGCGCGTTTGATTGCCATGGCCATAAATCGTAATCGGAGCATTTTGAATCGCCTGAACGATGAAATTCGACACTACTCTTCCATCATTGGGATCCATCCTGGGGCCGTATGTGTTAAAAATACGGCCTACTTTGATCCGCGTTCCATGCGCACGGTGGTAATCGAAAAAAAGCGTTTCAGCGCATCTCTTTCCCTCGTCATAACAAGAGCGGCGGCCAATCGGATTTACATTCCCCCAGTAGCTTTCAACTTGGGGATGGATCGACGGATCTCCATACACTTCGCTAGTAGAGGCTTGAAAAATCTTACATCCCAAACGTTTGGCCAAGCCCAGCAAATTCAAAGCGCCGAGAACGCTTGTTTTGACCGTCTGGACCGGATCGCGCTGATAATGAACGGGAGAGGCCGGACACGCAAAATTATAAATTTCGTCCACTTCCAATTGCAAAGGGAAACAAATATCGTGCCGGAGCAATTCAAAATGAGGATGCCCGATCAAGGGGAGTATGTTGGCGCGGCTTCCGGTGAAAAAATTATCAACGCAAATCACCTCGCTCCCTTCTTTGAGGAGCTTCTCGCACAAATGAGATCCTAAAAATCCAGCGCCGCCTGCGACCAAAACACGATTGCCAGTCCTCATCGATCTCTCCTGCTAGCTAAGCGCATGAATAAACGCCAAGCGGTATTTGTCCTCATGGTAAGCCCAATTGGCAAACGGTGTCAACAGATCCGTTGATTCAACGGTAGCAGTGACAATCGCCTTGTCGCAAAGCGAAAGAGCTGCCACAGACTGAGCGCTATCTAACGGCGAGCGGAATAACAAGAACACCACATCGTAATCTTTCTTACAAGTATCGAGAAGATTTTTGAACGCCTCAGACCGGATCATTTCTGTTCCATATACAGTAAAGCCGCCTGTCGGGACTAAATCATACCCTCTTTTTTTCCGAATCGGCAAATCATCTACTTCCCCTCTCCATTTTTGCAAAATTCCGGGAGCATCCTCTAGTTGAAACTTTGCAGAAAAATCACACCGGATGATCAAAGATTTGCGGCCAATCCGGCCAAGATTTTCTCCCAGGGCATCTGAATAATCAGGTCCTTTGCCGGCGATCAAAGCTACCACTTTCGCCTCCGGGCTCTTGTCTATAAATAAAGACATTTTGCGAAGCAGCTCCAAATCAGGGCCCGTCACCTCTCCTACTTCAGGACCGTCGCAAAATGGGGTCATTTCTCCCAAAAAGGGATATCTCATGGCCCTTAATTTTTCTGAAGAGATGGGAAATCCTTGTAAAATTGCGGGAACTAACAAACGAACAAGAGCTCCGAATCCGGCAACACAGGCGCCAAGAAAAGAAAAGGCAAATAACCTTGGTTTGATCGGTTTGGAAGGAAGAAGGGCCGGATCCAAAATTTTTGACTCCACATGGTGCATGTGATGTCCCACCGTCATCGATTCGACAAGCTCAGAGACGGAAGAGATCATTTTCATTCCGGCGCTTGCCTTAAAGTTCATCCATTTTTCCAGCCGCCATTGATCCGGGAAATCCTGAAATGAATTTCTCAGTTTGTCCAGTTTTTTTTGTAAAATCTCTTTTTCCTGCAGCAACGCCGTCTTTCTCTCGGAAACCAAATCGCCCATCCGCTCTCGTAAAACAGAAATTTTGCCATTCAGGCAACTAAGAGATGCTTTTTGCAGCTCGCTGAGTTTTTCCTTGATCAGGTGCACATTGAGCCGTTCCACTTCACAAAGCTGCTTTAGGTGCTCTGATAGAATTTTTTTTTGCAGACTTAACTCATCATTCCAACGCAGCTGCTCTTTTTCACTGCGATGTTTTTCATCTTTCAGACGCACTAAAATCGCGCTTGCCTGTTCAATCAACTGCTGGCTTAACGGATCAACAAGGATTTTATTCAAAGAGCTGAGCGCAAAATCGCTTTTTGGAATCTCGCCAAGCAACCTTTCAAAATGCTCGATGGCTCCATTGTGGATATCGAGTTGGCGGTTGTACTCAAGAAACAAAGTATTGGCCATTTCAAGGCTAATCCCATCCAATTCCGCTCTTGCATAGATAGAAGACGCAAATAATTTTCGAGATAAGCGGTCAAATCTCCCCGCTCTTCTTGTCGAAAGCTCTCCAAATGAGACGCCCATTGAACCAGCGGCTCATTCCAATCTACTGGTTCAGCAAGCAACGCAGATCCGTTGTCCAGCGCTGCCATTAAATTCTTTGCCAAATTTTGCTGCTCGCGAATCTTTCTAAGCTCTTCAATACGCTCAAAACATTTTTCGTTGCCATGGTTCAAAGCAACGCT
>DALYFE010000078.1:1426-8712 GCA_031972195.1 Chlamydiales bacterium | reverse complement strand
TCTTGCAATTGTTGAATGATCGGGTCGTTTGGAGGGCGCTGCAGATGCTGCAATTGATGCGCGCTTGAAAGACCGTTAGGAAGGTCTTTATGCTCTGTGAATACGGAAGCATCCATTCCATTGAGTTTTGCATAAAGAAAGCCTGCATCGCCTTTGATTTCGGCCTTGGAAATACTGGCCATCCCTGGAAGTGCGCTCGCTTCGATCAGAGAGAATTTTTCGAATGTTACGTCAAAGGAATTGGGAGTTTTTTGAAAATTTGCCGGTTTAACGAATGTGCCCCTGAAAAAATATTCAACATGGTAAGCGATCTGTCTTGCTGCATAAAAAGTTTTTGGCAGCACATCATCAATGGCCCCCGTCCACATGTCTAGAAGAAGCTCTATCCTACCGCCCGCGCTTGCTGCTGCCACTGCACGAATAGGATGTTTTTCTTGGTAAGCTCTTTCAAATTTTTCTAGATATTCTTGAAGCGTATTTTCATTGAAGAGTCGGGGATGGCGTCCGTCCAGCGCGAATATGATTTTTGGAATCGCTATGATATCTCCCAGCAAAGCGCCTGCAAATTGTTGTTTGAGCGGGGCCATATTTGTGTTGAAGAGAATTGCATCTTCGGGCAGGGGTGCATCTCTCACAGCTTGGAGCGCTCTCAGTCGTTTATCTAGTTCGGGATCTCCCATGCGAAAAAAAATGCCTCGGTTGAATATATAGGGGAATAATTCGGTAAGAGGCATCCTAACGTTGGATAGCTTGTGCGATGCAGGCAGCTTCGCTAAAAGACTGTCTGCAAGGATCATAGTTTCCATCATTAGCAAGGTGGATTCCGCGTCGGGCAATTTAGGGACCGTTGCGTCGAAGTAGCTTTTAAAATAGAGCGTGCTGATTGTATCGAGCGCAAGGAATACGCGCTCTGCTGTCTCCGGGGTGATTGCACTGAGCAGTTCCTTCGTAGAAAGAGGATTGAACCGATTGTAAAACATTTTGACTGCGTAGATGACGCCATCGTAGCGCTCGGCCCGATAATCCTCTTTTAACTGTTCTGCAAGGTCATATAAAGGTTCCAGATTGTTTACTGATGGAATCCAAGAGGTGAGATCCGTATGGAGCTGTAGCTTGGCAGGCGGATTTGGCGCATCAGTGATCGCTGTTTGGATTTTTGGCATTGCGATGGGTTGGCTGAAAGATCCAAAATCAGGGGCAATCCTTACCTGTCCATTTCTTGTATTGAATGCGAGATCAAGAGCCCCCTTTTGCGCATCAATCAGTTGTTTGATTTGGTTGAGAGAAGCATATTTTTCGAGGATTTTTTCCGAGGGAATCGAGGTGATTTCGCTGTACTGCTTATTGAGAGATTCCAGCGCCTGGCGGCTCAATTGGATCCGCTCTTCCATTTCTGTCTCAGAATGCTGCGTCTCTTTTGTAAAGTGGGTTAGAGCCGAAAGCTGGTAATCGAGGAGCTGCTCTATTTTCCCCTCTGTTAGAAAAAGCGATTGCCAAGGCCCCCAAGGATTGTTTGGCTCGATTGAGGAGAGCTTGTAAGAAGAGGTGGAAGAAGGGGATCCGAAATGGCCGATGCAAAAATCAGAGGTAGTTTTTTCAACCTGGGGGGGGAGCCCGAGCGCTGCCAAAAAAGATTGCGTGCCATCTTTCATTCGATCGGAAAGTGTATTGCCGGCAGTTAATGAAAATTGAGTCCACAAACACTTCATGTTTCTGACAAGCCGATCTCGCATCTCTTCTTCGACAGAGGTTGGGGCGCTTTGACAATGCTCCAAAGAGCTCTCCCAATGGGTTCCGATCAATGTACGAAGAGTTTTTAGCTCTTCTGCTTTTCCTACAATGGAGATGCGTTTGAGCATTTGGGCAAGAAGGTCTGGATCGAGCAGCAGATCTTTGGGAATATTGTCAAAGACTAGGTGATTTGCGCCCTGACCGCTTTGATACAGGTGGATTTGATAGAAGTTGGGGGTGCTGGATGGCTCAATGCGCATGAGCGCATAGCTTGTTCCATAGAGGCTGTTCAAGGTTTTTTGAAAATCGCCTGTCAAGATATTTGCAAATTGATTGGGATCTTGATTCATCATGGACTGAGCAGAGAGTCCGTTATGAATCAGAGGGATGAAAAAAGAGGAGCGTGTTTTGCCTTCAAGGGCGGCAATTTTGTCTTTGATTGTATTGGAAAATTGCAATAGGGCAGGTTGGAATACTTGTTCATATTCGCTGTCTGAATAGATAAATCTGGCCCATGGATACTTGCTCAGTTGCGATGAGAGCGATTGGAAAATGGCGTGGAATTCTTCCGCATCTTCTGCAGCTGTAAGAACCACTAGGTCTTGTGTATGTTGAGCAAAGGATTTCAATGGGGACAGCGCTTGCTGAAAATCGGGATTGCCAATGTTTGTTTTTTGTCCAAGGTCTTCAGAAAAAAGAGATGCTATGGTTTCTTTTGGAATGGAAACGGATGGCTCAAAAAGATCGATCGGTTGCCGGAGTTCTGCCGTCTGGAGGTTGTCTCCGAGATGTTCCGCTCTTTCCAGAGTTTCCTGAATTTTTTCTTGCCAATGTTGAATCGCCAAAATCCCTTGAGCCTCGGTTGGCGGGCATGTTTCGAGAAATAAATGGGCTTCCCGCATTGCGCGGATCTGTCCGCTTGCGTCCGGATGATCTGCATAGATGTCATCGAGGTGATTGAGGTGTTGTTTGGTTTGGTCCAGTCTTTGGCGTCCTTCTTCCAGAAGAGATGTAAAAGCTTCTCCTCGGGAGGGGGGAATGGGTTGGGGCGGATCCAATGATTCGTCGATTCCGCTGAAAATCCCTGAAAAAGCCCACCATGCAGCCTGAATGACGCCAATTTTTTCATGAGATTTTAGAGTGATTTCCGGAAAGGCTGCCTTGAACGCATCGCACTGCTTTGTTCCCTGGTTCAAAAATGCATCGAGAGACGGCGTAGTGGTCCCGAACGCTTCAATAGCTTTTTCGAGCAGGAGCGGGTGGGTAGCGTTTTGGACGGTAGAGCTGAGCGCCTGGAGTCCTACTGTCATTTTGCCCTCTGCAGCGGACTATTTTTTAATATCCGGTTGATGGTTAAAGAGAGCAGATGGACCGGCGAGTTGTTTCGCTTTTGAGGGAGATCTGTGATTTGCTTTAACCGTTCGATTGCTAAAGAGAGTTGGTTTGTTAGCAAGTCGGCTCTTTCCGGCGGCAAACGCGCTATTTGTCTTAACCGTGTATTGATCAGGGGAATATTTGCTTTTAGAGAATTAGCCAGTTTGCACATCGCCTGTTTTGACTCAAGCGGCAGTTCCCGGTTAAAGCATTTCGTCGCGGTATCATCCAATACCTCGGTCATGGCTGCATATTCTACGTAAAGCATTTGAACGCGCTCTTCCGTTTTCCTGTCAGTGTAAAACACTCTACTTACCGCGTGCGAGCTGAGAGCGAAAAGACCAATGGTCGAGGTGAGGAAAAAGGTCCATAAAAGAGAATCGGTCTCCAGCATGCGGTGGAGTGTTTTTTCAAAGCACTCTGCAGACAGGGGGAAAAATGTTTCCGTCCAGTTTGGATGCATGGAGACGCATCTCATCGTTCTCCAGCCAATCTGGCCGGTTAGTTTTAAAATGACGCCGGATACAATGATGTTAATTGTTCTATCTCGAATCATTTGAGGAGATCGATTGGAATAGGAGAGGGTGTCGAAGATCTTTTTTGTAATGCAGAGAATCGATTGATCGGTGGCAAGTTTCGGATCGGCGAGTTGCTTCAGGTTTTCCAGAGGTTGGTTTTCCTGGAGAAACTTAAAGGCGGCCGGCTTTTTTTGAGCAGGCGTGGCTTGAGGCGTCTCGGGACTTGGAGCGCTTGCGATCGGGGGTGTTGCATTGACAGGTGCAGTCATGGCATCACGCTTTTTTCTTTTGTGAAATCGTTGTTTTTTCCTCAAGGAGAACAGATCTTGCTGCAAAGGACAGTTTTGCGATCAGCAGGTTTGTCTGGGGCTCTGTTAGACGGGCCACTTGACGTAAAGACGCGCGGATGAGCTCTGTTTTGTCGGCCAGCTTTCCGGCAATCATGGCTAAATCCCCCCGCTCTTGTCCTCGAGATGTTTTATGTTGGCGGATTAAATAGGCGGCGGCAGCTGTATATTCTTTATCAAGTAGATCAAACCGCTCTTGTTTGGCTGAGTCTTCCAGACACCTGCGCAGGATTGCATAGGTTCCGGCTCCGGCAAGAGCTGTTAAAGATGCGAAACAAAAATACGACATGATATTTGCAGGGTTGCCAATTGCCTGAGCCAAACCATCCTTGCATTGGAATGTTTCACTCAAATTTTTCGTAGCGCATTGGTAGACCTTTTGAGCGAGAAGATAAAAGGGAACGGATAACAAGACGGCGCCTGTGCCCAGCAAACAAATTTCCCGTTGTGTATCGATTGGGATATCCGTCTTTGGCAGCTTTTGATGGACCATTTGAGTCAGGCAAAGAGTGCCAGAGACATCTAGCAGAGAGAAGTCTGCAAGCATGCGAATATTTTTTTGAGGATCTGATTCAATAAGGAAATTATGTTTATTGGTTATGTTCATGATATGAATCTTTTTTGTTTATTTTTTAGTTAATTATATATTGATTTGTAGTTTTTTTATAGAAAAAGAATTTTTTTACTGTTGTTCAGTTCGTTGTCTTGTGCTATTTCGTGGATCATGTCCATGGGTGTAAAAATTTTTACTTTCCTGCTGCTTTTGACAGGGTGCCGTCTTGGACCTCGTTATGAGGCTCCTGTTGTTGCAGTTCCTTCGGATTGGAAAGGGGCCTCTGTGGAGAATGAGGACTTTTCCATAGAGAATTGGTGGGATATTTTTGATGATCCGGAACTAGCCTCCCTGGAACAGCGAGTCATTGAAAATAATCCGGATTTGTATGTGGCGCTCCAAAGAGTGGCCGAGGCAAGAGCTGTGGCCGGGGTTGCGAAATCGAAGCTGTATCCCGATATCAATTTGAATCCCGGTTATAACAATATCGGCGAACTGATTGAGCTTTATGGAGTGCCTCCGGGGATGTTTCCGGGACTCAAGACCATTACAAGGGTCCATGAGTTCAATTATCAACTGCCTGTGTCCATGAGCTATGAAGTGGATCTTTGGGGAAAATTCAGAGGAGTGTATAACGCGGCGAAAATTTACGCACAAGCGCAAGATGAGGCGCTGCGGGCGGCTCTCTTAACGCTGACGGCGGATTTGGCAAGCAACTACTTTAATCTGAGGTCGATGGACACGCAAATTGGATTGATCCGTTCCAGAATAGAGCTGAGGCAGTCTTTCCTTGATTGCGTGCGCTTGCAATATCAATCGGGATTGGTAAGTTATCTCAATTTAATGGATGCCGAAGGAGAGCTTTCTCGCGCGCAGGCCGATTATCAGGATAATTTACGGCAGAGAGTTTTATTTGAAAATGCCATTGCGGTATTGATCGGCGCTCCTGCCTCCGAATTCCAAATTGAGCCGTTTCCTCTTAAATATGATCCTCCTTCCGTTCCTGCAGGCATTCCCTCTGATATGTTGATGCGGCGTCCCGATTTAGCGCAGGCAGAGAGAACAATGGCTTCATTCCATGAATTTATCGGGGTTGCGTACGCAACCTATTTTCCTTCGATGACGTTGACGGGCGCTTTAGGCAGTTCCAGTCCCGATCTGTCTCAATTTTTACGCTGGACAAGCAGGCTTTGGCAGATTGGAGTGAATTTAGGACAGATTCTATTCAATGGAGGGAGGAATCGGTCCGAGGTCGATCTGGCATGCGCCAAGTTTCAAGAGACGAAGGGGATGTATGAAAAGGCTGTTCTCAGCGCATTTGGCGAAGTGGAAGATGCCTTGAGCTGCGTAGATTTACAGAAAAAGCAGGCGCTTGATTTGAAGCGTTCTTTTATGGCCGCGAAGGAGACGAACGCTTTGATGAGGCTTCGATATAAGAAGGGGATTGTCAACTATTTGCAGACGATCAGCGCTGAAGAGGCTCAGGTGCAGGCAAAAAGATTGTGGATGAATACGGTAGGACAAAACTATCAGTCGACGATCCAGTTAATTAAGGCGCTCGGCGGGGGATGGGAGTCACCTTGCGGAAATAAACCTAGCTCGGAAAATGCCGACGGCGGCGGTTAGGGTGCACAAGGCCATAAGCGCAAGCGGCCAGATATGATTGAAGATTTCTTGCATAGGCACTGCCTTTAAAAAACTGCCTCTGGAAATAAAGAGAAAGTAGCGCGTTGGATTTAGATAGGAAGCGTTTTGCAGCCAAAGGGGCATGTTTTCGATAGGGGTTGCGTATCCGGAGAGAAGAATGGCCGGAGTTACAAAGAGAAACGTTCCTAAAAGCGCCTGTTGCTGGGTTGCGCATAAAGAAGAGATAAACAATCCGATTCCGGTGATTGCCAAAGTGAAAAAAAACATCCCCAAATAGAGAAGTAGAAATGAGCCATAGAAGGGGATTTGAAAGGCGAAGATGCTTGCCAAAACAATCACAGTTCCCTCTCCAATGCCAATGAGAATGGAGGGAATTGTTTTTCCTATTAAGATTTCTGAAGGATTTAAGGGAGAGACAAGCAGCTGATCGAAGGTTCCAAGCTCTCTTTCTCTCGCTATTGACAGCCCCGTCATCATGAGCGTTTCCACCAAGGTCAATATGGCAAGCAGGCCCGGAACCGTGAACCAGTAGTAGAGAAGATTGGGATTGAACCAATTTCGTTCGATGAATTCAATCTTGGGAGCGTTGGAAAATTTGTCTATGATTTCTGCTGCGTAGCCTGCGGCAATTTGCGAAGCATTCACTTTTCTTCCATCCAGGATGAGTTGCACGGAAGCTGTTTTGTTGGCTTCGATCAGACGGGAAAAATTTTCATCGATGGAGAGGACAAAGAGTCCTTTTTGATGGTCGATGAAAGGAGCGATTTGTTCTACGCCTCCAAGATGTTCGATATGGGTAAAAGTGGGGGATCCTCGGAAACGGCGGATCAGTTCAATGCTTTGTTCTCCATTGTCCCGGTTCAAAATGCCGATGGAAACATTGTTTACATCAAGAGTTGCTGCAAAAGCGAAGACGAGGAGTTGGATCGAAGGAGGAAACAGGAGAATAAAACGGCTTTTTTTATCCTGCCAGATCGCAATGAATTCCTTGTAAATCAAGGCCAGTATTCGCGTCATTCCAGCCTCTTGGTTGTTTTATGCGCCACATATAGAAATAGAAAAATTCCGATGATTCCCATTGTAAATACATTGTATGCGATCAGAGACCAAACATTG
>DALYFE010000078.1:0-1416 GCA_031972195.1 Chlamydiales bacterium | reverse complement strand
CCTGCTAAAAAAATTGTCTGCAAACAGCAGACATAATATTTAGCAGGAAGAAGATAGGTTAACAGTTGGATGGGCCAGGGCATGCTTGTGATTTCAAAAATAAATCCGGAGAGCATGAAGGCCGGAAGAAAGGCGGACACTAAAGCTGCTTGCGAGGCGGCGAATTGATTTTTTAACAAGGTGGAAATAAGCAGTCCCATCCCCAGTGCAATCAGTAAAAAGATCATGGTCGTGAAGATAAGTACAAAGAATGAACCTCGCAAAGGCACTTGGAAGAAAAATAGGGCAATGCCCACCGAAAATAGAAAAGAGAGAATTCCCAGAAGAAAATAGGCTGTGCATTTTCCAAAGATGAGCTCGGAAATAGATACGGGAGTGGCCATCAGCGCCTCCATGGTCCCTCTCTCCCATTCTCTGGCGACGACCAGGGCGGTCAAAAGCGTTCCGATCAGAGTCATGATCATTGCAATGGATCCCGGGATCAGGACGTTGCGGCTTTTCAGCTCTTCATTGAACCAGTATCTGGGATCCAATACAACACGAGGGGAAGCGGCTTGACCGCTATTTGCCAGAGCTCCTTGAATATAATTTTGAACGAAATGAGCCGTGTTAGGCTCGCTCCCATCGGTGATGATTTGCATGGGAGGAATGGAGCGTTTTGAAAAATAAGAAGGGATTACGGCGATCCCGCGGATCGATCCTTTGATCAGTTTTTTTTCCAAATCGACTCGGTCTTTTGCAATTTCTACCGAAAAGTAGGAAGAGCCCGTGAGTGTTTCTGCAACATTTTGCGCAACTTGGGAGGAGTCTTCCAAAACAAGTCCGATGCGTAGGTGTTCATAGTCGAGAGAAATGCCATATCCATAAATGAATAATAAAATGGCAGGTAGCACAAAACTGATGAGAATGCTGCTTGGATCGCGGATCACTTGCAGCAGTTCTTTGATGATGAGCGCTTTTAATCTAACCCAACGCATTTTGCTGCTCGATTAAGGTGATGAATGCATCTTCCAGAGTGGTTGCATGGGCCAGTTCTTTGAGAGTCTCCGGAGTTCCAATGTGAATCAATCGACTTTGATGGACAAGTCCGATTCGATCGCAGTATTCTGCCTCTTCCATGGAATGGGTGGAGACTAAAATAGCGCATCCCTGTTCAGCGAGCTCTTTCATGTAATTCCAAAAATTGCGCCTGGACGCGGGGTCGACTCCGGAAGTAGGCTCGTCCAAGAATAAAGCCATTGGTTTGTGCATCACGGAGCAAGCGAGCGCCAGGCGCTGTTTGCAGCCGGAAGGAATATCACGGGTTGAGCGCTTAAGAAACTCTTCCAAATGAAAGCGGCTCACCATTTGAGCAATCACATCCTTGCGTATGGCGTTGGTGTAAACGCTGGAAAAAAACTTAAGATTTTGTCCCAC
>DALYFE010000077.1:0-8775 GCA_031972195.1 Chlamydiales bacterium | reverse complement strand
CGGGATCAGTGCTTTCAATTACACACTTTCTCCTTCCTCTGATCGCTTGCACAGTCCTGTTCTGGATCCTTTCCGTACGGTCTCTCAACAAACAGTTTGCTGTAAAAAGCGCGCAATTCAGCGCAGCTGAAAATGCCCCTGTCGCTTAAAAGCCTTTAAAACTACTCTCAAAAACGCCTATTCCCGAATCCAATCGACAAGAACCGAGTCGAGCCAATGGATTCCCCTCTCGTCTTTTGGGTTCCCTAAGTATCCCATATGTCCGCCCTGTTTGGTCTTAAGAACTTCTACATGGGGAGGAATTTTCGTCCCATCTAACGAAAAGGGGGACACAATCGGATCGTCCTCGGCAAAAAGGATGGTCGTGGGTACTTCAATGTTGGGAACAAACTGGGCCGAACTGCAGCGAGAGTAATAATCCTCTACATTTTGAAAGCCGCAAGCAGGGGCCGTATAGATCTGGTCGAATTCATACAGCTTTAGGTTTCTAGGCAGATAGACCGGTTTTAAATCTTTGAATTTTTTGTGGCGGTAATGAACGTCAGCTCTTAGCAGCCTGTAGAAATATCGTTCATAGATTGCATTTTCTGCATCTCCCAGCATCAAAATGCTTGAATAAAGATCGACAGGAGGGCTGATCGCAATGACCTTTTTTACAAATACATTAGCCAGCCCTCCTAATTCTCCCGCCATTTTGAGGACAATGTTCCCCCCTAGCGAAAATCCAATCAAAACAATCGGAGACTCAGGAGTTTGCTTTTTGATGGCTTTGATTGATTCAAAGACATCTTCGCTTCGTCCACTATGGTAAATATGCTTAGCCAAGCCTCTTCCGGACCCGCAGCCCCGCATATTAAAGCGAACCGTCCGAATGCCAAGAGGCTCCAGACGGCGCGCCATTCTGACTAAATTCGCTGATTTATGAGATCCGCAAAGCCCATGAACAAGAAAGACCGTTAAATCTGTAGGCTTCCATTCGCGGGGCGTTGTGACTTCAAGGGAAATTCGATCTCCATCGGGCAAAAGAACCTGCGTTTGATCGGACGGAGGATCGAAAAAGAAATTAAAAAACGAATTTGCGATCGCCTGATGATGAGGTCCTTGCAATAGAGGAAAAGGATCAAATGGAATTTCTTTAGCCATACTAATATAACTATTACAATAATTAAAATTAATTATCTACTTAATAAACGGAAAACCATTAGATATAGGTATATCGTAATAAATTACGATTGATTCTTCGCCGGGGTTTCTGGATCCCAGGCTTGCATTGGAGAGATGGTAAAAATGGACCCCCAAACGGCGATAATCGGAAAATTGCCAGGCTAATTCGATCCCGGACCGAAATTCTAAAGGATACCCCAAGTTCTTCCCTTTGCCTTGCCAATAATATCCTGCGGCAAACCCCGGCGCAAACAGGACGTGGTCAAAAAAAAGACAATCGAAGTTAATTCCCGCGTAAAGATACCCCGATCCTCGAGCCGTGGCCATCACTCCCGCAAGCGGAAGAAATTCAAGAAATTGAAAAGGAGATGTCCATTTCCTAATATGAAATTTATACTCGATCTCGATCTCCCCGGTCTGATGGCGAGGTCTCAATATGTCGTAAACCCCTCCGGCAAAAGAAATCCAGTCAGGCGTTTGGGCTGCATGAACAGTTGCCATAATCAGACACAACATCATTTTCTTTCGCACGCTATCCTCCCCTTTCCACCTGTCCGAACAGAATTTTTAGATTGTTTTTCCATTTTTCAGTTGAAAAGTTGGCTCAAAAGAACCGAAAACTCAACCGAAACTTTTTATTCGGATAGGTTATTCTTTCTTTACCCCAGAATTCATATTTTCGTTATCAAAAAATAGCTCAATACTGATAAGATCCATGACTTCTTTTTGAGAGGTCTGTCTATGATGCTTATGATTCGCTCTTTCATTGTTTCCCTTCTTCTTGCCCCCCTCTTGCTGATCGCGGGCAGCGAAGATGAGATTCGTCCGGATTTCGAATTTGCTCAAGATGAAGAGGCCAGCTTCAACTATCTTTTTGATTCCTACCCTCCCGTCTATTTCCCGGTCTCTGTACATTGGCTTTCATCGGTTTCCGCTACCGGAGATTCTTTGGAACTGGAAGATGGATCCATGTGGAAAATCAGCAGGTATGACGGCCGTAAAGTTTTAAGTTGGAGATTAAACGATCCCCTCATTATTACCCAAAACCATCGCTGGTTTTCCAATTATAAGTATCGGATTATCAACCAGCATACGGGGGGAGTCCTTGAGGCTAACCTATTTTTAGGCCCCGTAGTTTATGGAGAGCATACTCTCTATGTCTGCGCGCTCGATTCTTTTGAAGATCTGCTATTGATTGATTCCCGTGGAGAAATTACCCGTTGGACGATCGCATCGAACGATCGATGGATCTTTCAAAATTGGGCCCTTAACGATGCAGTAATTATTGGGCAAAATAGCGGCTGGGATGCTGACTGTGAAAGCATTTTGATCAACATCAATATCAATGAATTTGTTCGAGCCACACAAAGACCATGACTTGCTGGCATTGTTCTAAATCCATTGGAGATCCAAGCGTAAAAATCGGATTCAAAGCATCCTGCATTCATTGCAACTCCGACCTTCACGTTTGTAAAAATTGCCGCTACTATGTCATTGGAAAGCCCAATGACTGCATCGTCCCATCAACAGAACCTATCCGAGATCGGGAAGCCGCAAATTTCTGCGAAGAATTCAAACCCCGCCTGCCTAACTCCGCCCCCTCCTCCGGCCATTCTGCCAAAACGATTCTAGGAGAGCCGGAAAAGAAAAAAGACTTCAACTCTCTTTTTAAGGATCCATAAGATGAGCGGTTGGGATTCGGCAAAAAATTGGTACAATGACTGCGTTGGAGAAAAGGGACATTACTACCACCAAGCCGTCGTCTTGCCAAATGCCCTCAAACTTCTGAACCTGCATGCTAAAAACTCCCTGCTCGATCTTGGATGCGGTCAGGGAGTTTTAGCCCGCCATCTAATCAAAGATGTGGATTATGTGGGGGTAGATCTTTCCTCAAAACTGATCGCAGAGGCAAAAAAAACAACAAAAAGAGCTTCCACTGCTTTTATATCTGCAGATGCATCGAAGCCGCTGCCGATCGAAAAAACCGATTTCGATGCCGCCTGTTTTCTTCTTTGCTTGCAAAACATGGAACATCCCGAAGGCGCGATTGCCAATGCTTCAAAACACCTAAAGGAAACAGGCAAATTGGTGATTGTATTAAACCATCCCTGCTTTCGGATTCCCAGACAAAGCAGCTGGGGCATTGATGAACAGGCAAAATTGCAATATCGACGTGTGAACGCATACATGAGTCCGATGAAGATCCCTCTTCAAATCCATCCCGGCAAGGGAGATCAAGGAGGCATGACGATTTCCTACCACTATCCTCTTTCCCAATACATCGCATGGCTAGCCAAGCATGGATTTGTTGTTGATCAATTAGAAGAGTGGTGTTCAGATAAAACAAGCGAGGGTGGAAAAGCGCGCATGGAAAACCGCGCCCGCAAAGAGATCCCCTTGTTCCTTGCAATCAGTGCGCTTCTTTATAAAAAGAAATAAACATCAGCTTAGAAGCTGTCTTAAAAGTCCCAAGAAGTTTCAAAGAGGACTTGATGCGATTGATATCCTCTGCCAAATTCTCCCTGATAAGAAACCGAGCTGTAAGGATATTGCTGCTTCATTGGCTGAAAGATAAGAGACATTTCTGCGACCCCTAAATTTTGAGCTGATGAAAAAGTCTCCATTGTAAATGAGCCCGGAGATCCGACAAAAAACGCATTGATGGTACCCACTTTAAATGGTTTTTTGTATACGTAGCTTCCTTTTTCTTCCAAAATCAAGCGCCATGAATTAAACGAAATCATCTCATAGAACCGAAACCCCGCCTCTGTTCGCAAGAATGAAGAATACTGTGCCTTCTGATCCACATTAAAAGGCCCATCTCCCTTTTCTTCATAGTGGTCTTGCCAAGTGTTGATCCAATCAACCATAACAAATGGATCAATCACCAATTCTGCTTTAGAATCCATGTATTTTTCTTTGTCGTATCCACATTCGAAATGAGGCGATAGCTGAAATCCACGGGGATCTGATGTAGAATCAAAATCAAATCCGGTCATCCGAATATGTCTGACTTGGTGTGTCTGAAAAATCCCTGTCCATATTGCTGTGTCTACATAGAACTTTTCATCAGACCAAGTTGCATAAGCAAATAAATACTCCTGGTTGATTCTGGCAGTTCCCGCATCGTTGTGTTCATGAATATGAGTAAACGTATACGCAGCTCCCCCGCCCAATTGCACTGTTTGACAACCAAGACCCTCGAAAGCAAAAACAAAACCTCCCGTTGATGGATCGAAACCCACTGTTTGATTTTGCGACTGTTGCGACGCAAAAGCTCCAAGAGCCTCAAACCAAATAGAATATGGACGTTGTTTGCTACCTTGCATATTAAAATGAACAGAGGAGTCTGCAGGCGCATCCTGTTGCGGCGAATTGTTTTGCACTAAGAATAACTCTTCGGAGACATGTTTTTCAAAAGCGGCCAAATCAACATTCGGCAAAACTGGTTTCTTACGCACATGACGATGATTGCGCAGATGTGCCGAAAGTCCATGATTTAAGAAAAACAAGTTATTATCTGCTGTAAAAACAGAAATGGCGTTGCGTGTAGGCGCAGCGGATTCAAGCGCCTCCGAAAGAGTCCCGTCAAAAAATGCGGGACAAAAATAAAAGGCTTTTTCCGGGGCGTATCGGTTAATATATTTAGCAAAACGGAGATTGTTTCCCGTCAGACCTTGCCCGGCAAGTGCTAAACGAATGGAAACACTTGTAATCGGAGACCCTCCGCTCACATCTAGAGGAATTAACTGGCCGAATGGAGTAATCAATGCAGCGTAAGGATTTGTGCCGTCCGGAGTACCGCCGATCAAGGCTGCGCCATATTGATTGAGCGAAACGCTATTAATCGCAGCTCCGGGACCTACAGGGAGTCCTCCTATATTATGAACCACTCCATCCCCGTCAACAAAAGCTGCATAGGCCGCGCCGGTTGCATCTTGGCCGCCAATAATCGCATAATCATTTGAGAAATTGCCGCATAGATCTTTGATAGAGACGCTATTAATTGTCCCCATCGCAGGCAAGGGATCTCCCGATAGTGCGTGGAGTCCTCCTGCCGGATCTACCAGGGCGGCATAGGCAGCGTTCGCATTATCGAATCCTCCAATGATGGATGTTCCTGAATTGGCAATAGAAACACTTTTGATGTCTCCTCCGACAAAAGGAAATACAACTGTTGCAACAGGCGCCCCGGCCGGATCAAAAAGAGATGCATAGGCTTGTGTGTTGTTCATGTAGATGCCGCCCACAATCGAATTGCCGGATTGATTAATCGAAACGCTGCGAATGGCTTGGCCAAAACCCGGACTGTCTAAAATCGGCGTTACCGTGGTAGCTTGGGGATACACAAAGGCTGCATACAATCCATTGCCTGCCGGAGACCCTCCAATGATTGCTACGCCTGCATTATTAATGGCAGCGCTATTAAAAGTTAGAACAGGCTCCATTGGAGGAAAACCTGTAAGAAAGGTTGCTTCGCCTTCAGCATTAGCAACAACTGCGAGCGGACCTCCTCCTCCATTTCCTACAGCAATAGCATCTCCAAATGCATTCACTGCTACGTTTGCATAGACATACGCCGGATATTGCAAATTATTTGAAAATTCAGTGATCGTCCTATTTGGACTGACAATAGCTCCATAATTTCGATTCAAAAGAGAGCCTCCAATCACAGACAAAGAAGAGGGACTGATTGCAACACTGCCGATCATAGGCGATCCGCTCAAAGATAATGGACTTACGATACCGGAACTATCCACTAACGCCACATACGTTCCTCCGCAGACAATACCAATCGTATCGGCGTACATACTGCTGAAAACAATCAAAATGGAAATTGACAATTTGGAATAAAATCTAAGCATAAGATCCCCTCTCTATTTGGAAATTAACAAAACGTTTTGTTCTGGCCAAGAACTCTTTTGAACGGGCAGCTTAGGCTTATTCCTGTTCTTTAGGACAGGGTCCAGCGAGCTATCTATCTGATTGCGGCAAGGAACTTGGACTTTCCTTACCGGAGCGGAGAATCTCCTTCTCTTCAAGAAGGAGTTCTTCAAAAATGGGAGCGCTTCCGGGTGTTGCACACATTTCTTTTCAAGAAAGCATCGAATCATTAAGCTGCTTTGTATGTGCGGAGTTTTTGGATATATCGGTGAACGCGATGCAGTAGAGGTCTGCTGCCGCGGTCTTGAAATGCTTGAATACCGGGGATACGATTCAACGGGCATTGCCGGAATTCTTGACGGAAGTATTGCCTATTGCAAACGGGCAGGAAAACTTTCTGCGTTAAAACAGATTTTAAACCTCTCTACCCTTGAACTTGCTATTGCTCACACACGGTGGGCAACTCACGGGGCAGTCAATGATCAAAATGCGCATCCCCATCTTGATCCCACAAACTCGTTTGCCATCATTCACAATGGAATCATCGAAAATTATGCCTCCTTGCGGCAGTCCCTTCAAAAAGAAGGAGCCGTCTTTGCTTCCGATACGGACACAGAAGTGATTGTGCAACTCGTAGCCAAACACTATCGAGGCGATCTTGCACAAGCTCTTTATGAAACCCTTCCTCTTCTTGAAGGGATCTTTTCAGTGCTTCTTATCCACAAAGATCATTCTAAAGAAATCGTTGCGGCCGCCCATGGATGTCCATTGGCTATCGCAATTGACGATCGCAAAACCGAAGCGATTATTTCTTCTGACCCAAATACATTCTTCGGAGCCAATTTCAATGTCGTTTTTTTGCATGAGCGTGAAATTGCCAGGATCCAAAAAGGAAAAGTAGAAATTTACGGAAACGATTTCATGAAAAAGAAAAAAAAGAGCGAAAAGATTGAAGGAATCCTGCAAGCTCCTTCGAAAAATGGCTTTGAGCACTTCATGCTGAAAGAAATTTTCGAGCAGCCGGACACAATCAAAACAGCTCTGTCGGCTCCCTGGGATGCTTTAAATATTCCCGACCGATTTTTTCAGCAAATATCCAAGGTATGGATCTTAGGGAGCGGAACGTCTGCTCACGCAGGAGCCATTGGAGCGCTTCTTCTCGAAGAGCTGGTCAAAATCCCTGCCATTTGCGATATCGCATCGGAGGCGAGGTATAGAACTTCACTGCTTTCTCCTAAAACGCTTGTTCTTGCAATCAGTCAATCCGGAGAAACGGCGGATACTCTATCTGCATTAAAAGAAGTCAAAAAGCATGGGTGCAAAGTTCTTGCTTTGTGCAATGTAGAAAACTCCGCAATTGTACGAGAAGCCGATGGCGCTTTGTTTTTAAAAGCAGGCCCCGAAGTCAGCGTTTGCTCGACCAAGGCGTTTACAAGCCAGCTCGCTATCCTCTCTTTGTTTGCTTTATTTGTCGCAAAACACAAAAAGACACTCACTCAGGAAGCGGCCGATGCTTTTTATTCCGACTTACAGACAATTCCTATGCTCGTACAAAAGGTGCTTGAGCGGAAAGAAGAGATCCAACGGATCGCAAAAAAATATGCCAAATATCATGACTTTTTCTTCATGGGCCGCCGTTATATGTACCCCTCTTGCCAAGAAGCCGCCCTAAAACTCAAAGAAATTTCCTATGTAAATGCCAACGGTTATCCGGCAGGAGAGTTAAAACATGGACCGATTGCATTGCTCGATGCAAACTTTCCGGTGATCGCATTTTGCGCAAACGCCGTTACCGAAGAAAAAATCATTTCAAACTTGATGGAAGTAAAGGCCCGCGGAGCGCCTGTTCTAGCCATAGCTCCGGAATCTTTGCACGCAGTCGAGGCGATTGCAGACGATGTGATTTGGGTGCCTTGCATCCGCGATGCGCTATCTCCTTTCCTCTCAACGGTTGCAAGCCAGCTTCTTGCCTATTATATCGCAAAAGAGCTCGGTTGTGATATAGATCAACCAAGAAACCTTGCCAAATCGGTCACTGTCGAGTGAAACCAAAACACTATAAAAGATCTCTCCTGATCTTAATTGCCTTAGCCCTTCTCGTTCTTTTATTCTTTCTTCCTAAAATTCTCTCAACGCCTGTAGGAAAACCCATTTTAGAAAAAGCGTTAAGTCAGGAACTCGACGCAACTGTCAAAATCGAATCTGTCCATTTGAGCTGGAGAGGGCCTCAAGTACTGAAACAAATTACGTTTTCCGGCAGCGCTTTATCCGGTTCGATTGATGAACTTGCGTCCGATGTTCCTATCTGGAAAATCGCCCAATTCGGGAATGCATTCCTTCTTAAGAATGGATCCTTCACTTTTCCAAGCTTCAACCAGGTCAGCATTAATCAGGTAGAGGCTCAAATCAACAATCGGGAAATTCAAGCTAAAGGCTCTGCAAGCCAAGGAGGATCGTTTACGGTCCAAGGCAAGGTCTACTCGAAAACGGATTTTGATATCGTAGCAAACTTCCAAGGAATGCCTCCGGCCCCTTTTGATGAGATCCTTGGAACTCAAGGGATGCTCACAGCCGCTCTTGGCCAAACAATGAACCTCTCCGGACATATCCTATACCATGAAACAGCCGGACAGCTAAAACTCAATCTTTCCTCGCCAAATGCCTCAATGGCTCTGCAAGGACAGATAGAACAAGGACTCCTCGTTCTATCCGAACCGCTTAACGCAA
>DALYFE010000076.1:2796-8972 GCA_031972195.1 Chlamydiales bacterium | reverse complement strand
GCCGATTTTAATCATCGCCCCCTCCTCTTTGCTTTTTCATTGGCAATCAGAAATTCAGAAATTTCTCCCTAATGCCCAGGTCCGCATCTATTCGGGAGGGGCGCGCTCTTCTCAAGATCTTCTGTCTCAGTATGTCATTACTTCCTATGCATTGCTTAGGCTCGATGGGTCCATTTTATCGGCCATTGAATGGGAAGCCATTGTTCTGGATGAATCCGGAGCGATCAAGACCGCCGGAACCCAAACAGCTAAGGCAGCGTATCAATTGAAAGCCCGTTTCAAAATAGCGCTGAATGGGACTCCTGTTGAAAACAGGCAAGAAGAACTAGCTTCTCAATTTCAGTTTTTAATGCCGGGATTGATTCAGAATATTCAGACCGATGCCCGTAAAGTACAACCCTTTTTATTGAGGAGGAAAAAAGATCAGCTCGATCTTCCGGAAAAAATCGAGCAGGTGGTTTGGGTAGAGATGGAAGAGGCTCAAGCCAATCTATATCGCTCTTATTGCGAGGGGATTCGCTCCGGACTTTTGAAAAAGATCGCGCTCGATGGGATTTCTGCTTGCCGCATGGAGATTCTTGAAGCGATTTTGAGGTTGAGGCAAATTGCCTCTGATCCCCGGTTGGTGGGCAGCGAAGTGGTCGGATCAAAAATAGAGCGTCTTTTGGCAGATGTGGAAGAGGCAATGCAGGAAAAAAGGAAGGTCTTAATCTATAGCCAGTTTTCTTCCATGCTCTCCTTGATTGCCAAGGAATTAAAATATCCATTCCTCTATTTGGACGGCTCAGTTCCCCTTGCTGAGAGAGCCCAATGCGTACGCAGGTTTCAGGAAGATGCGGATATGCCGTTATTTCTCTTAACGCTCAAAGCCGGAGGGGTTGGATTGAACCTCACTGCAGCAGATTACGTGTTGTTATTTGATCCCTGGTGGAATGAAGCCGTTGAAAATCAAGCAATCGACCGTGCCCATCGAATTGGAAGAAAAAGCACGGTCATTGCCAAGCGCTACCTAGCTGTCGGCAGCATCGAGGAGAAGATGCTGGATCTGAAAGGGGAGAAGCGCAATTTGGCCAATGCCCTCCTCGAGAACGGGGAGAGTTTTGATTGGACCGAAGAGAGCCTGCTTCACCTTTTTTCTCCCTTTTTCTGATCCGTTTCGAGCATTTCAATGGCAGCAGCCTTCAGTGTTTTCAACCCTTCTGCAAAGCCTAGAGCCCTTGTTAGCCGCTCTAAGTAGTTGAGCTCTGCTGCTAACTGATCATTTTGGGTTTCCAGTTTGGCGATTTTTTTTATATAATCTTTATGTTTCATGAAGCCACCTCCTGTCTTGGCGTCTTCTCTACATGCAAAAACTGTGCCAGCGTATGGAGGTTATGTTTTGAGCCGGTCGAGATATAGTTTTGTTGGAGGGTCGTCAGGGAAGATCTTCTCAATAGCGAGGAACTGTTTTTTTGCCTCTTCGATATTCCCTTCTTCGAGCAAATCATATGCTTTTGTAAACATGGAAAAGAGTTTGACCAGATCTTGTGTTGGAGCGATGGATTGGAGATCTCCGTATTGAGCGCCCAACTCAAAGATTTTAATTTTTTGTTTTTTTCCGCGCACTTCGACCCTCTCTAAAGGACGGATGAGAAATCGATCGCCGATATCTTTTGCAACTTCTTCTCCGATGATGATTTTAGTCCCATAATTTTTATTGATGGTTTGCAGCCGAGAGGCTGCGTTGACCGCATCGCCAATTGCCGAGTAATTCATCCTCAGCGCCGTTCCGAAGTTGCCTACAATGGCAAGCCCTGCATTGATCCCAATGCGTGTACTGAATGCCGGCATGCCTGCTTTTTTTTGTTGTTCATTGAGCTCTGAGAGTTTGACTTGGCAAAGAAGCGCAGCTCTGCATGCGCGCACTGCATGATCGGGTGTTTCTTGAGAGGCTCCCCAAAGAGACATAACGCTGTCTCCGATATATTTGTCGATGAGGCCTCCGCAGTCTAAAATAATTTTCGATAACGCATCGAAATGCGCTGCAAGCAGATTGTTGACCGTCTCGATTGGCATTCCTTCTGCAATCGATGTGAAGTTGGCAATATCGGTGAACATCACTGAGATTCTCTTTTTTTCTCCCTGGAGGGAAATCTCATGCTTGCTGTGCATAAGCTGTTTTGCAATCTCGCTTGGAACGTAATGGGAAAATGAGCGGAGCGCCGTTCTCATGGAGGCAATTGCCTGATCGAATTCAGAGATTTCATAAATTGGCGAAGAGACTCTTTTTTCGCTATCGAGGTCCAGCTGTGCGATTTTATCGATTTCTTTGGAAAGCTGCGTGATGGGCTTTGAAATATGATACGCCAGAAAAATCACGAGGATCGCTGTTAACAGGATCACTCCCAACGAAAATAGAATCACGAGGTGCTGAGCATGTAAAATCTCTGAGAAAAAATCGGAGCGAGGGGCAATGATTGCAATGAGCCAATCTTTATGGAGAGAAATTTTCATGGGATTCATCGCTCCGAGATAGGTCTCGCCTGAAAAATTAAAAGAGAAATTGGATGTTTTCTCTTTTGAAAAGGCCTCTACCGCGGCGCTGGCCAAAGCTTTTGCATTTGCCGTTTTTTGGCTTTTCGGAAGAAGAACATGTCCATTGGAGTCTAGCACGAAGGCCAGTCCATTTTTTGAAATAGGCTGCTGATCGATGAATTCAGAAAATTCATTTAAAGAAAGATCCGCCCCCACTACTGCTGTCAGTTGCTTATTGGAATCGTAAATGGGCTGCGAGACAGAAATTCCGAGGGCGTTTTTGGTGTGGTTATATACATACACATCCGTCCAGTAGAGTTGTTTGGTCTGCTCCGCCCCTTCATACCATGGGCGCGTGTTAGGATTGAAATCGCGAGGAATCTTCTGGGTTGAGAGAGGCTCTAGTTTGCTGTTGTAATAAACCCAATATTCGGTGCTGGGATCGTTGGCATAAATAACCGCATAACTGGCGTTAGGCGGCGCTGCTGCAACTGCAGGGATATAGGCTATGGACAGATCCGCCGCTATCAGATAGTTGCCATTGGCAAATCCTACATAATAGGCATGCAAAATCGATATGTTTTGCACTTCAGACAATAGAAAATAGATTAAATCCTGATTGTCTGCGTTGACCTCCGGGTGTCTGACCACCATATTCATCCCGATGACCGGCAGGGTTTCGAAATCCTCAATGAAGCAGTTGATTCTGGCAATCAGAGATTTTCCCGCGCGATTGATCGTATCGTTGGATAAATCGTGGATAGAGTGAGAGTACTTTGAAAAGGTAAAGGCCATCATTGCGACAGACGACCCAACGAAGATAAAAAGAAATACGCTCAGAAGAAGCGTGCGCAGCTTTAGTTTGGCAGTACCCACAATGATTTCTGCATATCAAATCGATGATTGACTTTCAAGAAGAACAGGGATTATCTCGACTTTGCAACTTTTTAGGGCAACCTGCCTTGTCTATTTGTCCTCGGACGTTCTTTCCAAGGTCGAACTGGGAGATTATTTAAACCGGGAACAAATATCCTGAGGCATCTGGCCCTAAAAAGTTGCAAAGTCGAGATTGTTGCTACTTTCTTGGAAGATGTTATAGATTAAAGCCGATGTTGGGCTATTCAAAATACGATCAGCTGTTTGTCGATACGCTTCGATTGGCAAAGCCCGATTCTTTGGTGCGCATTTTCGATCTGGAGATGGAGGCTCAAATTGCTTCCTTGCTAGAGATTTGCCCGCTCCAAGATATTTTCCAGTTTCGAGCTCGGTACCTGGGGCTTAAGTTAGCGAACTTACTTATCGATGAAAAAGGGGAGCTTCAAACGGCCTCCTTGTCTGCTTGCATCAGGGCAATGGGAGAGGGTTTTTTTTCGCTAGGGCCGAACCGGGAAGGCGATTGTTTGATTTATGAGCACATATTCAATTGTCTGCAATCGATGCCGCAGGCGTGGCCATGGATCCGAAAATTTTCTTTGCCTCTTTGCCATAAAAATGCGGAGGAAATCATTCGGGAAACGCTTTGGCCAGAACTTGTCCGCTCGATTGAGACTTTTCACGTACGCAGGGCATTATTGGCTGCCTGGTTGACGTTTTTGCGGCAAGCCACCGGATCTTGTTTTGCTACGGCGCCAGCTCTTTTGATTCAAAAGACGCCTGAATTATTTTTTAAGGACCTCTACGATTTACTAAGCACAGGACAGCTTCAGAGAGTGGTCGGCGGACAGCAATATGCAGTGCCTTTATGCATATCTATGGGCAAGGGCGATTTGATTCGCCCCATTCGATCAAAAGAGCATTTAGGCTATGCGCCCGGATTGATCGCTGCCTGCAACGCTCTTGAAATGTTTTCTCCTCGAGAGACTTTTTTACAGAAGGCCGAAAAACTCCAGCAAGCGATCGATCGCCTGGAAAAGGTCCAAACGCCTCAGCAAGTGCTTCGCGCGCTGAGTTTGCAAGTGATTGGATTAACGGAGCTCGATATTGCAGACGAAGAGCATTTGGAAAAAATGCAATTTGAACCGATGCTTGCAAGAGACGGCGTTGTGTTTTATCGAGAACCTACTTTGAGAGCCAAAAAAGTAGCGGAATGGAAAAAAAAGCTCCATCTTGCCGAATTATCATTTCTCTCGTTCAATCAATGCGCTTTATTGCGTGTTTGGGAATATACAATTGCTTCTTTTTGCGATGTGAAAACCGATTTTGCAAAATGGAACCTTTATACAGGCCTGGGGATGCAGGTAGAGCAATCCGATGGGGTTGCGGCCTTTTTGTATCAATACATCGATCAAAAACTGCAGGAATGCAATGCCCAAATTTCCCAGGTGCATAAGCAATACGAGGATGCAATTTACAAGTTGCAATCTTTGGAGGCTTTACTGCAAAGATCGATGAGCGATCCGAAACGCTTTGAAATGCAGGGCCAATGGAGCATCGCCTCGCGCGAGGTGCAAATGATCCTGCAGGAACGGGATCGCTTGAAACAGACGGCAGATGCTCTTGCAGGATTTTTTTCTTCTTTGCTTCACCACTATGATGCGAAATTTCAGGAGTATTTTCAGGAAGTATTCGATCCTGCCGTATCGGAAGCGGAAGAGCATCTGTTTGAAGATAGTCCGGCAGGATTCCGATTGCTTTATAAGCATGGAAGATGGGATGCATCTACCTGGACGCTCATTGTCAATGAGGATGCCTATATTGAAGCTTTGCGGGCGTTTTTCTCTGCTGTAGAATCAGAGATTGATCTGCCGGAGGGTTTGCAAAGAGAATTTGCAACCGAGGTGACAACGGCACTGATCCAGTGGGTTCAAACGCCTGAATTTCTCAGCGCCGCCATGGATCGAGCGGAGGCTGCAGGACGAAGAACTCCCTGGGATTATGTCTCCGGCGGCACGATGCAAAGCCTGCTCCAAGTCTATTATAGCCGCGCGATGCCTTTGACGGAAAAAGCGTTTCTGCCCAAATCGGAAATAGAGCTTCTTTCGGGATTGCTCTCTTTGGAAAAAAAGAAAGACATGCTCATGCATTCTCCAACGCATGCATTTGTTTTGCGTCTTGATTTATTGCCGGAACAGGCTTTGCGCTATGCAGAAGACAATCAACGCTTTGCTAAACAATGGAGAATGACCGAAGAGCTGCAAGAGGCGATGGGTCATTTATTCAGCGAAAAGCTGCCGGTGCCTCATAGAGCCCTTTTTATTCACCTTTTTAGAAACAAACGCCTTGCGCAAACTCCCATGGAATTGCGTCGATTTTTTATTGACGCTATCCAAGGATTATCTTTTGGACAAGATCCGGAATCGCTAGTCGATGCCTATCTCTATGAGCAAACATTTTTACTCTCTGCAGACGACGCCAAGAAATCTCTTCGCGCCATTTTTGAAAGACTGCCCGGTTTGCCTGAGAACAAGGCGTTGCAAGCAATTTCCCAGTGGGATGGATCATGGATCGGTCCTTCCCAATTGCATAAACTGGCCAAGGCGATTGTGCTTAGGCTTGTCCAAACGCCTTTTTCTTCCATAGACTGGGATCAAAAGATCGCAGAGCAGATGCGGCAACTGGGCCTTTGCTACCCTCATCTTCTTTTATTTGCCGATACGAATTGGTCCGGATGGTTTTTTGGATTTGTGTCCAACTGTTATTCGGGACGTCTTGAATTGTGGCGG
>DALYFE010000076.1:0-2753 GCA_031972195.1 Chlamydiales bacterium | reverse complement strand
CCGCATTGGCATGCAGGGATTCCCGATGCATCAATGGAGGCATTATTTTTCTCAAGAAAATCAGATCCCTTGGACAGTTCTGTTGCAGTAATCTCATATCCATTGCGAAAAAATAATTTCTCGCTATAATTCGTTTGAGAGTTTGTTTTTCTTCTCTAAAAGTGGATTGAAAACGGCAGTTTTGAATCCACTTTTTTAGATCAATCAATTGAGGTAAATCCGATGAAAAAATCATTAAAGCAGGCAGTGTTGGTAGGAAGTCTTCTGGCTGTCGCTTATGCATGTCAACCGAAAGTCAGTCAGCCATCTTCTGCTGGAGGCGATGCCGGATCGGGCGCTGAACAAACTCCTGCAATGCCATCCGGGCAAGATATGGATCAGGATATGGATTCTATGACGCCAACCAATGACAATTCTGCACCGGCGCAATCGATGGACCAGTCCGCGCCGACGCAACCAATGGACCAGTCTGCCCCATCCATGGACGATAGCGGAATGGGGGACCAAGCAGTTCCTGAAACAACAAAAGCTCCGGTTGTAGAGTCTCCTGCAGCGCCGGCCAGTGTTGCTCAGCCCTCTGTTGAGAAGCCTGCAGAAACAGCCCCCGCAGCTGTGATTTCAGAGAAAGCAGAGCCTTCTCAGCCATCATCTGTTTCTGCATCGAGCGCGGAAACAGTTCCAAGTCCCGTATCAAAAGCTGCAGAATCTGAGTCTGCTCCATCGATCTCTACCCAATCGCTTGAAGCGGCAAAGTAATAAAAAAAAAGACCCATCCCCCGAAGGAGTGGGTCTTTCTTTTTTAGTTCGCTATCAGATTATCGAATTGTAGAAGAATCTTCCATTTGATTGAATTCTGCGATCATTTGTTCTCTTTCTTCCAAGAGTTCAAATTTCGAGGCGGTCACGCTGTTGCCATTGAAAAACCAATGGGACTCGGAGGAATCTTCTGTATAGAATTTGCAGCATCCATGTTTTCTGTCATTGCGCCAGAGTACTTCGGCTGTTAAGTTCCCAAGATCGTCATAGCGCAGCTCTGTGCCGTGTTTTTCTCCGGCGACATAGGGAATTTCGGCTGCTTTCAGGCCATTGCGATAGATTGTCTTGGACCCATCGAGAACTCCGTGGTTCCAGCAAAGGCGCATCAGCGGTCTCCCGATGCTTGTAAACTTGAGTTGTTCTCCATGCAGCTGATAGTCATGATAGTGGGAAACGGTATGAACATGTCCTGAAGGATGGTAGGTTGTTCGTTGGACCAAGATTCCGTTTTCAATTTGATCGCGGGAAATCAAAAGGCCTGAACGATCCCGTTTGACCCGTTCGCCAAAGCCATTTTCGACTTTGCCATCGAGTTCATGTTCTGTTGTGAAGTATTTGCCGTCTACAAGGATATCTCCGTCGTATTCTTCAATGCTGAGAGGCACTCCTTGCTGGTCCCATAGCGTTACGATCATTCTGTCATCGTATTCATAGGCCTCTTCGCGGATTGGCATTCCTTGTTGATCGTAGACGGTTTCTTTGAGCAGCGTTCCCTGATCGTAAACGAGGCATTTTTCTACAGTGGCCTTGTGGGGGAATGTATAAGTAGTTGGGCCGTGGAGAATGCCGTTTTCGTAAGAGCGGGTGATTTTTACGCCATTTTTAAGAAGAGCGACTTCCTGTCCATCTTCAGGGCTTTCTTCCCATTCTTTGGGAGAGAGATCGAACCCATATTTGTGCACGAATTTTTGGGATACGATGGAATCTAGTGAGTCATTGTTTTGGCAAGAGCCAAGTAAAATGGCCAGAGTGGCAACAGTGAGTAGCGAGCATTGCTTCATAAAAACCCTCAACGGATAAGATATTTATGATCTTATGCGGAGCGCAAATCAATTTGCAAGGAGTTTTCTTAACAGAGCCATCCCTGCAGGAGCAGGAATGGCATTTTGATGGGGGGGAGTTAAAGATTATCTGGGTTTAGTAGCGGTGTGAAGTAGATATTTCTTTTGGGAGACTCTGAGAGGGAGGCGGACGGGGGATTTAGTTTGCTAACTAATTGTGAGAATCTTTTCTGAATTACGTGTTCTGTACAACATGACTGAGAAGAGACGGATTTGAAGAACTTCTCTTCGATCCAATTATTAATTAGGTGTTTGGCTTTGTGTTGACTGCTGTACTTGGATCCTATTGTCTCTATTATCTTTTCTAAATCTGTGGTGTATTCAGAATCTGATTCACGTATTGCCATAAGGTGACATATAAAATCTATAGCGAGCATATCAGGTTTGTTAGAGGATTGTCGCTTGTAGTTGATGCTGTCGAAATAAGAAGATATCGCAGAGTCCACTGCATCCATTAATGGATCTTCCGAGATTGCTTCTAAACCATATGTCATAATCGTTCTAAAAATCAAAGGGGTCCCGAGTCCTAATCCGAGCATCGAAGCAAGTCCTGCGAAGGCAGTGAGGGCGGCAACTTGGATGTTTTTTGATAAGGATATTCCCAGCCTTTGGGTAAAATCTTCGTATATGTGCGTTGCGGGACTCAGAGGATTTGCCAGTTGGTCTATCGTGTATGCGCTCATTGTTTTGTTCCTTGTTTTTATTATTTTTTTTATTATGTTTGCAAGCTAATAAAATATATTATACAGGAAATAAAATATTTTATCTTTGTTTAATAGTATTTTTTAAAAAAAATTATCCCGAAAAGGAGTAGTGTTTCTTATCCCAGTAAAACAGGGAAATGATTGGGATGGTTATTTTATGGGAAGAATCGCT
>DALYFE010000075.1:6695-9054 GCA_031972195.1 Chlamydiales bacterium | reverse complement strand
ACCCATTCTGAAGCAGTATCAGCACGAAAGGTACCAACACTAGATCCTCCTGTTGTAGGTTTCGTAAAAACAGGAAAATTCAATCCAGTTTTAAAATTCCAATTGTTCCAAATTTCTTTAGGATCTTTGTTTATTTGCACAGCCGCCTACATCATTATTTCCCTCGTGTTGACCGGCGTGGTACAGTACACATCGCTCAATGTTCCCGATCCCATGGCAGTAGCGCTTCGAGCGATGGGAGAAAAGTTTTTTTGGTTTAAGTTCATTGTCAAGATTGCCATTTTAGCAGGTCTGACGACCGTTGTGTTGGTCCAGATGCTAGGACAAACTCGGATGTTGCTGGCCATTAGTAAGGATGGGTTGATCCCGAGTGCGTTTGCAAGAGTCTACCCCAAAACGAGCACTCCCTTGTTCAGCACATGCATTACAGCGATTTTGTGTATGATTGTCGCCGGACTTTTTTCGGTTGAAATCTTAGCGCAATTCGTTTCTATTTCGACTCTGTTTATTTTTGCAATCGTATGTCTTGGAGTTTGGGTCCTGCGTCATACGCATCCTGAATTTCCTAGGTCTTTTAAGGTGCCTTTAGTGCCAATGCTTCCGCTTCTTGGAATCCTTACATGTCTAGGTGAAATGTGCATGCTGCCCTCATTTACCTGGGTTCAAATCGCCGGTTGGTTAGGGATCGGTCTCATTATTTATTTCGGATACGGCATTAGATATAGTAAAATCAGAAGATCTTAGAAGCTTCTTAAAGGGTACTAGCGAGGGAATTTGAGTTTTTGCTAAACTCGATCCCTCAATGCACCAAAAAGATCAACTCAGCCAGCTTTACGCGCGTCATCATCAACGAGGCAATCGGTATAACTATCTTTTTTGCCACGGAGCTAGGTCTCCTTATCTTAAGAAATGGATTGGCAATGGGAAAAGAGTCCTTGATCTAGGCTGTCGGGACGGGATGTTGACTCAAGCGTTTGCGGAGGGGAATGTCGTCACAGGCGCGGATATTGATGTAAAGGCCCTTGAATTGGCCAAACAGAGGCTCGGTATTGAGACTTGTTGGGTGGATCTCAATGCGGAATGGCCCTTTCCGTCGAATGCGTTTGATGTCATTGTGGCATGTGAAATTCTAGAGCATGTGTTCTTTCTTGATTCTGTGTTGGACCGCATTTGTGATTCTTTGGTCAAAGGCGGGATTTTTATTGGTTCCGTGCCTAATGGTTTTCGGATCCGCAATCGGTGGAAATTTCTATGGGGTCAGGAATTTGATAAGGATCCGACCCACGTTCGCATTTTTTCTCCCCAAAAAGTAGAGCGCATGTTGGAGTCCCGTTTTGGCGCAGTGGAGATTATTCCGATTCAAGGAAAGATAGCGCCTTTTCTTCCTGTTTCTTCTCTATTTCCAAACAAGCTCAATCGTCTATTTGCTAAAGATCTTCTCTGGTTTTCAAGAAATTTAAAAAACTAAAAACAAATATTAGTTATTTGTTTTTGTTAATTGACTGTAATTTTAGGTTTTTTATATTATCTGTAATAAATCTAGGGGGATTATGAGCTTTGATTCTGTAAAATCTAATTTAGGTTATGTATGGAATCAAATCATCCCAGGCTCTGCGGCGAGCTCTGCAGAGAGGCCTCATATTCACTATCATATTCATTGCAGAGAAGTAAATTTTTTATGCCCAAGCTCCTCTGATTCATTGGGGAATGCAGTGTTCGAGACTAGGCCTGTAAGTGCCGGTAGATTTAAAGAAATTAGTTGTTATGTATTGGTCATTTTGGGAGCATTAATGACTTTTTTATCGACCGCTGCGATTGGCGCTCAGTTAGCTGGGATTCATTTGTATTACTTGCCGTCCAGTGTGAGCTCTCTTTTTGTTCCGGGCCTTTCCACCTTGCTGACCGGATTGCAGATTCCCGGGACTGAAGCAAAGTCGATTTCTGATTTTCATAAATTCTTTTGTTTGGTTCAGCGTTCTGTTGAAGATGTCAAGGTATAGGTTTAGCGGAAATGGACAAAGTTCATAAGAAGTGGTATATATCTATGGATGAGTCCGAATCGCTCCTCTTCTAAGCTGTTACAGTTTCCTCAAGTTCTTGTCTTGATGGTGTTGTTTTCTTTTCTGTCGCTTGCGGCAGTTGTATTTACTCCGGCATTTCCTGAATTGGTCAAAGAGTTTCGGTTGTCGAATTCAGAAGCTCAATGGATGATGACGATCTTTCTGTTGGGTACTGCAATTGGACGATTGCCTTATGGTCCTTTAGCGAATCGGATTGGGCGTAAAAACACGCTGTTCGTCGGATTAGTTGTCTCCTTGATCGGGACATTGATCACTATTTTCGCAGATACCTATCTTAT
>DALYFE010000075.1:0-6685 GCA_031972195.1 Chlamydiales bacterium | reverse complement strand
GTGTGCGTAGGCCGTTTTATCCAAGCGTTTGGATGCGCAGTTACTTTGAAAATCGGATATACGATGGTTGGAGACCTGCATGAGGGCTCCTCTGCGACCAAAGTGCTCTCTTATGGGATGCTGGTTTATGCCATTTTGCCGGGGATTGGAGCTGCAATCGCCGGATTTTTGACTCCTTGGTTTGGTTGGCAAGGAGGATTTTGGTTTTTTCTTTTTTTCACTATAGCTCTGATTTTAAGCTGTTTTTCTCTTCCAGAAACCTCTTCTCAAAAAGATCTCAAGGCTTTGCATTTAAAGAAAATCGCTCTTGGATATGCAGCGCAGTTTAAAGATGCCCATCTAGTGCTGTGGGGTTGCTTAATGGGTTTGTCGACTGCAGTTTTATTCGTGTTTTCCCAAGAGGCTCCTTTTGTTGCAATCGATTTGATGGGGATTTCGCCTCAGGAATATGGACTCTTTTATTTGGTGCCGGCTTTTGGAATTGCAGGAGGTTCCTTATTAACTGTCTGGCTGGCAGATCGGCTCAGCGCCTTAATGGGTATGCTCATTGGAATTTTAGGAATTTTGATCGGCACGATGGCGATGCTTTTCTTTTTTTTGAGCGGCTGGGCAAGCGGTTGGTCTTTGTTTTTGCCCCAGGTGATTGTTCAGTTGGGAGATGCTTTGCTTTACACAAACGCCTCTTCTGAGGGGCTGTCCGAGGCGTCTGATAAATCCAATGCATCGGCTGTGATGTTGTTCATCAATTCATTGGTTGCGGTGTTAGGAACGTTCCTGGTGGGATATTTTGCGCCAAGGTCGCTCATGACAATGCCGATTGCGTTTTTGATCATGACCGCAATTTTATTGGTGATTTGGTGGAGATTGTGGCAATTTGAACAACTCTCTCTTAAAAAATAAGAGAGATTCTTTGCTGCAGGTGATTAGAGGTCGCTTGGCCTAAGCCGTTCAAATGAAGAAGAACTTCAGAAGATAAAAGAGAAGAATGCTTAGGATTGCGCAGAGAGGGATTGTGACAATCCAGGATACGACGATTTCTTTGAGCATTTGAAGATTGAGGGCTTTCAATCCTCTTGCCATTCCAACGCCGAAAACAGAGCCGACCAAAGCATGGGTTGTGGAAATGGGAAGGCCAAGTTTTGATGCAAAAAGAATCGTTGCCGCAGCGCCGAATTCTGCTGCAAATCCTCGTGTTGGCGTCAATTCTGTGATTTTGCTTCCAATGGTTTCGATCACTCTCCATCCCCAAGTTGCAAGACCAATAACAATGCCGGCGCCTCCCCAAGCAAGAAGCCAGGAAGGGATTTCTGAATGGGCCATGATCGCATTGGTTTTTAAAACTCCAAGAATTGCGGCAACAGGTCCGATCGCATTGGCGGCATCGTTGGCCCCGTGGGCAAACGCCACAAGACATGCGCTGAGAATTTGAAGAAAGACGAAAATCCTCTCTACCCCTCGATATTGAGTCGTTGAGCTTTGAAAAGGCATGTTTCTCCTGATCTCATCATTGAGTCCTCGTATTTCGTCGAGGATTTGAGAGATCCTCTGGCCATATGCAGTATTTTGGTTGGATAGATGGACTCTTTGCATGTGATGCAAGGCCTTCTCCAAACTGACTGCTTGATAGGGCGCAGGGCTTTCGACGAGCTGCATTTCAGATTCGGAAATTCTTCGAATTAAGAATTGACTGATCAAGGCGGCGATTAAGCTGATTGCGCAGGAAATGGAGAGGGCGGTGGAGAAGGATAGATTGAATGCAACCTGATGGAGTCCGTGGTAGAAAAGGCTTAGCAGAACAACATTAAAGCAAAGGAATACAAAAAAAGGAGCGAGCTGTTTTGTGGCCTCTATTGGGTTGAGGGCGTATAGGATCTTTTTTTGGATGATATTGAAAATAAGATAAGAGACGACTCCGCTTAACACAGGAGAGAGGATCCAGCTGCTGACGATTTGAGAGACTGTGCTCCAATGGATGGCGTCTAAACCTCCGACGACAGCCCCAAATCCAAGAACGGCGCCAACAATAGCGTGAGTGGTGGAAATCGGGAGTCCAAAGTAGGAGGCTGCCTGCAGTAAAATGCCTGTGGCGAGCAGGGACCCCATCATTCCTAAGACAAAAATCATTGGATCTGCGTGAAAAACTTGGGGGTCGATAATTCCGTTTTGAATTGTTTCCGAGACGCTGGATCCAACAAAGAATGCTCCCGAAAACTCGAGAATGGCGGCAATGAATACAGCTCTTCTTAGAGTTAGTGCCTTCGAACCTACCGATGTGCCCATGGCGTTGGCCACATCATTGGCTCCGATATTCCAGGCCATGTAGAAGCCGAGAAGAAGGGTTAAAGCTTGAAGGATTAATACCGGATTCACGTCAGCGCAGCTCCAACAGCATCCGCACGCGATTCCCTAGCTTTTCCGAGATTTTAGACAGCATGCCAATTTCTTGGATAATCGTGAATGCGAGATGAAATGCCGGATAGGGTAAAGCATCTCCCTTTTGATAAAGGGTCTTCATAAGCCGATTTTGAATTTGCGTAGTCTCGTATTCAAGATAAGCGATTTGCTCTACCATTCCTTTGACTTTTTCCGCCTCAATTCCTCCGAAAGAACATTCGAGAAGATCTTCGAGTTCTTTGATCACTTGGCGCGCAAGCCAGAAAACATCCATATTTTTTTTACAAAACAGAGGGAAATCCTCGAGCATGTCCGGCAGGAGCTCTAGCTGGCGCATCCCGGCATGCATTGAGATCGCCTCAGCCTGGTCTGCTAAGGCATCTTGCAGGGAGAGGATGTCGAGAATGGCTCCGCGGTCGAGAGGGAGGAATAAACTTCTTGGAAGATGGTTTCGGATGTCGTTTTTTGTAAGGTCGGCTTCATGTTCGAGTTCAGAGATGGTTTTCGCGATTTTTTCAATCGCATCGAGATCTTGATCAATAAATGCTTTGAATAATGCAGGGAGCTCCCCGATACAGGCAGCGACTCTCCCCATGTGAGTTTGAAGCGGGGCGAAAGGCGATTTTCCAAACAGTCTTGCAATGGTAAGCACGACAGGCACTATACGAGATTTCCGGAAAAAAAAGCAATCGCCTTTCGCGGCATAGGGAGGCTATGAGAATACTAATTTTTTATCTGCTTCAGTGAGGATTTTGAACTCGCCTACGGGGAGCGACCCAAGGGTCAAAGATCCAATCCGAACTCGGGTGAGTTCCAGCACCTTAAGAGAAGCTCGTTCAGCCAGAATGCGTACCTCGTGTTTTTTTCCCTCTTTGACGCAAATCCGAAAGGTTCCTTTTCGAATTTTGGCGACAGAAACGGGGCGCACCCATTTGTCGTCGACCCGCGCCCCTTCAGAAAGTGTTTTGAGGGCATCGGCCGTGATTTCCTGCGCTGTTTTGACAATGTATTCTTTAATGATTTTAGAAGAGGGGTGGATTGCTTTGTGGGCAAAATGGCCGTCATTGGTCACAATGAGCAGGCCGGTGCTTTCTTTATCAAGTCTTCCAACGGTAAAGAGCCGCTCTTTCGATTCGGGGAAAAAATCGAGGATAATAGGTTTGTTCCCCAATCTTGCGTTTGAGCAAATGACCCCTTTGGGTTTGTTGAGGAGATAGGTGACTTTTCTTTGCTCTCCGGAGACAGGTTCCGCATCAACCAGAATTCGGTCTGCGTCCCAATCAACGAGAGTTTGCGGGACTTTGATCACTTGTCCATTGACTTGGACGCGTCCGGCGAAAATTAGTTCTTCACAAGCGCGGCGGGAGGCGACTCCTGCTGCGGCTAGGGCTTTGCTCAATCTTTTCTTTTCCATAGGGGATAGAGTATAAACAATCGCCCCATTTTCCTCCATGTGATATGTTTGACCCTAGAGAATAGGGTGGAGGAAGCATGGCGTCAAAACTGATTTTAATGAGGCATGGGCAGTCGATTTGGAATAAAAAAAATCTTTTTACGGGCTGGGTAGACATTCCCTTAAGCGATGCAGGAATTGAAGAAGCGGTTCTGGGCGGAAAGAAAATTCAAAATTTTCCAATTGATGTAGTGTTCACCTCTACTTTGGTTCGAGCGCAGATGACTGTTATTTTAGCTTTATTGCATCATAAGAGCGGAAAAATTCCTGTTTTTCAGCATGAAAGCCGAGAGGAGCATGGAGATTGGTCAAAAATTTTTAGTGAAGAGGCTCTTCAAAAGACCTTCCCTGTTTATACGGCATGGGAGCTGAATGAACGGATGTATGGCAAGCTGCAGGGATTGAACAAGGCGGAGACGGCGGAAAAATATGGAGCGGAGCTAGTGCATATTTGGCGGAGGAGTTATGATTCTGCCCCGCCGGACGGCGAGAGTCTTGCAATGACTGCGGCCAGAACTATTCCTTATTTTAAAAAACAAATTTTACCTTGTTTGGAGAGAGGAGAGAATGTATTCATCGGAGCGCATGGCAACTCATTGAGGGCTATTGTCATGTATTTGGAAGGCTTATCCAAGGAGGAGGTTGTTCACTTGGAAATTGCAACAGGAGAGCCTCTTTTTTACACATATGATCAAGGATTATGGATAAAGGAATCTTAGAATTTGACTCTCATGCGCTTTCGCATCCTTGCCAGGGAGCTTTGGATGCCATGCGCGATTGCTTGACCGTGCGGCCGAGCTTGGAAGATAGGAAGCGTCAGGAGGATGCTATTTATGCCCTTGCGGGAGCCTCTTCCGACGATGTGTTTTCTTTTACATCCTCGGCTGCGGAAGCGATAGGACAGGTGATCTGGTCTGTTTTTTCCGAAAGATCCCGCAAACATGGGAAAACGCAACTGATCGCTTCATGCATCGAGGATGCGCCTACCTTGCAAATGCTCAAGCGATGCGAAGAGCTTGGCTGCAGTGTAAAAATAGCTCCGGTCGATGCGCGGGGAAGAGTGGATTTGGATGCGCTCGCTGATTTGATCACGCCGCGGACTGCATTGATCTCTGTTACATCTGCCCATGGGTTGACCGGAGTCATTCAGCCGATCGAAGAAATTTGCGCCCTTGTCAAGGAGAAGGACATTCTGGTTCATGCCGATATGTCGTATTCTTTAGGAAAGACGGCATTTTCTTTTGCGGAGAGCGCTATTGATTATATGACATTTTCCGGGGAGATGATCCATAGTGTCAAATGTTCCGGAGGAGTTTTTGCGAAACAAGACCGTCCATTGATCCCGCTGGTATTGGGAGCTCCATTTGATTTCTCTTCTTTTGCGGCACTAAGCGCAGCTGCCCGTTTATCCGTTCTATCGCTTGATGCAATGGGCTTGGAAACTGCCCGCTTACGCGATTTATTTGAAAGTGAAATTCTATCGCATGTTCCCGATGCCAAAATTCTTTTTCAAGATGTGCTTCGCCTTCCCAATACAAGCGCGATCCTGTTTCCTCGCGTGCATACGGACGCGCTTGTCTATTTCTTGAAGCGCAAAGGAATATATCCAAACCAGTGCGGCTCTTATTTGCAGCATTTGCATGGAGTTCTTGCCGCATCGGGAATTCAAACGGAAAGCGCTATCAGTTTTTCTTTAAGCCGGATGACTGTGCAAGAACAGGTGATCCGCGCGGCCGCTTTGATTGGCGGGACGGTGAAGGCTCTTCGAGAAATTTCAGAGGATTTATTTTAGCTCAAGGTCTAATGGACGAATACGGAAAAAAAATTAAAGACAAGCTGGACCGACTTCGCTATGTGGGCTTTTTTACATGCGCGCAAGCAGAAGAAAGGGGCATGCGCCTGGTAACGGGACGGGAGAAGAATGTTTGCCTTTATTGGCTCGTGGATGAATCGGATGGAGTGATTGCGGATGCAAAATTCCAGGCATTCGGTCCTGTGGCCCTGATTGCAATTGCGGAAATTGCAAGCGAGATGGTCTTGAGGAAGAATTATGATCAGGCATCTCGGATTTCTGCAGACTTGCTCGACCGCCATGTCCGAGATCGAAAGGAAATTCCCGCATTTCCTGCAAAAGACCATCCTTTCTTAAATCAGGTTCTTTCAGCAATCGATCGGGCTGTAGACCAGTGTATTGATATCCCTTACGCAGCCACTGACTATGCGACAACTCCCATTGAATGGGATTTCGAAGAGCTGCCTGAAGGGATTCCCGGCTGGGATGGATTCCCTATGGAGCAGAAAATTGGAATTATTGAAGGGGTCGTCGATAAGGAAATTCGTCCTTATGTTGAGCTCGATGCCGGAGGAGTCAAGATTCGGGAATTGAAGGAAAACGGCGAGGTGCATATTGCCTATGAAGGCGCTTGTACGACATGCCATTCTTCTACCGGATCTACCTTGAGTGCAATCCAGCAAATTTTGAAGCGGCGTGTCCATCCGAGTTTAACGGTTGTACCCGTTCTGTAGTGACGATCCATGCTGAAAGAACTGATTCGTTTTTTACATCTGCACTGGGATCGGAAAACCCCCCTTTTGCTTGGTTATTCGGGCGGTCCTGATTCCAAGGCGCTTCTATATGGATTGCTGGATGCGGGCTGTAACATGCTGCATCTTGCACACGTAGATCATGGATGGCGGGCTGAAAGTGCAGAAGAGGCTTTGTTGCTCCAAAAAGAGGCTGAAACCCTGGGCCTTCCTTTTTATTCAACTCGTTTGACCCCTCCTTCTGGAGGCAACCAGGAAGCTGCCGCCAGAGATGAGCGGCTTGCATTTTTTCAT
>DALYFE010000074.1:7439-9148 GCA_031972195.1 Chlamydiales bacterium | reverse complement strand
GTAGACACTACTTTTACACCGACGCTCTCCCAACCTTATGGAGCTAATTCCGTTGCCTCTACAACAGATACGATCATGTGTCTGATGCCTCACCATTATCAACCGCAGACATTCGATACAAATACAATGCTTGCGCCAACAATCCTTCCAACTTCTCCCAATTGGAGCGCATTTAGCCCAACAGGAGCAACCAATCTTTTCTACTGGGATATCCGCGGCAACCTCATGACGATCTTGGGCAGCAGCTTTATGACCGAGTACATATTTTCCAATTTCCTACCAACAATGCCTCCGCCAGCTTGGCTCGATACCGTTACATTAGGAGGAAATACTTATACGGGGATTGGCACATACGGCACCGTATCCATCGGACAGCTCCTCTTTGATTCTTTGGATAATGAATATGTAACCAATCTTGTAAATCCGGCTTATGCGCCATGGAATACCGGGTATACTCAAGTGGGCAAAGGAATTTACGATGTGGGCAAAACTCTGGCCAAAGATGCAAAACAGCTTGGATTGCTCATGCAATTCATCGAGGGCTATGAAAACAATAATTCCATGGGAACCTCGACCCCTCTGGGTCTTTTCTTTGGCAATGGAACGCAGCCGCCTGCCGGTGATTTTACAGTCAGCAATTATTACGGCGCAGGATTCACCAGCTTGCTTGAGCAGCAATATAACAATACCTGGAACACCAATCCGCTGAGGCCGGGAGCATTCAACCCTCTATCTCAAGCAACGCCTCCCACAATGCCTCAGGCTCTATCGGCAGGATTACAATCATCTGTCGCTGGCTCAACATCTCAGGTTCTCGCAGGCGTGCAAGGAGCGATCACTCCTTATTTTGCCATGACGCCAACGGCGTGCACAGGAGGAACTTGGATGCTCAGTCATTACGCCTACTACGACACATTAGCGAATTTGGTCATGCTCTACCCTTCGGCCGCCGCCGCATCCAATGCAGCCGGAACAAGCGCTCCATGGCCGGGTAGAAAAGGAACTCTTCCCGCTCCCAACGGTCCCGGAGGCGTATTCGAATCATTCGGGGTCGCCGATGCATTTAATGATCATCACTACCAATACGGGTGGTGGATTACTGCTGCAGCCCTTGCAGCGATCTATGACGGGTCTTGGAGCACGCCCCCTGCAGTGAATAATTTTGCAGGGACAGGTTCTCCGTGGGCTGCCTCTTCAAATTACGGCGCTGCAATCGATCAACTTGTAAAAGATATCGCATACGACCCGGCTGTTACCGATTGGTATTCGGACAACTCCATGACGATGCAGTTTGCCAAAATGAACTTCTTCGACCAATGGGCAGGGCATGGATGGGCAGATGGAATCCAAGCATCAATTGCAGGAGGAAACGGCGGCCATAATGAAAATTCGATCGGAGAGGCGCTTCAAGCTTATGCATCGATCATTCTTTGGGGAATGGCAACGCAGCGGCAAGACGTCGTAAACCTAGGGATCTATCTCTATACAACCAGCTCTTACGCCATGGATTCTTACTTCTTCGATAAAAATCTCAATTTTGTGCAGGCAAGTTCCGGCGGACAAATGCAGTCGGGATGGTTTGTCCCCACAGTCACAACAACGACTACGATCGGACAAACCACATACACTGCCGGCACAGGATTTTGGGACTATACCATTTCCAACACAACTCCGGGCAGCATCACAAGCGGCACTCCTAAAATGGCACA